>JAFULU010000258.1 GCA_017483125.1 Clostridia bacterium
AGAACACTTTTGCAAAAGGGTTCTTAAGAATCTCCCAAAACCTTTAACAAAAGGATCAATAGGGATGAATCAATGAATAAAGCATATATTTTGTTTGATTTAGACGGCACCCTGACCGACCCCGGCATGGGCATCACCAATTCGGTTGCCCATGCCTTGGCCCACTTCGGCATCACCGTGACCGACCGCACCGAGCTTTACCGCTTTATCGGCCCGCCGCTCATGGATTCCTTCATGGAGTACTACGGCTTTACCGAGGAGCAGGCCACGGAGGCGGTTCGGGTCTACCGCGAGTATTTCGCCGACCGAGGCTGGGCGGAGAACACCGTCTACGAGGGCATGGAGACCCTGCTGTCCGAGCTGACCGCCGCGGGAAAGACCCTGCTGGTGGCCACCTCCAAGCCCCAAGTCTTCGCCGAGCGCATCCTGCACCATTTCGGGCTGGCGCGCTACTTCACCCACATTTGCGGTGTGGCCCTCCAAGCCCCCCGCGGGTACAGCAAGGCCGATGTCATCCGCGAGGCATTGGCCAAGGCGGGGGTGACCGATCTTTCCACCGCCGTGATGGTGGGGGACCGCCACCACGATATTGACGGTGCCAAGGCTGTGGGACTTTCTTCGGTGGGTGTACTGTACGGCTACGGCAACCGAGCCGAGCATGAGACTGCGGGAGCGGATGCCATTGCCGAGAGCGTGGATGCCCTCCGCGCGTTGCTTTTGAAATAAAACACAAGGAGATATACAAAATGGAAAGCTACAAGAGAGAATTTATCGAGTTCCTCCAGTCCGCGGGGGTCTTGAAGTTCGGTGACTTCACCGCCAAGAGCGGCCGCAAGATCCCCTACTTCATCAACGCCGGTATGATCAAGACCGGTAACGACATCGCCCGCCTGGGTGAGTTCTACGCCAAGGCTTACTTCGAAAAGCTGGGTGCCAAGCAGGCCGTCCTCTACGGCCCCGCCTACAAGGGCATCTCCCTGTCGGTGTCCGCCGCTGTGGCCCTGTCCAAGAACGGTCTGAACGTGCCCTTCTTCTTCAACCGCAAGGAGGTCAAGGATCACGGCGAGGGCGGTACCTTCGTGGGCTACGTCCCCACCCCCGGTGAGGAGATCGTCATCATCGAGGACGTCATCACCGCCGGCACCGCTATCCGCGAGAGCATGGAGATCCTCTCCCACGTGGAGGGCACCAAGGTGGCCGCTACCTTCATCATGGTAGACCGCAAGGAGAAGGGCCAGACCGACAAGGGCGCCATGCAGGAGATCGAGGAGCAGTTCGGCTTCCCCGTGTACTCCATCGTGGACGTCTACGACATCATCGAGTACCTGGAGGCCGATCCCGCCAACGAGGAGAACGTCACCCGCATCAAGAACTACCTGGCCGTCTACGGCGCGAAGGCATAAGGAGTACGAGGGGCTCTGCCCCTGATCCCCGCCGGGGCTCTGCCCTGGACCCGCACGGAACCTTCTTGAAAGAAGGTTCCGTGACCTCCAAGAACTTTCAAAAAAGAAATATGGAGATCAAAGCCCGTTCTTGTGGCTTTGAGAAAGGAACTCTTATGCCAAGAAGTCTCATCAGCATTCTGGATCTGTCCATCCCCGAGCTGGACGATCTGATCGCTACCGCCAACGATATCATTGAGAATCCCGCCAAATACGCCGAGGCCTGCAAGGGCAAGAAGCTGGCCACCCTGTTCTACGAGCCCTCCACCCGTACCCGTCTCTCCTTTGAGGCGGCCATGCTGGAGCTGGGCGGCTCGGTGCTGGGCTTCTCCGAGGCCACCAGCTCCTCGGCCTCCAAGGGTGAGTCGGTGGCCGACACCGCCAAGGTCATCAGCTGCTACGCCGACATCATCGCCATGCGCCATCCCCGTGACGGTGCCCCCTTCGTAGCCGCCCAGAACGCCACCATCCCCGTCATCAACGCAGGCGACGGCGGTCACAACCACCCCACCCAGACCCTCACCGACCTGCTCACCATCTCCCGCGAGAAGGGCAGGCTGGACCACCTCACCGTGGGTCTGTGCGGTGACCTGAAGTACGGCCGCACCGTCCACTCCCTCATCGAGGCCATGTCCCGCTACGAGGGCGTGCGCTTCGTCCTCATCTCCCCCGAGGAGCTGAAGGTCCCCGACTACATCAAGTACGAGGTCATGGACAAGCACGCCACTCCCTATGAGGAGACGGCGGACCTGGAAGCCGCTCTCCCCGAGCTGGATATCCTCTACATGACCCGCATCCAGCGCGAGCGCTTCGCCGACCCCTACGAGTACGAGCGGCTCAAGGACAGCTACGTGCTGACCCCCGAGAAGCTGGAGCGCGCCAAGGCCGATATGGCCATCCTCCATCCCCTGCCTCGCGTCAACGAGATCAGCGTCCGCGTGGACGACGATCCCCGCGCCTGCTACTTCCGCCAGGCTCTCTGCGGTAAGTACATCCGCATGGCGCTGATCTACAAGCTCTTGCAGGAGACGGATCAGCCCTCGCCCTCCAAGATCCATCCCGCCGACTACCTGGTGAACGTCATCCAATGCAAGAATCCCCGTTGCATCACTAACGTGGAGCAGGAGCTGGATCAGGTGTACTACCCCGTCAATCCCGAGCACGGCATCTACCGCTGTCTATACTGCGAGGAAAAGGCGAAATATACCGAGAATTGAACCCTTTGAGGTGTCCCGCGAGGCACCTCCCCCACCATACGAAAGAAAAAAACCACCGATTGAGAAGCATTCTAATTGCAGTTTATCGGTGAGTTTGCGTAGCCGGAAGAGAGTGCCCGCCCCAGTGTCCGCGTTCTCCTCCACCCGCTTCGCGGGAGCCCCCTCCCGGAGGGGGCCTCATATCTTGCCCCGCGGACATCCGTTACCCGACAAGTGATTCTTGCCCGCGCTCCTATGGCTCCCTCCGGGAGGGAGCTCCCGCCCGCAGGCGGGTGAAGGAGAACGAGCACATAGAAATACGCGATTTGCTACGGGGAACAAACTCCCCGCCAAACCCAAATTTGAACATCCATTACCTAAAACAACAAAAAAAGGAGAATAAAGACATGGCTAAGTTTATCAACGAGCCCTCCCATACCTTTAACGAATACCTGCTCATCCCCGGGTACTCCTCCGCCGAGTGCGTCCCCGCCAACGTTTCCCTGAAGACCCCTCTGGTCAAGTACAACAAGAAGGCCGGTGAGAAGCCCGCCATCGAAATGAACATCCCCATGGTCTCCGCCATCATGCAGGCCGTATCGGGTGACCGTCTGGCCGTGGCTCTGGCCACCGAGGGCGGCGTGTCCTTCATCTACGGCTCCCAGACCATCGAGGACGAGGCCGCTATGGTCAAGCGCGCCAAGTCCCATAAGGCAGGCTTTGTCAAGAGCGATTCCAACCTCTCCCCCGACATGACCATGGCCGACGTGGTGGCGCTCAAGGCAAAGACCGGCCACAACACCATGGCCGTTACCGACGACGGCACCGCCGACGGCAAGCTGGTGGGTATCGTCACCGGCCGCGACTACCGCGTCAGCCGTATGGATCCCGCCACCAAGGTCGCCGCGTTCATGACTCCCCTGGACAAGCTCATCACCGCTCCCGAGGGCACCACCCTGAAGGAGGCCAACGACATCATCTGGGACCACAAGCTCAACTCCCTGCCCATCGTCTCCGCCGACGGTAAGCTCTGCTACTTCGTCTTCCGCAAGGACTACGACACCCACAAGCAGAACCCCAACGAGCTGCTGGACGCCTCCAAGCGTTACGTGGTGGGCGCAGGCATCAACACCCGTGACTACGCCGACCGTGTCCCCGCTCTGGTGGAGGCCGGTGTGGACGTGCTGTGCATCGACTCCTCCGAGGGCTTTTCCGAGTGGCAGAAGCGCACCATCGCCTGGATCCGCGAGAAGTACGGCGACACCGTGAAGGTGGGCGCGGGCAACGTGGTGGATGCCGCGGGCTTCCGCTTCCTGGCCGATTGCGGTGCCGACTTCATCAAGGTGGGTATCGGCGGCGGCTCCATCTGCATCACCCGTGAGACCAAGGGCATCGGCCGCGGTCAGGCCACCGCTCTGATCGAGGTCTGCCAGGAGAGAGACCGCTACTACGAGGAGACCGGCATCTACATCCCCGTTTGCTCCGACGGCGGTATCGTTTACGATCACCACATCACTCTGTCCCTGGCCATGGGTGCCGACTTCGTCATGCTGGGCCGCTACTTCGCCCGCTTCGACGAGTCCCCCTCCAACAAGGTCTCCATCGGCGGTACCTACTACAAGGAGTACTGGGGTGAGGGCTCTGCCCGCGCCCGCAACTGGCAGCGGTACGATCTGGGCGGCGACAAGAAGCTGTCCTTCGAGGAGGGCGTGGATTCCTACGTGCCCTACGCAGGCAGTCTGAAGGACAACGTGGCCATGTCCCTGGCCAAGGTCAAGTCCACCATGTGCAACTGCGGCGCGCTGACCATCCCCGAGCTGCAGGAGAAGGCCGTGCTGACTCTGGTGTCCGCTACCTCCATCGTGGAGGGCGGTGCTCACGACGTTATTCAGAAGGAAAAGAGCAATGCTGTGAAGTGATTTACGAATAAAAAACAGAAAGAACGGGATTTTCGTCCCGTTCTTTTGTTATAGAAGCGTAGGGTCGACCAGTTCATCCAATGTTTTGTCCAAGGCTCTTGCCAAATACACCATTTCAATATCCGTAATAAACCGCTGTCCGGATTCCATGCGCTGAATGGCGTTCTTTTCGATATCCAGACCGAATATCTGCAATCGCTCGGCCAAGGCTCTTTGCGAAAGACCTTGTTCTTTTCTGTATTTTGCGATATTGCTACCGCAAATGTTATTGCGCCCCGATCCCGTTTTGTTAATAAACATGTTCTTCTCCCTGATTGACATTCACTACTTGACATTAACACTATTATATGGTATAATGTCTGCATATTTGACATTCACTAAATGTCAAATAAAAATTATGTTTTAAAAGGAAGAAAATATGTTCGACACCCTAAAGGATCTCTACCGCGGCCGCCTTGTCCCCGACGAAAAGGACGGCCCCAACCGTCCATACATCCAAGACCTCCTGCGACTGCGCGAGGGAAATCGCGAAAAGCTCTGCCAAGGCCTGACCGAGGAGCAAAAGGAGATCCTGGAGAAGTACGACCGCCAGACGGCCGAGATGATTGAGTTGATCCGCGAGGATAGCTATATCAATGGCTTTCGTACAGGCACCCGCATGGCGGCGGAGGCTTTTACCAAGGAATGAAAAGAACCGCGCCACCCGTTGGGGATGGCGCGGTTTTTGGATTTAGGGGGGCAAATTGCGGTTTATCGGTCTGGTGGGCACGTTGGCTTGGCTGCCAATACCCTATTGTAGGGAGCGACGCCCTAGTCGCTCCGCAACCCCAAAAATGCCTTTATCTTTTGTCGGATATATGTTTTTCGCCTCTACACCCGAAACATATCGGTGTGTGTTATGTGGCGGAGCGACGAGGGCGTCGCTCCCTACAGGTGTTTGTGCCAACCGAAACATCCCTCCAAACCCAAATTTACAAAAACCGCGCCACCCGTGAGGAATGGCGCGGTTTTCAAATTTCTGTTGTCCTTGTTGAATACTTGGCACATGGAAAATTAAAGAACCATGATCAAGGTTCCAAGCCCAATCAGGATGCAACCGATCAAGGATTTGACCGTGAACTGCTCGTGTAAAAACACAAAAGCCAGAACCAACGTAATGACAACGCTTAATTTATCAATGGGAACAACCTTGGAGGCCTGGCCCATCTGCAATGCCTTGTAATAGCACAGCCAGGAAGCACCCGTTGCCAGCCCCGATAGAATGAGGAACAACCAGCTTCGTTTGCTGATTTCAGTAATTCCGTTTTGGGCGTTTGTGAGAAAGACCATGCCCCAGGCCATGGCCACAACGACAAGGGTTCTGATGGCCGTTGCGAGATGGGAATTGACATCCTCTATGCCGATCTTCGCCAAGATAGAGGTAAGAGCCGCAAAAACAGCAGACAAAAGCGCAAGTATCAACCACATACAATCGTATCTCCACTCATTCAGGTTTCCGTATTTTCCAACGCGTCGAGGGTCTCATGAACGGTCTTGGGGTGAGGCGGATCATTCTCATAGCAGCCGATCCCCTTCTCCAACCACGTCAGATCGTACCACCGCCCGAACTTGCACCCCGCGTGGTGGAAGGTTCCCACGGGGACAAATCCCATCCGCAGATGAAAGGCGAGGCTGGCGTTGGTCAGGTAAGGATCGTCATGATCCACGCTGGCCACGGCGGCGGTCATGGTGCGGATACCCATGGTCTTGAGGATGGCCTCCAGCTTTTGGTAGAGAGCCTTGCCGATCCCCATGCCCTTGCAGTCCTCGCGGATGTAGATGGCGGCCTCCACTGACCAGTCAAAGGCGGGGCGGGAGCCCAGAGGGCAGGCGTAGGCGTAGCCCACGGGAATGCCGTCCAGCTCGGCCACCAGGTAGGGGTATTTCGCTGAATAGGTGCGGATGCGCTGAGCGAACTCGGCCACCGAGGGGATCTCGTACTCGTAGGTGATGGCGGTCTTCCGAATGTAGGGCGCGTAGATGGCCACCAACGCCCCGGCATCGGCGGGGGTGGCGAAGCGGAGGGTCAGCGAAGCGCTGTTCTGTGCGGTCATGCTTCCACCTCACCCAACACAGCGGCGCGGACCTCCCCGTACATATACAGGGACCCCAGACAGAGCAGGGCTCTCCCCTCCCGCTTGGCGGTCTCGGCGGCGGCGCGGACACCCTCGGCTACCGTGGCGTACCCCTCGGCGGGGATACCGATGGCGCGGAAGGATTCGGCGTACTTGGCGGGGTCAAGGGCGCGATCGTTGGCGGGACGGACGCAGAAGGCGCGGGAAGCTACCTCACCCATGCGTGCCACCATGCGGTCGTAGTCCTTGTCGGCCATGACGCCTGTGAGGAGGAGGATCTTCTCGTCCTTGAAGTAGGTCTTGACGCTTTCGATGGCGGCGTCGATGCCCTCAGGGTTGTGACCGCCGTCGGCGATGATGAGGGGATCTTTGGACAGCACCTCAAAGCGGGCGGGCCATTTCACCGAGGCAAGCCCCTCGCGGATGGCCTCCTCGGGGATGGTCAATCCTCTCTCACGGAGGAGGTCGATGACGGTCAGCACCGTGGCAGTATTGTAGGGCTGGTACAGACCCGCCAGAGAGATGTGGAGATCCTTGCGCTCCCCGAAGTCGAAGTCGGCGCCGAAGAGATCGGCGCGGATATTGGCCAGCTTGCTGTGATCCGTCTCGGTATAGGGCGCGCCCACCTCGGCGGCCTTCTCGCGGATCACACGGGCGCAGGACTTTGCGGTTGCGATTGCCACGGGATCGGGGTGCACCTCACCGATCGGGGCATGGTTGCCGCCGAACACCACGGGGACTCCCGCCTTGATGATCCCCGCCTTCTCCGCGGCGATCTTCTCGGGGGTGTCACCCAGAAAGGCGGTGTGATCCATGGCGATGCCCGTGATGACCGAGGCGGCTACCGTCTCGGGGGGGATGATGTTGGTGGAGTCCAGCCGACCGCCCATGCCCACCTCAAAGACCACGTAATCGCAATTGTGGCGGGCGAAGTACACCAGGGCGATGGCGGTAATCAGCTCGAACTCGGTGGGGGTGTCGGCCATGGCCTCGGCGTGGGGCTTGACGAACTCGGTGATCTCAGCCAGCTCGCCGTCGGGGATGTCCTGCCCATCGATCCGCATCCGCTCGTTGAAGCGGAGGATGAAGGGGGAGGTGTACAGTCCCACGCGGTAGCCCGCCTTTTGCAGGATAGCCGCCAGCATAGCCGAGGTGGAACCCTTGCCGTTAGTGCCGGCGATATGGATGAACTTTAAGGAATTCTGGGGATTGCCCAATCGGGCGGTCAGGTCGATGGTCCGCTCCAGCCCGGGGCGGCTGCCCTTCCAGCAGGTGGAGTGGATGAAATCAAGGGCTTGGGTGTAGGTCATGGGGACCTCCTTGTGATGTTCAAATTTGGGTTTATCGAATAGTTTGAACCGATATAAAACCGTCTGTGTGACCCTCATCCGTCACCCGCCGTTGGCGGGTGCCACCTTCCCCCAAGGGAAGGCAAGGACGAGGAAAAGGGTAGTTTTTTCCATGTTTCAAAATGCTATTCTCGCTTATGGAATCAACAATACGTGGACTTCCCTCATACTCTTGCCTTCCCCTGGGGGAAGGTGGCACGCCAAAGGCGTGACGGATGAGGGTTACACATCCCCATTCCGCTTGGTTCCGTCAGCACGATAAACTGCAATTTACATCTTCTCAAACAATTTCCGAAACGACTTCTGCCTCCAGAGCAGACACAAAAGCAAGATCTCCAGGGGCGCGATTACCAGATACAGGGGGATGCGCACCAGCACCGCCCACCCGTAGAATTGGAACAGCCCGATGGGCTTGATGATCATGGACCCGATGATATGGGCCACGGCGGCGGAGAGGACGATCTGCTTGGTCCCTCGCTCACGAACAACGAACCGCGCCATGAGTCCAGCGGTCACACCCACCGCGAAGGCGCCGAAGGTGACCACGAGGTTGGGGGGATAGACCTGAGGGGAGAGCAGGTAGCTGGTGAGGTCCGAGACCACACCCACCATGCCGCCTGTGAGGGGGCCTAAAAAGATCCCCGCCAGGATGATGGGCAGGTTCTCAAAGGTGACCCGCCAAAGGCCTCCCCCGAAGTTGAGGAAGCTCTTGCAGAACATACCGATGACCACGCTGATGGCGGCCAGCATGGCACCCAGCACCAGTCGCTTTAATGCGGCCTTGGCGGCGGAGCGGCGGTTGGGGGCGGTGGGGTTGGGAATAGACATAAAAAATACCTCCTTCCCCTGCGACATTGGGCGGGAAAGGAGGCAAAGTCCCCGACACGGGGGACAGACGACCTTATTGCCAAACGAAGCGGGATGCAAAGCGCGAACCGCAGGTTGCTTTCTGTGAAAGCCCCTTTCGTCCGACCGGCAACTCCCCGTCCCGTCGGCACTTGACGCGCGCGCTTTTACTCTTCTGTAGATTGTACCCCTATTATACATCCAACACGCCCGCCTGTCAAGATGCAGAGGTGACAAAATATGGGGAGAGGGGAAGATTTTTTTGTGCGGAGGGCGAAAAAGCCCTTGCAAAAGCTGTGGGGCTATGCTATAATAAACAGGTAACCGCTAACCGCAATATTTTGTGTCCAACTCCAACGGAGGTTTCTATATATGGTCTTTTCCAGCCTGTTCTTCATCTTCGCCTTTCTGGTGCTGTGCTACGGGATCTACCTGTTCGCCCCCACTATGAAGGCCAAAAATACCGTCCTTCTGGTCTTCTCCCTGATCTTCTACGCCTGGGGCGGCCCCCCTCTGGTGCTCCTCCTCTGCCTGGAGACTTTTATCTGCTACGTGGGTGCCCACCTCGTTTGGTCCTGCAACTCCTCCCCCTTCCATGCCGAGGGCGGTAAGGGAGCCAAGAAGGCCTTTCTGGCCATCACCGTGGGGATGTGTCTGGCCCTTCTGGTCATCTACAAGTACACGGGCTTCTTCACCGACAGCTTCTGCGCTCTCTTCGGGCTTGAGAACCTCATTCCCAAGGTCGCCCTCCCCATCGGTATCTCCTTCTACACCTTCCAGCTCATTTCCTACGTGGCGGACGTCTACCGCGGCGAGACTCCTCCCCAGCGTAGCTACGGCAAGCTCCTCCTCTACGCCGCCCTGTTCCACCAGTGCATCGCGGGTCCTATCGTCCGCTATGTGGACGTAGCCCGTGAGATCGACCGCCGTACCGTCTCTCTGGACGAAACGTGGAGCGGTATGCTCCGCTTCACCGTGGGCCTGGGCAAGAAGGCGGTGCTGGCTAACACCTGCGCTACGGTAGCCGACACGCTCCTGTCCCCTGACAAGCTGACGGCGGGCCAGGTCTCCTCTCTGGGGGTGTTCCTGGGCATCACTGCCTACATGCTCCAGATCTATCTGGACTTCTCGGCCTACTCCGACATGGCCATCGGCATGGGGCGCATGATCGGCTTCCACTTCAAGGAGAACTTCAACTATCCCTACGCCGCCGACTCGGTCACCGACTTCTGGCGCCGCTGGCACATCTCCCTGTCCTCCTTCTTCCGTGACTACGTCTACATACCCCTGGGCGGGAACCGTTGCTCCAAGGGTCGGCATATCCTCAATCTCCTGATCGTCTGGGCCCTCACGGGCTTCTGGCACGGCGCGTCCTGGAATTTCATCCTGTGGGGTCTCTACTTCGCCCTGTTCCTCGTCCTGGAGAAGTATATCCTTCGCTGGAAGAAGCACGGAGGCGCCTTCACGGTGCATTTCCGCCGACTCTACACTCTGATCGTGGTCTGGTTCGGCTGGTTCCTCTTCCGCTTTGACGATATGAGCCTTATGGGTCATGCCCTCAAGTCCCTCTTCGGCTTTACCCAGGGCTTGAACGGTGACAACGCCCACTACACCTTGAAGAGCTACCTCTTCATCCTGCTGGTGGCCATGATCGCCTGCTCTCCCATCATCCCCTTCCTCTCCAAGCATCTCACCGCCGCCGCCAAAAAGGAGGGTACTGTCGGGACTCTTGCCCGCGCCGTGACCAACACCGTGGCCGTGGCCGCTCCCATCGCCCTGCTCATCCTCTCGGCTCTGGCTCTGGTGGGTGACAGCTACAACCCCTTCCTGTATTTTAGATTCTGATAAATTGCAGTTTATGGGGAACGAGGGGCTCTGCCCCTGACCCCCGCTTAAACCCTTCTTGAAAGAAGGGTTTAAGAATCCCAAGAACTTTCAAGAAGGCATTGACAAGCCAAAAGATTTGACAGTGGGAAGCATAGGGGAACCCCCCATGGGGCCCCTTCCCCATTGGTATATTTGGGGTGTGGCATGGTTGTCCCTCCTCCCCGATAAACCCAAATTTGAAACCCCGATATTTATGAGGTAACACACTCTATGAACGATACAAACAACAAAACTCCCCGCCCTGCCGTGTCCGACAAGGCCAAGACGCTGGGTCTCATCCTCCCCGTCCTGCTTCTCTGCGTGGGCTTTATCGCGGGACTCTGCTGGTTTCTCCGTCCCGCCGCCTCCGAGACCGAGAAGCGGGAGCTGACCGAGTTCCCCGCCTTTACGGTGGAGTCCTTCCTGTCGGGCGAGTTCACCGACCAGGTCTCTTTGTGGTACGCCGACACCTTCCCCGGGCGGGAGGGCTTCATCAAGGCCTACCACGGCATCCAATCCCTCTTCGGCCTCCGCGGCGAGCAGTTCCAGCAAGGGGACGTGGGTGACGACATCCCCGACGGCCCCATGAACCCCAATGCCCCCGTGGACAGACCCACAAACGGCGGCGAGGGCGGTGAGCAGGTGGGCGGCTACTATCTGGTGGGAGACACCGCCTACGAGCTGTACTCCTTCTCCCAGGTCAACGCCCAGACCTACGCCTCCCTCATGAACAAGGCCGCCACCACCCTGGAGGGCAAGGCCAAGGTCTACGATCTCATCATCCCCCTCCACTACAGCTTCGCCCTCAGCGCCGAGGTCCAGGATCAGCACAAGCTCCCCGACGCCGACCAGGCCATCCGCTACATGTATTCGGGCATGAACGAGGACGTCCACACCGTGAACGCCTACGCCGCCCTCATGGCCCACAAGGACGAGTACATCTACTTCCGCACCGACCACCACTGGACGGCCACGGGAGCCTACTACGCCTACGAGGCCTACTGTCAGGCGGCGGGCATTACCCCCACGCCCCTGTCCTCCTATGAGAAGATGACCTTTGGTGGCTTCCTCGGCACCCTGTACAGCAAGACGGGCCAGCCCGCCGCCATGGGCGCAAACCCCGACAGCGTGGAGGCCTATATCCCCAAGGGAACCAACGACGAGTACATCTACGACGCAGACGGCGGTGACCGTACCCGCTACCGCGGCGGTGTGGTGCGCAAGGACACCGACTCCTTCTATCAGGCGGCGGCCTCCAAGTATAACTGCTTCCTCATGGGCGACCATCCCCTCATTGAGATCCACAACGAGAATATTGCCGCGGATCGGAAGGGAACCACCGTCCTCCTCGTCAAGGAGTCCTTCGGCAACGCCTTCGCCCCCTTCCTGGTGGACAGCTACGAGTACGTCTACGTGGTGGACTACCGCTACTATAACGGCACCCTGTCCGAGCTGGTGACCTCCAAGGGCGTGGACGACGTGATCTTCCTCAATAACGTGGTGGCCGCAACGGGCGGCGCGAGACTGTCCGAGATGGAGGACTTTATTCGGTAATTGCCCCTGTGGACGATTGCAAAATGTGCAAATTGCAGTTTATCGGTCTGTTTGAAACCAACAAACAAATCGTATTCGTAGGGACCGGCGTCCTCGACGGTCCGCAAATAACATATACCCGACAACGAACTACGGTGGGTCGTTGGCGGACCGTCGAGGAC
>JAFULU010000259.1 GCA_017483125.1 Clostridia bacterium
ACCGTCGAGGACGCCGGTCCCTACGATCACATTTTCAAACCCACCGACAAACCCAACTTTACACACCCCACACGAAAAGGAGTCCACCATGCTCGTCAACCTCAACGCCGTCCTTGCCGACGCGCAAAAGAATCACTACGCCGTCGGCCTTTTCAACACCACCGACACCGATATGCTGGAGGCGGTCATTTCCGCCGCCGAGGAGTGCCGCTCCCCCGTCATCATCGGAACCGCCGAGGTGCTTCTCCCCAATGGGGAGCTGAAGCTCATCGCCCCCTCCATCCTCGCCGCCGCCAAGCGGGCCTCGGTCCCCGTGGTGGTCCACTACGACCACGGCCTCACCTTCGGCCGTTGCATGGAGGCTTTGCAATTGGGATTCTCCAGCGTCATGTTCGACGGCTCGGCGGGAGCCTATGAGCAGAACATTGCCGACACCCGTGAGATCGTGAAGATCGCCCACGCCTTCGGGGCTACCGTGGAGGGGGAGATCGGCCACGTGGGGGAGGCCTCCGCCAACGACAATGCCGCCACCGACCTCTACACCCGCGTGGACGAGGCCGAGGCCTATCTCAACGCCACGGGGGTGGATGCCCTCGCGGTGTCCATCGGTACCGCCCACGGCGCGTACAAGTCCAAGCCCAAGCTGGACTTCGACCGCCTCACCGAGCTCCACACCGCCCTTCCCGTTCCCCTGGTGCTGCACGGCGGCTCGGGGCTGTCCGACGACGACTTCCGCCGTTCCATCGCCTGCGGTATTTCCAAGGTCAACATCTTCACCGACCTCTGCCTCGCGGGCAACGCCGCCATGGCCGACGGTCTTTCTGCGGGGGAGGCTTACCTTACCATCCGCAACCGCAAGGTGGAGTACATCAAGCGGGCGGTCATGGAGAAGATGAGGCTGTTCGGGTGCGTGGGGAAGGCGTGAGCTGTTTTTTTGAAAAGTTTCAGAAAAACTGTAATACTGCGGGATTTTTTGCGTCTATATAGGTGAAGCCCCCAAAACATATTGTAAAGGAGAACCACCATGAAAAAGACCGCCCTGTGCCTCGCCGTCCTTCTGCTCCTGGCCATATCCCTCACCTCCTGCTACGTTAACATCCCCACCGACTACGAATTCGAGTACGGCACCGAGGGCATCACCTCCATCGAGATCTACTATTTTGCTGAAGGCGTGTATGACATTGATCCCGAGATCCACACCCCTGTAGCCGTTCTGGAGGAATCCCAACACGCCGACATCCTCAAGGATATCGAGGATATGCGCTTCACCACCTTTCAGATGCTGGTCCCTATCCCCACCGACCCGCCCTTCGACCTGCATGGCTACGTGGTGCGCCTCAACTACGAGCTGGGGGACTACGAGGATATTTCAAACGGCGTACAAAAGTTTCGCCAATGGCGCCTCGGAGAGTGGAAGACCGGCTCCAAATTTCTGGACTGCGACGAGGAGGAGTGGAAAGACATGATCCAAAAATACCTCCCCGTAGAAAAGCCCCTTCCCGCGCCCCAAGAATGACCCTTTTTGCGCCGTGACTCTCACGGCGCACTTTTTCTGTCCCTCGGTTGACAACTGCCCCCAACTATGCTATACTGAAACCCCAAAAATCCAACGCTCCGTTGGGTCAAGGTCGCTGACGGGTCGCTTCACATCCCCGTGCTTTTGTGGTATCCTATGGGTACGGTACCGAAACCAACGAAAAAGGAGAAAGCATATGAAAGAATCCATTGGAAAGACCATCCGCCGCCTCCGAAAGGAGCGAGGCCTTACCCAGGAGGAGCTGGCCGAGCGGCTGAATATCACCTCCCAAGCCGTGTCCAAGTGGGAGAGCGAGAGCGGTATGCCCGACATATCCCAGATCGTCCCGCTGGCCTCGGTGTTCGGGGTCAGCACCGACGTGCTGTTCGGGCTGGACACCACCACCGAAGCGAGCGAGGCGTGGGAGATCGTGGAAAAAGCCCACGCCATGGAAAGGTACGGTCAGCGGGAGACCTATCTCGCGGCCTACGACGAGCTTTGCAGGGGGCTGAAAAAGTACCCCTCCAATTTGGTGCTCCTGAACGTCTGTATGGGTCTGGGCACCTCCCTGTCCCTGCCCGACAACGGCTGGATCTACGATCCCGAGCGGGGGGAGCAGATCGCGGAAGAGACGGTCCGCATGGCCGAGCGGATCGCCGCTTACTCGGAGAATATGACCGAGATTTTGACCGCCCGTCAGAATCTGGTGTTTCTGCATCTGGCTCGGGGGGAGTACGAGCAGGCGGCCGCCGAAGCCCGCAATTTCCCCGCTCGCAATGGCTTTACCGCCTATTCCTTCCTGGCCGACGTGCACAGCGCCACGGGACACTACGATAGCGCTGTTACCTGCCTGTGCAGTGATCTGGCGCTCACCCTGCAGGTCCTGGAGGACGATATCGCCCGCCTGGGCAAGGCCTACTGCCAAAATGGCCAATACACCGAGGCCATCAAGGTCTATGAGACCTTCTTCGCCATGCTGAGAGCCATTTTCGGTGACGACTGCCCGCCGCCCTACCACGATTTCGATTCGGGTGACCTGTACCTTCTGCTGGCGGCGGCCCATCTGGAAAGCGGCGACAGGGAAAAGGCCATGGACAGCCTGGAGGGGGCCATCAATTACTGGATCCGTCTCCTTAGGGAAGGCTCCCCGACCGAGGGCAAGATCTCATGGAAATCCCTCATGCGTACACCCCTGCTGGAGCACATGGCAGACCTCGCCTCTATGCAGACATCCATCTTTCGTGAAAAGCTGTCCCACAAGCTCCGGACCCCCGAGCTGGATCCTCTGCGGGATCATCCCCGCTATCAGAAATTGGTGGAGTTGGTTCAGGGACTCCCCCTGTGATCCCCTTGCCCCCCAAAATTCCCCTTTTGCGCCGTGACCCCCACGGCGCACTTTTTCTGTCCCTCGGTTGACAACCACCCCCAACTGTGCTATAATAAAAACAATAAATCCATGTCCCGCAGGGAAATGTACCGCAATTATTCA
>JAFULU010000260.1 GCA_017483125.1 Clostridia bacterium
GGGAGCTTTCCCTCATCACCAAAACTATGTTTTTCTTTTGGCTTCAACGAAAAGAACGGTTTCCGCATACCCTTGCCTTCCCCTGGGGGAAGGTGCCGACCAGCCCCTGCGGCGGGAGGCGTGATGAGCTCCGAGCAAGCTCGGGGTCACACTCCCCATTTCCGCACGGTTCCGTCAGCCCGATAAACCCAAATTTGTAGTATTGCCCTCACACGCTCCACCGCTCCTCTCCCCGATCATTACAAAAGGCCCGCCCCATATCTGAGCGAGCCTTTTCGTATAGGAAGTTGGATCAACGGGTCGCCATGACATCCTTCTCATAGGTCTTGATGGCCTTGAGGGCATCCTGACCGATGGCGATGTCCTTCTTCATGAGCATATACTCCCAAACAGCGTTCATGGGCAGGTTCTTGGCCTCGTCCATGAGCATGAGGCGGGAGGTGAAGTCGCCCTCTACCTCGGCCTTATCGGTGAGGTTGACGGGCTCCAGCAGGGACGCCAGCACGGCCTTGGCGGCGGCGCGGAGACCGATGGACCAGCAGGCCACGCGGTTGATGGAGGCGTCGAAGAAGTCCAGACCCATGGCCACGTCGCCGTAGAGGTTGCCCATACGCATCTCGTGCATGATGGTCATGAGGCAATCGTCCTGGATGAGGACGTGGTCGGAGTCCCAATGGAGACCGCGGGAGATGTGGAGCATGAGGTCGCGGACGAAGGGACGGTAGGCCGAGAGCTTGTCGGGGATGTTCTCGGTGGGGTTGAAGTGACCCGTGTCGAGAGTAACACCGCAGTTGTGGGTGGCGGCGTAGCCCAGATAGAACTCGTGGGAGCCCACCACGAATGCCTCGGTACCGATACCGAAGACCTTACCCTCCAGGACGTCGGCGGCGTACTGATGCTCCTCCTCGGTGTAGGGGGTGCCCAGGATCTTGTCCAGGGACTCAATGAGCAGCTCGCGGTAGCGGTAGCGGTTCACAGGGACGTCCTTCAGGCCGTCGGGGATCCAGATGTTATTGAAGCACTTCTGACCCAGCTCTTTGCCCATGGCCAGGGAGATCTCGCGGCTGTCGATACCCGCCTCGATCCAGTAGTCGCGGGTGGACTTATCCAGGCAGGCCAGAGAGAAGCCGTTGTTCATCATGGGGTGGGTAAAGAAAGAGGCGTTGTAGTCCAGGCCGTAGCCGTGCTCCTTGGCGAAGTCCACCCAGTTGCGGAAGTCCTCGATGGTCAGGTCGTTGCGGGGATTTCTGCGCTCGGCGTACATACTGTGGAGGTTGACCTTGTGCTTGAAGGGGGAGAGGGAGAAGGCCATTTGGATGTCGGAGCGAAGCTCGTCACCCGTCTTGGCAGCGTAGGGGTAGCAGCCCGTGACCAGGTTCTGGGACTCCACGTCGCCCAGGCCCTCCAGGCCGACCACGTCGTCGCCCTGCCAGCAGTGGAGGGACATGGAGATGGTGTCGAACTCCTCCAGCACCTTGTCGGTGTTGACGCCATACTCGGCGTACTCGTCGCGGGCGTACTCGTAGGCTTTGATGATTCTGTCCTGATTCATGGTGGTGGTTCCTTTCTTGGGTGGATTTTTTGTTTCTTTTATTATAGCATGGATGGGGGGGATTTTCAATAGGTTTTTGGGAAAAAGTGGGGAGGATGCGGTTATTTTTCGGTCATACACCAACGCAAACAACCGTTGCTTGACATTTTGGGGATCATGGGATACAATATATGCAGAACTCATAACACCCGTAAGGAGGAACCGATATGTTCAACACACAGACCTTTGGCTTGAAGCTGGCTCAGCTTCGCAAGAACGCCGATATGACCCAATCCGACCTTGGCGAACGGCTGAACGTCACACGGCAGGCAGTATCCAAGTATGAGACGGGGGACTCCTTCCCCGACGTGACCATACTGGTGACCATGGCTGAGTTGTTCGGCGTATCGGTGGACGAGCTGATCGGTGCCGGTTCCCCCACGGCAGGGGAAGCAGCCATTCTCCGCAGTCTGGCACAGGGGCAGGAGCCTGTGGGTAAAGCGGCCCCCGAGGACGTGGCGGCATTGGCTCCTTTGCTGAAGCCCAGCGCGGTAGAGCGGCTGACGGTAAATCTGGCGGTGCAGGGGATCAACGTGTCCCGCCTGATGGATATCGCGGTGTACCTCTCTGACGAAGGGACACAGCGGCTGCTGGCCGAGACCGATTGCGCGGGGATCACGCCCGAGATGCTGGAGCATCTGCTCCCCTTCATGGACTACGATTCACGGTGTCGTATTCTGGATAAGATCTTGAACGGGGAGATGGATTGGCATTTGATCAAGCCTCTGTGCGTGGATCGGAGTCTGGTGGAAGCGGCGGTGATTGAAGGCGTGTTGCCTGACGAGGCGTTGGGAATCAGGGGGGTGCCGTGATGGGGTGAAATGCAATTTATCGGTCTGAAAACCGATAAACCCAAATTTGAAATCTAATACACATATATAAAAGAACCGCTTCCCCAAAGAAAGCGGTTCTTTTATAGCTCCGATCCAAGCCTCACAAACACCGAAATGATCGCTTACGGCGGGCTTATGCGAAATACAGCAGATTCATGATCACAACGACAACGATAAAGTAAAGCAATGCCCTGAAGGAATTGCGCTCGCCGAGTCCGGTCTCGGCCTTCAGGAGAGACAAAAGCAGGGACGCAACGATAAATACTGCCAGACAGTCAAACTCCACAAGGGACAGGATGCCGGAAAAATCAGTGCCTTCCTCGAAAAACAGTTTTCCGCCATAAGCAACCAAGGACAGCAGGCAGGTGTGGGCGTAGCAGTACAGTCCGTACCCGTCATAGGGGACAAGGGCCTTGAATTTTTTGCGGTTGAGCACCGCGGAATCGGGGCCGTTTTCCTTGTAGTCCTTCAGCTTCTGAAAGGGATGAAGCTCGTGGGAGGGGAATGCGTCGAAATAGGCCATGGCCATGAAATCATGGGCAAGGATCTTCTTGTTCAACCACACCCCCAGCGGGATCCACAGCAGGATGGCCACGTAGGAGCGGAAAAAGAGGAAGCAAACACTCGCGGCGGCGTAGGTCAGCATGAAGCACTTGAGGGTCAGGATATCCACCATGGTACGCCCACGGTCGGCTATGACCCTGCGGTGGGTCAGCAGTCCCAGCAGCTGCCACAGGGCGATGGCGGTAAAGATCGCGGCAAAGATCAGGAGGGTCTTGAGAAATGCGAGAGGATCGGTGAAGAGGAACACATACTTCATCGGATCTGCACGAATCCCAGCTTCTTCTGCACCTTGGACAGGGTCCGTCTGGCCACGTAGGATGCCTCCTCGGCGCCCTTCTTCATCTGGGCCTCCAGCTGGGCCTTATCGGACATGAAGCACTTGAACTTCTCCTGGACAGGCGCCAGGGCGTCGGCGCAGACCTCGCCCACGGCCATCTTGAAGTCGCCGTAGCCCTTCCCCTCAAATTCCAGCTCGATCTCGTCGAGGGTCTTGCCCGTGAAGACCGAATAGATGGTCATGAGGTTGTTGATGCCGTCCTTGCCCTCGGCGTACTTCACGCAGGTATCGGAGTCGGTGACGGCGCGCTTGAACTTGCGGATGATGGTGTCGCGGTCGTCCAGGATGTAGACCACGGCGTTGGTGTTCTCGTCGGACTTGCTCATCTTCTTGGTGGGATCGGCGAGAGACATGATCTTGGCGCCGCTCTTGGCCATGATGGGCTCGGGGATGGTGAAGGTGTCGGGGTAGAGCTGGTTGAAGCGGGTGGCGATGTCGCGGCAGAGCTCCACGTGCTGCTTCTGGTCGATGCCCACGGGGACCACGTCGGTCTGGTAGAGCAGGATATCGGCGGCCATGAGCACGGGGTAGGTGAAGAGTCCCGCGTTGATGTTGTCGGCGTGCTTCTGGGACTTATCCTTGAACTGGGTCATGCGGGACAGCTCACCGAAGCCCGTGAAGCAGTTGAGGAGCCAGGCCAGCTCGGCGTGCTCCTTGACGTGGGACTGGACGTAGAGGGTATTCTTCTCGGGGTCCAGACCGCAGGCCATGTAGAGGGCCAGGGTCTCGTAGGTACGGCGGCGGAGGTCGGCGGGGACCTGGCGGACGGTGATGGCGTGCTCGTCCACCACGCAGTAGAAGCACTTGTACTTCTCGGTGTAGGCGGAGAAATTCTTCAGGGCGCCAAGGTAGTTGCCGATGGTCAGGTTTCCGCTGGGCTGGACGCCGGAGAAGGAAACGGGGGTGTTTTGGAACATGGGGTTATCCTCACTTTACATATTTTCATTTAATGAATAATGAATAATGAATAGTGAATAATGAATAATTTCGGAAGAAAACCTCGCCAGGTGGCTTCGGTTTTCAATTAAAATTGGATGGACAAAGCCGTAGGCTTTGCACCTTCGTTATTCATTCTTCATTTTTCATCATTCATCATTCATTAAAAAATTTGTCCCCGACAGTTTTTACTGTCGGGGACGAATTTTTGTAAAAATCCGCGGTACCACCCACGATTGAGGGATACTTCACCTTTGGTGCTTCCCTCCTCTTTACGCGGTAACGGCGCGCGCCGTCAGATACTACCCCGAACACGCGGTTCGGCTCGGTCTGCCCTCGGAAGTCCATTCGCGCAGGCTCCGTCCCGCCTTCACAGCATCGGCGGGTCTCTGGAACGGGGTGGGTGCGGTACTACTCTTCGTCGTTGGTTTATGATGGTATATCATAGCACAGATTTCTTGTTTTGTCAAGGGGTTTTGGGATTTTTTCGCGGGAAACTCACCGCAACTGCCACGGCGTGGGGATCATTTCCGTCTCGCGGCCTCGTCCATGTACTCCTCGGGGATCTCGGGGGTCTCGAAGGCCGCCTTGCGGGCCGCTTCCTTGAGGATGGGCTCAATAGTGGGGTTGACGCCGCCCTCATAGTCCACCGTGGTGGGGTCGATACCCGTGATACGGGCAAAGATGGTCAGGGCGGCCAGATAGCTTCCTGCGGCGTTGGGGTGGCTCAGATCGGTGTCGAAGAGGTTGACCCTCCTTTCGTTTTGGACGATATCCCAGAAGGCCAGGCCCACGTGGGCTACAGGGATGTCATGGGTCTGCCCCATGTGCTCGTAGGAGGCGGCCAGCTTCCAGGTCATGGTCTCGGCGATAAGGCCTGTGGCGGTGAGGTCGCCGCTTCCCTGCTTGCGCCCCCAGGTGGCGTAGAGGATGGGGGTGGCGCCGCTCTCCCGAATCTTGTTGTCCAGCCTCTTGACGGCGTTATAGAAGGAGCCGCTATTGACGGCGGGGGTCATGCTCTGCTCCTGCAGGATCACGAAGTCAAATTCCTGATTTTTAAGGATGGAATTCACCTTACTGCCCAGCTCGTCCCGGGCGTTGGAGGAATTGAGAAGGGTCCAGCCGCCCTTGGTGAGGGACATGATCTTCACCTTGTAGCCCGCCGCCTGCATGATCTCGCCGAAATAGCGGGTGGGCATATCGTTGCAGTAGGTATAGCTGTTGCCCACGAAGAGAATTTTGTAGGTCTTGCTCTTGTCCAGCTCGACGCTACCCAGGGGCGGATCGGTCTCGGGCTCGGGGGCCGTGGTCTCGGGGTCGGTCTCGGGTTCGGTGGCGGGATCGGTCGCAGGCGGGGTATCGGCGGGGGCTTCGGGAGCCGTGGTGTCGGGTCTTGTGTCGGCAGGGGGCTGTCCTCCGTCACAGGCCACGGTGGGGAGGAGCAGGACGGCGAGGAGGAGGAGGGCTATGAGTCTTTTCTTCATGGTTGGGGTCCTTTCATGGACGGGTCATACCCTATGGTGTGTGGTTTTTCGGTGGAATCAGATTCCCTTCACAGTCGCCCCGCACAGGGTATAGAACTTCCCATCGGACACACTCTCCTTGAGGGCGAGCCTTATGGGAGTCTCCCCCTCGAACAGACCGATGGCGACCTCGTAGGTGCCTGCGGGGAGATGGCGGAGGTCAAGCTGGAGCTTCAGAGTCTGCTTCACGCCGGGCATCCACTTGCGGTTGTCACATTCAACAGGCACAACGTAGTCCTTCCCCGCCGTACTGCGGAAGCGGAAGACCAGATCGTATCGGCGGTAGGCCTTGGCCCAGCCGCGGTTCTCGATATCCAGGGTGACAACATTATGGGCGGTGGGGGTGAGGGTGGGCATGGTCATGCCCGTGAGGAAGTACCAGTAGCCCAGGCGGTTGGCGCAGTACTCGGTGAGGTAGTACTCGTTCTTCAGCCAGTCACGGGGGTAGCCGTGGAAGCCCGCGAAGGTGGCGTGACAGCGCTTGAAGGCCTCGATGGCGGTAAAGCCGTCGCGGAAATGATCGTTGTGAGCGTGAACGTAACCGTAATGCTCCATCTCGATGCAGGTGGGGGCGTTCTTCCAGAGCTTATCGAAGGCCCAGGGGGCGCGGAGGGTATCGTAATCGTTGACCTGGGTGTAGTAGTTACAGCACACCGAATCGTCCTGGACGCCAAAGCCCCGCTCGTAGGCGTAGTCCAGGATCTCCTGGACCTCGGCCTGACCGTGGGCGATGCGGCAGGAGATGTGGTCGTCGTTGCACAGCACCCAGGTGTCGGGGAAATACTTGGCGTGGAGGTCAAAGTGCTTCTTGACCGTGGCGGGGGGGATGATCTCACCCGTGCCGAAGACGGTATGGCCCTCGCCCCAGGTACCCATGGTGCCGATGTCGATGCACTCGATGAGGGGATGGCCGTTGAACTTCTCGCCCAGGGTGTACAAAAGCCGCTCCAGATGGTGGAGGTAGATGGGATCGGCGTAGTCGGGCTGGATGGCCCACGTAGGGGTGCGGAAGCCGCGGGCACCCTGCTCGTAG
The DNA here is from genome assembly GCA_017483125.1 of Clostridia bacterium. Classification (GTDB taxonomy): domain Bacteria; phylum Bacillota; class Clostridia; order Oscillospirales; family CAG-272; genus CAMEON01. The sequence goes on from JAFULU010000260.1 coordinate 6,818, forward strand.
ACGTAGGCGGGGGTGGCGTGGTTCATGGCCTTCTCCCCCTCAAAGGAGCAGACGAGGAGGGAGAACTTGTAGCCTCTGGGCCCCCAGAGGTCCATGATCTGGTCCAGATAGGAGAAATCGTAGACCCCCTCGGCCTTCTCCACGTCGCCCCAGTCGACGCGGAGGTAGAGGTGGTTGAGGCCGGGGAAATCCAAAAGGGCGTCGTTGTGATCGTGGTGGACGCGGTAGTTCTCGCGGCCGTAGCCGTTGTCGATGTAGTGCCAGAACCAGCCCTTGTGGGGGTTCTTCAGGGGGGTCTTATCGTCCATCAGGGGGCGGAGGTCGATGAAGTCCTTGCGGGTGGCGCTCGAACGGTCGTCAAACATCCCGCACATGGTCTGGGAGCCGTCGGGGGTGGGGGCGGGCATGAGGTTGGGGTATCTCTTGTTCTCCATATTCATACGCTCCTTTCCTCAATTAAACGGCGCGGACGGTCGTGCGTCCGACGGTGTAGTAGCCCTGGTCGAGAGCGGTCTCCTTGATGGCCAGCTTGATAGGCCGCTCCCCCTCAAAGAGGCCCACGGCGACCTCGTACTCCCCCGCGGGCACGCCTCGGGCATCCACGCGGAGGTCCAGGGTGAAGGCGGTGTCGGGGAGCCAGTCACGGTTGTCGGCGTCCAAGGGGATCTCGTAGCTTCCCTGCTCGTTCTTGAGGCGCAGTTTCAGCGTGAAAGGCCAGTAGGCTCTCGCCCAGCCTCGGTTCTCCATGTCCAGGGTGACGATATTGTAGACCGTATCGGTCAGCTCGGGGATGCAGGCGCCTGTGATGAAGTACCAGTAGCCCAGGCGGTTGGCGCAGTACTCGGTGAGGTAGAACTCATTCTCCAGCCACTTGCGGGGGTAGCCGTGGAAGCCCGCGAAGGTGGCGTGGGCGGACTTATAGGCCTCCATGGCGGTGAGGCCGTCGCGGAAATAGCTCTCGAATTGGGGCTTGATGTAGGTGTAGTGGGCCATCTCGATGACGTTGGGGCAGTTGTCCGCCAGCTTGTCGAAGGCCCAGGGGGCGCGCATGGTATCGTAGCCGTTCATCTGGAAGTAGTAGTCACAGCAGATGGAATCGTCCTGCACACCCATACCGCGGGCGTTGGCGTAGTCCAAGACCTCCTGCACCTCGGCTTGTCCGTTGGGGATGCGGCCCACCATGTGGTCATCGTTGCAGACCACGAAGGTGTCGGGGAAATACTTACAGTGGAGGTCGAAGTGCTTCTTGACCACGTCCAGGGGGTAGATCACGCCGTCCCCCTCTACGGTGTGTCCTTCGCCCCAGGTGCCGATGGTACCCACGTCGATCAGCTCGATGCGGGGGTCGCCGTTGTACTTTTCGCCGAGGACGGCCATGAACTTCTCCAGATAGTGGAGGAAGATGGGATCGGCAAAGTCGGGCTGGATCTTGCCGTTCTCCAGCTCATAGCACCGCGCGCCCTTTTCAAAAACGTAGGCGGGGGTGGCGTAGTTGAGGTTGGGGTCGCCCTCGTAGGTCACCACGCGGAGGGCGAAGGTGTACCCAAAGGCCCCCCACTTGTCCATGATCTCGTCCAGGTAGGAGAAGTCGTAGACCCCCTCCTCCTTTTCCACGTCCCCCCAGTCGAAGCGGAGGTAGAGGTGGTTGAGGCCGGGGAAGTCCAGTACGGGGTCGTCCTCGTAGCCGTCGCGGTAGGGGGGGCGGCCGTAGCCGTTGTCGATGAAGTGCCAGAACCAGCCCTTGTGGGGGTTCTTCAGCACCGTCTTATCGTCCACCAGCAGGCGGAGATCCACGAAATTTTTGCGGGTGACGCGGTCGTCTATCATGAAGCACATGGTCTGGTTTTCCAGACCGCCGGGGACGTCGATGATGTTGGGGAAATGGGAGTCGGACATGGGGGAGCCTCCTTGTAGTTTTTTTGGGGGGCGAATTCAAATTTGGGTTTATCTAAGAGATACAAGATACGGAGATACAAGATACAAGATATAGAAACGGGAGTCGTCGTAAGGGTTTTACATATCTTGTATCTTGTATCTTGTAACTTGTATCTCACCGCTAAACTGCAATTTACAGGCCCTTATCTTCCTGAATCTTCATCTCCATCTCGCACCGCTCGGCTCTCGCCCCCTTGATCTCGATGATGTAATCCAGCTTGAGCACCCCCTCGGTGTCCAGGCGGTTGTCCACGGTCAGGGCGTGGATGCCGATGGAGAAGGGCATATAGGGGGTTTCGTAGGTGCAGATGGCGCGGTGGTGGGCCTTGAAGGTCATGGCGGTGGAGACCGGGCCCGAGCGGATCATGGAGACAAGGCCTCGGTCGGCGGTGCGGTAGGTGACGGTGGAGCGGGCACCCGCCATGCCCGTCAGCTCGGTTTCGTCGTAGGTGACGGCGACGGTATAGGAGGGGGTCTCGGTGAAGCCCGCGTCGGGGGTGACCGTCATGAGGCCCTCGGTGAACAGCTCGATCTTCTCGATGGCGTCGGTCTCCTGTCCCGTGGCCTTGGCGCGGGTGACGGCGGGGTCGGCGGGCTTGACGAAGTAGGACTCCTCGGAGCCGTCTCCGAGGTCGTCCGAGAAGATGCCCATGAGCAGCTCCTCGGCGGGGGACATGGGGGTGGGGGGAACGTTGCCCCCTGCCTGCTCGGCCAGATCGCCGTAGACCGAATCAAAGAGGGAGGCGGCTACCTCGTAGCGCTCCGAGGTGATGGAGATGCGGATGGGGGTGACGGTGGGTTCCATGGTAGATCCTTTCGTAGGGGAGAATTTGAAATGCAAAATGCAAAATCAAGAAACGGGGGATGGCGCGGAATCATGGATCAAACAGCAATTATGGATTGGTGATTATGACCTTTTGAGAATTTCCAGGCAAATTACCGTGAGACGGGCTTATGCATTGTGAAAGGCTTCATTCATTTTGCATTTTGCATTCTGAATTTTGCATTCTTACTCGATCTCCTCGGCAAAGACCACCCGTCTGCCGCAGTCGCGGTCCTCAAAGAAGATGTTCTCGTCCTCATACTCGGCTTCGCCGCTCTGGTTGTCGTAGGGGTCCATGCGGCAGAAGGCCTTGTCGGGGGTGAGGGGCTGCTGGAACTCATTGGAGGCCACCAGACGGAAGGGGTCGAGGTTGGCGAAGTAGTGGTCGCGGCGCACCTCGTTGCCTGCTCTGGCCGCGCCCTCGCCGTAGGAGGGGTCACAGTAGAGCCAGCCGTAGGGGGCGATGTGGAACATGGCCCAGTCGTGGCTGCCGATGGAGTCGGGGTAGCAGGCCGAGCCCGACTGCCACTTGGCGGGGATGCCTAAAGCGCGGCAGAGGGTGATGAAGGCCAGGCCCATGGTACCGCAGTCGCCGTAGCCATTCATGAGGACGAACTCGGGGATGTTCTCAATGAGCAGGTAGTCGCGGACGTAGGAGTAGCGGATGTGCTCGCAGATGTAGTCGTAGACGCGGCGGGCCAGGCGGAGGGGGTCGGTCTCGCTCCCCGCGATCTGGGCGGCGAGGGACTTGATGA
>JAFULU010000261.1 GCA_017483125.1 Clostridia bacterium
GGCTGCGGCTCTCGGCGGAGGTATTACGAAAAAGTACTACACCGATCAAGAAACCACCAAGCTTTCGGGAGGTTTTTGGTTCAACGCTGTCAGTTGTTTGACCGCAGCCGTAGTTCTGCTGTGTTGGGGAGGTTTTGGTTCCGCATCTGCATTTACAGTCCTACTCGGCGTTGTGTTTGGTGCCATTACGGCTGATAATCAGCCGTTGAATCGTACATTTCAACATGGGAAACCCGTTTTTCGAGGTTCCCTGAAAGGAGTAAAAGCATGAAAAAAAATCTATTTCTCCGAGTCATTGCTCTTTTGCTGATGATCTCCACCCTTGCAGGCTGCTTTACAGCCTGTAAGGGGAGCGGTGACCCTACCGACACCGACCTGTCCACCGAGGAACAGACCCCGGGCGGTACTACCCCCGAGGATACCCCCGGTGAGACCGATGCCGAAACCACTCCTCCCGTGATCTGGGAGGACTACGTAGCTCCCGAAGGCGCGGACGTGACCGACCTTTCGGTATCGAGCACGGTTGCGGGGAGCGGCGGCTCCACCGCCCGGAAGGTCACCTATGCCTTCTCCGCCGGTGACCCTGCCTTCAGTCTCGGTGATGCCGATGTAGAGGGGACACGGGTGACCCTGCGTCAGTCCACGGTCAGTTCCCTGACTCTCAATACAAGCCTGGCAAGCCCCGCCACCTATGAAGCCAAGATGCACATCACGGGCAAGAACGAGAGCACGCCCTGGTTCACGCTCTACATCGGTCTGCGCCTCCCCAACCCCGGCGGTGACGCCACGGGTAAGGGGGGAATCTGGCTCGCCCTGCGGGAAAAACAGATCGGTATCCGCACGGGTGAGTGGCCTCTTACATCCTATATGACCATCAAGGAAAAGGGCGTGGACTTCAAGATCGAGCGGATGCTTTGGATAGAGGACAACGGCTCTATGATCACGGTCTATGCCGAAAATGACAGCGGTAAAAAGGTGGCTCTGGCCGAGGTGAAGTGGGAGGGGGACACCGTCTCCATGTACCATCCCGGGGAAAGCAAGCCTACCCTGACCGACAGCGGCGTGACCATCTCCGATGCCGGCTACTTCAATATCTGGCTCCATCTCATGAATACGGGTAACGTCTATATTACCGATTTCAAGGCCACCGGTATCGCGGGAACCAAGAAGACCGCGGAGGACGCCAACATGATGAATTCCATGGACGTGCTGTCCGATACCTGGGTCAGCATGGATGACGTGGGCCGCTTGACAGGCTCCGGAAACGGCACCGTCAACGACAAGAAGGTGGGTATTTTCTACTTCCTGTGGCACGACACCAACATCCACGGCGGTCACAGTACGGTCTACGATCACACCAAGACCTACTACGAGGGCGGCAAGAATGCCCTGATCGACGTCATAACCCAAGGCCCGCTGGGCTTTGGCCACTACTGGGCCGAGCCTTATTTAGGCTACTACCGCTCCGACGATGAGTGGGTCATCCGCAAGCACACCTACCAGCTGGTGGCCGCAGGCATCGACTTCATCTTCGTGGATGCCACCAACGGCCTCACCTACGAGAATACCTACGAGACCCTTCTCCGGGTCTGGTCGGAGATGCGGGCAGAGGGTCACGATACCCCCCAGATCTGCTTCCATTGCGGCGATGAAAGAGACGTCGCCGCCAACTCCTTCAAGGCTCTCTGGAACAACCTCTACTCCACGGGTCGATACGAGGATCTGTGGTTCAAGCACAACGGCAAGCCCCTGATCTTCCTGCCCAAAGCTCTCTTGAACACCCTTCCCCAGGAGCAGCGGGAGTTCTTCACAGTCCGTCACAGCTGGGCCTACACCCCGGACGGCTGGTATCAGAATCTCCAAGGCAAAGCCTGCTGGCCCTGGGCGGATATGTACCCTCAGGGTAAGGGTCTCTCCGAAACGGGAGAGCTGGAGCAGATGGTCGTCATGAGCGGCTTCTGGGCCAACGGCAGCTACGGCACCAACGGCGGCCGCAGTTATTCCTATCACAACGGCGGACAGCCCGCAGGCGGCAATTTCGGCTTCGATCTGGTGGATCAAGGCACCTCCGGCTTGGGTATTGCCTTTGAGGAGCAGTTCGATTACGCCATTGAGCAGGATCCCGGCCTCATCATGCTGGTGGGATGGAACGAGTGGTGGGCAGGCCGTTGGGAGGCCAGCGGTGCCGTCGGCCAGACCATCGCCAACGAATATAAGGTCACCAATGACGACAAATGGACGAGACACTACTACGTGGACGCCTTCAACCCCGAATACTCCCGTGACATCGAGCCTGTGAAGGGTGTCTACAACGATAACTACTACTACCAGATGACCCAGAATATCCGCGACTACAAGGGTAGCCGCGCCCCCCTCGCCGCCTTCGGTCAGCGTCCCATCGTTCTGGACGGCCCCCGATCCCAGTGGGATATCGTCGGTCCCGAGTTCCGCGACTATGAGGGTGACACCGCCCACCGCGATGCCATGTCCTACGTGGGGAATTTCCACTACGAAAACAAGAGCGGCCGCAATGACTTCACGGTGGCCAAGGTGTCGGGGAACGGTAGTGACGTGTTCTTCTATGCCGAGTGCGCCGCCGATATTACCGCCCCCTCCGGCACAAATTGGATGAACCTGTTCATCAACGCCGATTGTAACTACGAAACCGGCTGGTACGGCTACGATTTTGTCCTCAACCGCACGCAGAACGGCAACTCCTGCTCCGTCCAGAAGTTCGTGAACAACTCCTGGGAGATGGAGGAGGTCGGCTCCGCTACCTACACTGTCAGCGGAAACTATATCCAGATCAAGGTGGATGCCGAGCTGCTGGGCTTGGGTGATACCTTCGACTTCAAGTGGGCGGACAACTCGGTGGACAGCGGCGACATCATGCAGTTCATTGACCTGGGCGATACCGCTCCCAATGACCGCTTCAACTACCGCTACACCACCAAGGAAACCGAGGTTAAGGCTCCCGCTTCCCTGACCGAGGACATGGTTGTTCTCAAGGCCGGCTCCTACTACGCCTTCGCGGGCGGCAAGATGGTGCGTTTGGACGAGTCTTCCACCAAGGCGACCTTCTTTGGTGACGAGGATCACCTCTATGTTCCCAAGGTCTTCGCAACCGAGGTCATGGGTCTGACGGTCAGCGGCGAGACCTACAACCACTACGGCGTCGAATACGTGGATATTACATCCGCTCTCGAGAACTGCGGCAAGACCGTGACCCGCTCGGATGATCTGCTGGTGCTGGCCGACAAGGCCGTAGACGGGGACACCCTTCTGACCCTGTACCGCGGGCTTTACTGATTGAAAAGAAAGAATGCTTCGGTGTTTTGATCGCGGAGGTATTCTGTCTCATTATCCTCTTGTCGTTCGCTTCCTTACTCTTTGTATAGCGCAGAGAAGAAAACGAGCAACAAAATATGCCATCACCTTGTACTGATTGCTACAAGGTGATGGCAAAATCTTGTTGAGATAAGTTGTTTTGCGTTTCACGCATTTCACCAAAACAAGCCTAATCCGAATTGTTTCGGGTCAGGCTTATTTTGATGATTTGCTTCGTTAATCCGAAGCCTGCAAACTGCTCATGAAGTTCTGTCAGGAGGGTACTTCCTCAATCAGCACCACGGCGCTGCTGTACGCCTCTGCCAGCGTAATCGTGTAGCCTGCCTTTTTCAACTCGGAGCCCGAGACAGTGACCTCAAAGCGGCCTTCGGTGTCGGTCAGCTTGTAGGAGGCGGAATTTTTCAGACCCTTCAGCTGAACGGTAAAGCTGCTGTCAGTCGCATTTGCGGGGCGGAACACCTCAAAAAATCCCTTCCCGCTTGCAGGGTCGTAGAATTCCCAGGCCGTCCACTCATTGTCCGAACGGTTCCACTCCGAGAGGAGGTAGTAATCGTCGTCGTAGAAGCCCTTGATCTGCTCCCATTCGTCGACACAGGCCTTCGCAGTCTGCCAATCCAGCTCCGACGAGTTCAGATTGTATTCAAGCACGGGGAAGCTGCAGAAGGAGGAGCGCAGACCGTAGCGGTCCACACGGTTGCAGGTTGCGGGGCCATCTACAACGGTGCCAAAATAGGGGAGCCAGGCGAACAGAGAGGCGTTCATGCTCTGCTTGATGTCGTGCTCCGAATAGGCTCCGTCGCTCTTGTGGAGAGGAACCGCGCGGCGCATGGTCTCCAGATCGTTACGACCGCCGCCCGCCGCGCAGGCGTCGATCATCATGTCGGGGAAACGGGCGATGATGCCGTCCAAGAACCAGAGGTAGCCCTGCACGTAGAGATTCTCGGTGATACCGATCTGCCCCGCGGGGTCGTTGGACTGCCACTCGGAGGCGGGAGAAGCAACACCGTAATCCTGGCGGTAGAGGTCGATGTCGCCCTCCTCCAGAATGGTA
>JAFULU010000262.1 GCA_017483125.1 Clostridia bacterium
AGTGTCATGTGTTTGTTTTTCTTTTCGTTGCTTTGCATAATCTGAGACCTCCTTTTCTCAGACTAAATTCTACCACATTTTCTTTCTCAGAGTAAATGCAACTCCAAATTGCACTGTTGCATTTACTTTGAGAATTTACTCGAAAATGAGTCTCGCCCCCTTTTGCACCCAAACCCCTTGCAAAATCCCGCAAAATGTGCTATACTATCAAGTTAGAAAGAATTCGACTTATAGGAGCATTTCCATGAAAATTTTCCTGCGCTGCCTTGGGATGTACCCCAAGGAAAGCATACTGGCCCCCCTGTTCAAGCTCCTGGAGGCCTGCTTTGACCTCTGCGTGCCCCTGGTGGTGGCCGCCATCATCGACAAGGGCATAGGAGGGAGCGACTCCTCCCTCGTCTGGCAGCTCTGCGGTGTGCTGGTGCTGCTGGCCTTCGTGGGACTTGCCTGGGCCATCACCGCCCAGTATTTCTCCGCCCGTGCCGCCGTCGGCTCCGCCGCAAGGATCCGCCGCGAGCTCTTCGCCCATATGCAGTCCTTCACCTATGCCCAGACCGACCGCGTGGGCACCTCCACCATGATCACCCGCATGACCAGCGACGTCAACCAGCTTCAGTCGGGTATCAACATCACCCTCCGCCTCCTGCTCCGCTCCCCCATCATCGTCTTCGGCGCCATGATCATGGCCTTCACCATTGACGTGGAGCTGGCCCTCGTCTTCGCGGCCGCCATTCCCCTTCTGGCCGTGGTGGTCTTCGGGGTCATGCTGGGGGGTATCCCCCTGTACAAGCGTGTGCAGAGCCGACTGGATCGCGTCACCGCCGTCACCCGTGAGAACCTGTCGGGCGTGCGTCCCATCCGCGCCTTCCGCAAGGAGGGGGAGCAGATCGACACCTTCTCGGCGGCCAACCGTCAGCAGACAAGCCTCCAGAACAAGGCGGGTATGCTCACCGCCATCATGAACCCCGTGACCTACGTGCTGGTCAATCTGGCCGTCATCCTTCTCATCCGTCAGGGTGCCGTGGGGGTGGACGGGGGCAGACTCACCCAAGGTGAGGTGGTGGCCCTGGTCAACTACATGGGGCAGATTCTGGTGGAGCTGGTCAAAATGGCCACCTCCATCTTCACCGTCACCAAGGCCGTGGCCTGCGGCAACCGCATCGGCGGAGTGCTGGCTATGCCCACGGGTATGGCTGTGACCCCTACCCCCGACGGCACCCCCGCTCCCACCGCCGACACCCCCGCCGTGGTCTTTGATCACGTCACCATGACCTACGAGGGAGGCGGCGAGCCCTCCCTGCAGGATGTCAGCTTCACCGCCCGCCGCGGCATGACCGTGGGCATCATCGGCGGTACGGGCTCGGGTAAGTCCACTCTGGTGAACCTCATCCCCCGCTTCTACGAGGCCACCGAGGGCACCGTGACGGTTTTCGGTCTTCCCGTAGCCAGCCACGACCTCCCCACCCTCCGCGCCCGCATCGGTGTGGTGCCCCAGAAGGCCGAGCTGTTCAAGGGTACCATCCGCTCCAATCTCTGCTTCGGGGTGGAGAACGTCTCCGACACCGAGCTGTGGAAGGCGCTGGAGGTGGCCCAGGCCGCCGATTTCGTCCGTGAAAAGGAGGGTCAGCTGGACGCTGTCGTGGAGCAGAAGGGAAGGAACCTCTCGGGCGGTCAGAAGCAACGACTCACCATCGCCCGCGCCCTGGTGGGCAGTCCCGAGATCCTCATTCTGGACGATTCCGCCTCGGCGCTGGACTTCGCCACCGATGCCCGTCTCCGTAAGGCCCTCCGCGAGCTGGCGGGGGATCCCACGGTCTTCATCATTTCCCAGCGCACCTCCTCCATCAAGACCGCTGACCTCATCATCGTGCTGGAGGAGGGGCAGGCCGTGGGCATGGGTACCCACGAGGAGCTGCTCGGCTCCTGCGAGGTCTACCGCGAGATCCACGAGTCCCAGTTCAAGGGAGGTGAGGCACAATGAAGAAGAATACCAATACCCTCGCCACCATGAAAAAGGTGCTCCGCTACCTGAGGCACTACCGCCTCCTCTTCGCCCTGTCCCTCCTTCTGGCCGTTGCGGTGGTGGGTCTGACCCTCTACCTGCCCATCCTGACGGGCGACGCCATCGACCTCATCATAGCCCCCGGGCAGGTGAACTTCACCGCGCTGGCCCCCCTCCTTCTGCGGGGTATCGTCATCATCGGTATCACCGCTCTCTGCCAGTGGCTCATGAACATCTGCAACAACCGCATCACCTTCGGGGTGGTGCGCCGACTCCGCCACGACGCCTTCACCCGCATCCAGTCCCTCCCCCTGTCCTATCTGGACCGCCGTCCCGTGGGGGACACGGTCAGCCGTGTCATTGCCGACGCCGACCAGTTCACCGACGGCCTGCTCATGGGCTTTTCCCAATTCTTCACGGGTATGCTCACCATTCTGGGTACCCTGTGCTTCATGCTCACCCTCAATATCCCCATGACGGTGTGGGTGGTGGTGGCCACACCCCTGTCCCTTTTCGTGGCCTCCTTCATCGCCCGCCGTACCCACCATCTCTTCAAGAAGCAGTCCGAGATCCGCGCCGAGCAGACCTCCCACGTGGAGGAGATGATCGGCTCCCACAAGACCGTGGTGGCCTTCGCCCACGAGGACGAGGCTCTGCGGGACTTCGACGAGATCAACACCCGTCTGGAGACCACCTCCCGCAAGGCGGTGTTCTTCTCCTCTCTGGTCAACCCCTCCACCCGCTTCGTCAACAATCTGGTCTACGCGGGCGTGGCCCTCATCGGTGCCCTGATCTGCCTGTTCGCCACGGGGAGCATGACCCTCACGGTGGGCGGTCTTTCGGCCTTTCTGACCTACGCGGGGCAGTACACCAAGCCCTTCAACGAGATCTCGGGAGTGATCACCGAGCTGCAGAACGCCATGGCCTGCGCCGCCCGCCTCTTTGAGCTCATCGAGGCCGAAACCGAGGTTCCCGACGCACCCGACGCCACGGTCCTGCCCCGTGCCGAGGGCCGTGTGGAGCTTACCGACGTAGCCTTCTCCTACACCCCCGAAAAGCCCCTGATCGAGGAGCTGAACCTCACCCTCAAGAGCGGCCAGCGGGTGGCCATCGTAGGCCCCACGGGCTGCGGCAAGACCACCGTCATCAACCTCCTCATGCGCTTCTACGACGTAAACGGGGGAAGCATTGCGGTGGACGGCCACGACATCCGTACCGTGACCCGTCACTCCCTCCGCGAAAGCTACGGCATGGTGCTCCAGGAGACCTGGCTCTCGGCGGGCACCGTGCGGGATAACATCGCCTTCGGCCGTCCCGACGCCTCCGACGAGGAGGTGATGGCCGCCGCCAAGGCCGCCCACGCCCACGGCTTCATCAAGCGGCTCCCCAAGGGCTACGATACCGTCATCGGTGAGGACGGAGGCTCCCTGTCCCAGGGCCAGAAGCAGCTCCTCTGTATCGCCCGTCTCTTCCTCTGCCTGCCCCCCATGCTGATTTTGGACGAGGCCACCTCCTCCATCGACACCCGCACCGAGCTGAAGATCCAGAACGCCTTCGCCACCCTCATGAAGGGGCGCACCTCCTTTATCGTGGCCCACCGCCTCTCCACCGTCAAGGAGGCCGACGTGATCCTGGTCATGAAGGACGGCCACATCATCGAGCAGGGGGACCACAAGACCCTTCTCGAAAAGGGGGGCTTTTACGCCGAGCTGTGGGGCAGTCAGTTCGAGGCGTGACCGCGCAAAAAACACACAAAAAGGGCTGAGTTTTCACTCAGCCCTTGATCTTTTTGTGAGGGATGGAGACGGATCAGTCCTCGTCGAGATGCTGTGCGGTCTCGGCCTGGATGGCGTCGTCGTAGGAGAGCATGGGGGCGATGTCCTTGCCCTTGATCTTGCGGTCCACGTAGTTCTTGGTGACCTTCAAAACCAGAGGCAGGAGCGACACCACGCCGATGAGGTTGGGGATCATCATGAGACCGTTGAAGGTATCCGACAGATCCCAGGCCAGACCGCCCTCCATGACGGCACCCGAGACGATCATAGCCACGAAGATGAACTTGTAGACCTTGACGCCGGTGGTGCCGAAGAGGTACTCCACGGCCTTGGAGCCGTACTGGGACCAGCCCAGCACCGTAGTGAAGGCGAAGAAGAGCATGGCGATGGCCACGAACCAGGTGCCGGGAGCGCCAAAGTACTGACCGAAGGCCTGGGACACCAGGGTGTCGCCGTTGAGGTCGCCCACGGGAGAGCCGGTGGCCAGGTCGATGTAGCCGGTGGAGAGGACCACCACGGCGGTCATGGTGCAGACCACGAAGGTGTCAAAGAACACCTCGAAGATGCCCCACATACCCTGCTTGACGGGTTCCTTGACGTTGGAGGAGGAGTGGACCAGGACCGAGGAGCCAAGGCCCGCCTCGTTGGAGAACACGCCGCGCTTGAAGCCCTGGGTCATGGTCTTCTTGATGAGCACGCCGATACCGCCGCCCAGCATAGCCGCGGGGGTGAAGGCGAACTTGAAGATGGAGACGAACATGGGGCCGACCTGCTTGATGTTAATGCCGAAGATGATGAGAGAGCCGATGACGTAGGCCACGGCCATGAAGGGGACCACGATCTCGGCTACGCGGGCGATGCGCTGAAGACCGCCGATGATGATGAGAGCACCGATGATGAGCAGACCGATACCGATGATGAGGTGGATGATGTTGATCTCGGTATTGGGGATATTGCCCAGGGAGACGTTCTGGAAGAAGGCCGCGTCCATATTCAGAACGATCTTGTTGATCTGGGCCATGTTACCGATACCGAAGGAGGCCAGGATGGCGAAGCAGCAGAAGAGGACGGCCAGCACCTTGGACACGGGGCTGAGCCACTTTTTCCCGTAGCGCTTGCCCAGACCGTCACGGAGGTAGTACATGGGACCGCCCGACCACTCGCCGTCCTTGTTGCGGCGGCGGTAGTAGATGCCCAAAAGGTTCTCCGAGAAGTTGGTCATCATACCGAAGAAGGCGGCGACCCACATCCAGAACACGGCACCGGGGCCACCCGTCACGATGGCGGCGGCCACGCCCGCGATGTTGCCCGTACCGACGGTGGCGGCCAAGGCGGCGCAGAGGGCCTGGAACTGGGAAATGGTCTTGCGGTCGGTCTTCCTGGTGGCGTTGCTGTTCTTCTTGAAAACACCGGCGATGGTGTTCTTCCACCAGTGGCCAAGGTGGCTGATCTGGAATACCTTGGTGCCCACGGTCAGGAGAATACCCGTGCCGATGAGCAGGATGAGTCCGGGCAGACCCCAGACCGCGCCGTTGACGGCGTCGTTGACCGTCTTGACCCAATTGAGAAACGCTTCCATGTTTGTTTCCTCCATGAAATAAAAAAATGCTGCCGAACCCTCGGCAGCTCTGAAAATAGGATGCAGACACATAACAGATTGTACCTGCTCTGTCCTTTTGCCTGAGAGATTCGGTCTGATTTTGGTCAGCCTTGCACCTTCGGCACCCATTTAAGGGATTCTCCAGAGCTCCTCCGCCGACAGTTTCGGTCGATCCTGACGGCATCACGGGGAACGATGGGGGTATTATAGCACAGAAGTCCCCATATGTCAAGGGGTTTCGACAACTTTTGAAAAGAAAATATCTTGACAAACCGCCCGCTTCTATGTATAATAGTATCACATCATTGAAACGGAGCGTTACCGTGAAATTTCCACATTTTCTGACAACTCCCACGGGGGGCGTGACCCGCGCCTCGGCCCCTGCCGCCGAGGGGCAGACCGTCCCCACCGACGCGGGGAGCATTCTGGCCATCGCCCTGGACGTGGGTGCCGAGACCCTGCGGGCGGGGGGTGAGATCCACCGCGTGGAGGATACCGTGACACGCATCTGCCGCGCCTACGGTGCCGAGGCCGTGGAGGTCTTTGCCATTACCTCCCTCATCACCGCCGAGGTGCGGATGCCCGACGGCTCCTACGCCACCATGAATCGCCGTGTTCCCTCTACCTATAATCACCTGGCCCGCCTGGAGGCCCTGAACGCCCTGTCCCGTACCGTTTGTAAGAGTCCCATCTCCGCCGCCGAGGTGGAGGCTCGCCTGGAGGAGATCCGCCTGTACCGCCCCGTCCCCGAGTGGCTGTGCTACGTCGGCGGTATGCTGGCTACGGGCGGCTTCGCGGTCTTTTTCGGGGGTAGCATACGGGACGGCCTGGCCGCCGCCGCCATCGCCTTTTTCCTGACCCTGTTCGCCCGCTTGCGCCCGGTTCATATCAACAGCATGGTCAAGTCCCTCATCTCCTCCTTCGCCGCGGGGGTGCTCTCGGTGCTCTGCGTGGAGATCGGCTTCGGCCACCACGTGGACAAGATCATCATCGGTACCATCATGCTGGAGATACCCGGCCTGTCCTTCGGTAACGCCCTGCGGGATCTGCTCTGCGGCGACACCCTGGCGGGCACCATGCGCCTCATCCAAGCCATCCTCCAGACCCTCATGATCGCTCTGGGGTACATGGCCGCGCTGACGCTGTTCAATCAGCTGATCGGAGGGTAAGACCATGCCAAATGCTGCGGTTATGCTGATTACCGCCGCCCTCAGCACCCTGGGCTTCTCCATTCTGTTCTACGTCCACCCCCGCCGCCTCCTCGTGGCCACCCTGGGCGGTCTTCTGACCACCGCCGCCTACCTGCTGGCGGGTCACTTCCTCGACGGGGAGCTGCTCCCCAACCTCATCGGCGCGCTGGTGGGCGCGGGCTACTCCGAGATCATGGCCCGTGTTACCAAGGTGCCCGTCCCCGTCTACATGGTGCCCTGCGTCATCCCGCTGGTCCCCGGCGGAGGTTTGTACGAGACTATGTTCAGCTTCGTGACGGGGAACTACGCCGCCGCCGCCACCGCGGGTATGCGCACCCTCCAGATCGCCCTGGGCATCGCGGGGGGCATCGTCATCGCCTCGGTGCTGGGCATCATCTTCCGTCCCCGTCTGTTTGCCAAAAAGAAGCGTTAATATATTAAAATCCAGACGGAACGCTACCCCTCGGTCCTCCCCCGAACAGAGCTATGATTTGTGCAGGGTGTACAAATCAAAAGAAGAAAGTTTGGGGAAATAAACTCTTTCTTTTTGGCCGCTTTTTTGGTATAATATCAACGTGCAAAGGTGCGCGAACGGGCTCCTTGTACGCCCCGCGTTTTATCAAAATTTTATGTAAGATATTATTTTAGGAGGAAATCTCAAATGGCAAGTGTATCCC
>JAFULU010000263.1 GCA_017483125.1 Clostridia bacterium
CTCGCCCGAAGGGCACATCTCGCCTGCAAGGCATATCGTGCCCGAAGGGCATCTCGCAAACTCACAAAAAGGCTGATTTCGCCTGACGGCGAGCGATATGCGCTTTGCGCGAGATATGCCCGCTGGGCGCGATATGCCCGCTGGGCGCGATATGCCCGTTGGGCGCGATATGCCCGTTGGGCGCGATATGCCCGTTGGGCGCGATATGCCCTTCGGGCGTGAACACACCGCTAAACCCCAATTTGAAAAACTGCTCAATCCATCCGTTTTGCGTAATAATTCATCAGACACCCATCCAGAATGATCTCCTTCTCATCGGGAGTCAGACCCTTCAGATACAGGGTAATACCCTCCACGGTGCCGTCCTTGCGGACAACCTTGGCAGGGATGGTCTCGGTGCCCATCTCCACGGCGGCGCGGATGGCGGGGACGAAGACGCAGTCCCCCACCTCGTACTCGAAGGGGGTGTCCTTGTCCAGAGTGAAGGGGAGGATGCCCCAGTTGATGCAGTTGGAGCGGTAGCGCTTGGTGGCGAACTCGTAGCAGATGTTGCCAAATCCGCCCAGCACCTTCTGGCAGGAGGCGGCCTGCTCGCGGGCGGAGCCGTCACCGGGCTTGTTGGCGAATACGCAGGAGCCGAACTGGGTGGTGTTCACCAGCGCCGCCAACGTGGCGGGGTCGCCGTCGCCCACGGCGTTCAGCACGGCGCGGAGCTTGTCCGACACCACACCCTCGCGGCGGTCGGCCTCCTGCTTGGCCACGGCCTTGGAGTTACCTACGTAATCGGGGCAACGGCGGGACAGGGCGAACTCGGAGAGGCGCAGGGGGTTGGAGCGGTAAGAGGAGGTCTCACCCGAGGGGATCAGCTCGTCGGTGGTGGTGACGGGATCGTGGATCACGGCGGCCAGCTCCAAAAGTATGTTCTCGGTCAGGGCGTACTGCTTGGGCCAGTCGGTGATGTTGGGGCCCAGGATGAGATCCACCGAGGGGTCTGCCTTCCCAAAGCCGTAGTAGAGACGCTTCTCGTAGACCTTCTTGTCGAAGTGGTACTCGTGGGGGGTGTAGTCGTAGTCCACGTCGGTGGCCGCGGTGATGATACCGCCGTTTCGCGCGGTGGCGGCGATGGAGCGGGCGTCCATGAGAGCCACGCCCGACAGCTGTCCCTCACCGGGCTTGGAGCCCTCGCGGTTGGGGAAGTTGCGGGTGGTGTGACGCAGACTTAGCCCGTTATTGGCGGGGACGTCACCCGCACCGAAGCAGGGGCCGCAGAAAGAGGGCTTGATGACAGCACCCGCGGACAGGAGGTCAGCGGTGACACCGATGCGGGTCAGCTCCAGAGACACGGGCACCGAAGTGGGGTAGACCGACAGGGAGAAGTAGCCGTTGCCCGTATCGTGGTCGCGGAGGATGGCGGCGGCCTCGTCGATGGAGTCGAACATACCGCCGGCACAGCCCGCGATGATGCCCTGATCCGCAAGAACGGTGCCGTCGGGCTGCACCTTGCTGACCAGATCCAGCTTGGCCTTCTTGAACTTGGCGGCGGCCTCGGCCTCCACGGAAGCAAGGATCTCCTTGGCGTTGGCTACGAAATCGTGGATGGTGTAGACGTTGGAGGGATGGAAGGGCAGGGCGATCATGGACTCCATCTCACCGAGGTCGATGTCGATCATGGCGTCGTAGTAAGCCACGTCGGCGGGCTTCAGCTCCTTGTAGTCGGCGGGTCTTCCATGCACCTCGAAGTGCTTCTTGGTGACCTCGTCGGTGATCCAGATGGAGGAGAGGCAGGTAGTCTCGGTAGTCATGACGTCGATGCCGTTGCGGAAGTCGATGGACAGACCCTTCACACCGGGCCCTACGAACTCCAGCACCTTGTTCTTGACGAAGCCGTCAGCGAAGGTCGCGCCAACCAGAGCCAGAGCCACGTCGTGGGGGCCGATGCCCTTCTTGGGGGTGCCGTGGAGGTAGACCATGACCACCTCGGGGCGGTTGACGTCGTAGGTGTTCTTGAGGAGCTGCTTGACCAGCTCGGGGCCTCCCTCGCCCACGCCCATGGTGCCCAGTGCGCCGTAGCGAGTATGGGAATCCGAGCCCAGGATCATCTTACCGCACCCCGCCAGCTCCTCGCGGGCGTAGGAGTGGATGACCGACTGGTTGGCGGGGACGTAGATACCGCCGTACTTCTTGGCGGCGGAGAGACCGAAGACGTGATCGTCCTCGTTGATGGTACCGCCCACGGCGCAGAGGCTGTTGTGGCAGTTGGTCATGGCGTAGGGAATGGGGAACTCCTTCAGGCCGCTGGCGCGGGCGGTCTGGATGATGCCCACGTAGGTGATATCGTGGCTCACGAGAGCGTCGAATTTGATCTGAAGCTTATCCATATTGCCCGATACGTTGTGGGCCTCCAGGATGGAGTAAGCGATGGTACCGCGGCGGGCCTCCTCGGGGGAGACGCTTGCGGTTTCGGTGGGGATCCCGTTTACAAGATACATCCCCTTGTTGTAAAGCGTAACTGCTTTCATATCAATACCTCCGATGAAAAAACAGATACATTATTATACCACTTCTTGGGGCTTCCGTCAAGTGGTTTTGCAGGATTGGGAGAAGGAAATTTCATTTTTGCGATGAGGTTGGGTATTTCGGACAACGATTCAGACACACCTTCAAATTTGGGTTTATCGGTGGGTTTCTTCGTGAGCCTTCCCCAGCGGGGCAGGGGTACCACCGTAGGTGGTGGATGAGGAGAGTGGGTTTGGTTTTTCATACGGGTGTATACGGAAACCCTTGATACGCCAAGAAAATCCATACCCGATGCCATGCGGAAACCTGCTCTCCTCATCCACCGCTTTGCGGTCCCCCTTCCCCGCTGGGGAAGGCAAAGAACGAGGAACCCCAACAGCCCGATAAACTGCAATTTGAATATTCATTATCATTCCCCACGAAAAAACGCCCCGTTTCCGAGGCGTTATCCGTATGCGCTTACTGATTCTTCGGGGTCTTGAGCCGTACCCCGCCGTTGAGGCACTTGATCTCCACCCGCTTGCCGCCAAGTGCCTCCTCGCCGTCCAACGACCACGAGAGATTATCGTCCAGCAGGACCCGCACCGCCTTGATGTGGTGCAGCTCAATGAGGGGACAGCCCGCAAAATCCTGGGCCATGAGGGCGGTTGCGATTTTTTGCAGATCCAGAGGGGTCTTGGGCATATGGATGAGGAACAGCTCCAGATAGCCGTCCGAGAGGGAGACGCGATCCGAAGGGAGCTTCAGAACCCCACCCGCCGAGGTAGTGTTGGTCACCGCGCCAAAGGCGAAATCCCCCTCGATGCGCCGTCCGTCGGGGAGGTCAAAGACGGCGTGGCGGGGCTGGATGTTGGCGATGTCCTTGACCCCCTCCACCAGATAGGCCAGATGGCCGAAGAGATTCTTGGCGGTCTGGGAGGTGGAGTAGGAGGCCGCCGTGAAGGCCCCGAAGGAGGCAATATAGGTGAAGTAGCGGGCGGGGCGGTGGTTCATCCCCACGGGATGGAACAGACCCACGTCAATGGGGGTCTCGGTGTCACTCACAGCGGTGCGGGCGGCCTCGCGGAGGGAACCCGACAGCCCCATGGTGGCGGCGAAATCGTTGGTGCTCCCCGCGGGGATGTAGCCCAAGGCGGGACGGCTCTCGGTGGGCACCGACATAAGCCCCGTCACGGTCTCGTTGAAGGTGCCGTCACCTCCACAGCAAATGACGGTGTCGTAGCCCTCCTCGGCGGCGGTGGCGGCCATCTTGGAGGCGTGACCGCGGTGCATGGTGGGGGCCACCGTCACCCGACGGTCCGGGTTGGGAGCGCCACCCAAAGGCCCCGTGGGCGCGGCGGGCAGAGGAGGCAGAGCGGCAGGCCCCGCGGTAGCTTTGGGAGTGGACTTGACCGTAGAGGTCTTCCCGACGGGTCTGGCCACCGCCCGCAGGGGAGTGGTTGCCTCCCCCTCGGAGAAGGGAAGGGCAATGGGGGAGTCCTCGGGATCGTCGCGGTAGAGCTCGTCCAGAATATCGCAGAGGCCCGAGGCAGACCTCATGCGCCCCGATACGGGGTTGATGATGAGTAGGATCTTTTGGGGTTTCATGATATGGGATTACCTTTATGATAACGTTGAAATAGAGAAAGCAGTAAATGAAAGTTAGAGGTAAGAGTGAAGAGTGAAGAAGTAAGGTGGAAATCCTACGGATTTCTCCATTTCATTGATAGTAGTGGTGGAAACCGAAGGTTTTCCTCCTCCTCTTCACGATTACCTGTTACTTTGATTGCAGTTCATCGGGCGTCAGTCCGATATACCGCAACCTGCCATCCGCCTGACCATCTCCCCCGCCATGACAAGCCCCATGGCTGAGGGGGTAAAGGCAATGCTGGCGGGAGCGGGACGTCCGTCGTCCCCCACGATGTTGGCGGGGATGGGGGGCTCGTCGGACCAGACGCAGAGGAGATTACCCACCCCCCGCTTCTTCAGCTCCCGACGCATGACACGGGCCAGAGGGTCGGTCTCGGTCTTGGATATATCGCTGATACGGAACCGCTCGGGGTGGAGCTTGTTGCCCGCCCCCATGGCCGCGATCAGGGGAGTCCCCGCCTCCTGACAGCGAACGGCCAGCTCCAGCTTGGCGGCCACCGTGTCCACACAGTCAGCCACGAAATCGTAGCGGGAGAGATCAAAATCATCCGCGTTCTCGGGGAGGTAGAAGCAGACCGAGGTCTCCACACGGCAGTCGGGGTTGATGTCGCGGATGCGCTCGGCCATGACCTCGGCCTTGGGACGGCCCACGGTGGAGTGGAGAGCCACCGCCTGACGGTTGATGTTGGAGAGGGAGACCACGTCGCGGTCGATGAGGTGGATGTGACCCACCCCCGCGCGGGCCAGAGCCTCGGCCAGATGCCCTCCAACCCCGCCGATGCCGAAGACGGCCACACGGGCGTTTTGAAGGCGGGAAAGGCCATCCTCGCCGATCAGCGCGGCGGTGCGGGAGTGCTGGGCGGAAATCAGATCGGCCATGACAGTTCCTCCTTATTATAGAGTGGGGATCAGTTGATTGCAAAATGCTTAAAATTGGGGTTTGTCGGTGAGTTCCCATAACCGAAAGAGAATGCCCGCCTAAAGGCCTGCGTTCTCCTCCACCCGCTTCGCGGGAGCCCCCTCCCAGAGGGAGCCTTTCGTCTTGCCCCGCGAAGATCCGTTACCCGACAAGTGATTCTTGCCCGCGCTCCTATGGCTCCCTCCGGGAGGGAGCTCCCGCCCGCAGGCGGGTGAAGGAGAACGCGTGTTTAGAAATACGCGATTCGTTACGGGTAGCAAACTCACCGACAAACCCAAATTTGAAATATCAATCATAACACTCCAAAGATTATTTTACCACATCTCCCAAAAAATTTCAAGATAAATCTTTACAAATCCGCCGATTTGGAGTATAATGTAGGAAATATCTGTACCGCGGCGCAAAGTTGTGGAATACGCACAAAAGCCGCCGCCTCTGTTTATGGAAGGAAACCAAATCATGACGTACACCAAGCCCGAATCCTACTTCAAGGAGACCACCGCCTCCTCCCAGCTGATCTTTGACGGTAAGGTCCTCCACCTCTACCGCGACGACATCAACCTCCCCGACGGCGGCACCTCCATGCGGGAGTACTGCAAGCATAACGGTGCCGTGGCGGTGGTGCCCCTGACCGATAAGGGAGAGGTGGTCTGCATCCGCCAGTACCGCTACGCCCTGGGCCGCGTGACCCTGGAGATTCCCGCGGGCAAGTTCGACTACGTCGGGGAGGATCACCGCGAGGCGGCTCTCCGCGAGCTGCGGGAGGAGACGGGCTACACCACCGAAAGCCTCACCGACATCGGCCCTCTGGCCACCTCCCCCGCTCTGCTCACCGAGATCATCTACTGCTATCTCGCCGAGGACATGACCGAGGGGGAGACCGACCCCGACCCCGACGAGTTTCTGGAGATGGTCAAGATCCCCCTGCCCGAGCTGGTGGACATGATCCTCTCGGGTGAGGTGCAGGACGCCAAGACCCAGGCGGCGGTGCTGAAGGTCTGGGCGATGAAAAATAGGTAAATTGCAGTTTATCGGGAAGGATCCGATCACCGTAGGGGCGATTCATGAATCGCCCGCCGTCCCTAAAAGGCAAAATGTACGAATGTTTTTTCA
>JAFULU010000026.1 GCA_017483125.1 Clostridia bacterium
GTAGGTGGTGGATGAGGAGAGCGGGTTTGGTCTTTTATACGGGTGTATACATAAAGCCCTTGATACGCCGAGAGAAATCATACCCGATACCGAACCGTAATTCACTCTCCTCATCCACCGCTTTGCGGTCCCCCTTCCCCGCTGGGGAAGGCATAAAAAGAGGAAACCCAACAGCCCGACAAACCCAAATTTGAAATACACAATGCAACACACCGTTTGTTTATCTCCCTTCTCATAACCCCCTATGCTACAGACGTTTTCACTCACTCAACGTAACCAAGGAGACCACATCCCATGAATCTGAATTTCCAATTTGACGGCAATATGAGCCGTGAGGTGCTGGAGAGCTACCTGTCCCGCGCCGTGACCGCCAGCTCCCTGTACGAGACCGACACTCTTGAAGATGATCTCCGCGTTATCAAGCGCATGGGGGTCAAGTTCATTGGCCGCGCGTCGGGTATCTGGTATATGCTGGAGGACGACGAGACCCATTTCGCCAAGTCCAAGGCCCTGGCCGACGCCGTCCACGCCCAGGATCCCGAGATCATCCTCCAGGCCTGCGTCTTTGAGATCGTCACCGTGCAGATGAACTACGAAAAGATCCCCGCCTACGTCTTCGAGGCCTTCGGTAAGCCCGTGGAGGACCGTTGCTTCAACTGGGACGATGCCCGTATGCTCTCCGAGAACGGGGATACCGCCTGGAACTCCAACCCCGACCGCGAGCCGGGCAAGATCGGGGATATGCCCGACCTCAACCGCGACGAGGCCCGTATGTGGTTCTACTACCGCGCCACCCGCTACATCGACTGCGGCTACGAGGCTCTTCACATGGGTCAGGTCCACCTCTACACCGCCGAGGACAAGGGCATGAAGAAGACCTACGAGCTCTTCGGCATGATCCGCGACTACGCCGCCAAGCACGCCCGCCGTCACAAGGTCCTGCTGGACGCCCACACCCACGGCGTGAGTGTGAACGGCAAGCTCCTTCTGGACTACCACGCCATGCCCTACACCCGCGCCCCTCTGGAGCATTACGAGGGCCAAAGACTGGTGTTGGTCCGCGAGGGCTTCAGCGAGGGGGGCGAGAACCCCAACGGCTGGTACGGTGAGCAGATGCCCTACCTCATGGAGTACGACAACTGGGGCGGCAAGATGTTCGAGGAGGCCACCGTGGAGGAGGCCATCGCCAACCGCGGCCGCCATCAGGTAGCCCGCTGGCAGTGGTGGGGCTTCGACCAGATCGGCTGGTTCGCCAACCAGTCCCCCGAGGTCCGCGACCACTTCATCGAGTACACCTATCGCTGGACCCAGATCAACAATCCCCACGCCTTCTTCCTCATGCCCTTCCGCCGTATGCTCAGCGACGCCCGCGTGGAGATGGTACGGGGGGACAACGGGGAGCTGGGGGTGAATCACTACTACCAGATCAACAACAAATCCGCCGCCTGCCCCATGGGCTTTGGCCAGGAGGACATGATGGCCGCCTGCTGGGCTGACGGCGACCGCCTCCGGGAGGGTTACGCCAACCCCGAGCACCTCATCCGCTACGGCTGCCGCGAGGAGTACGATCCCGAGACGGGCTTCAAGCTCCCCGAGAAGATCGTGGTGTACGGCAGCTTCCAGCCCTTCGTGGGCTGTGAGGAGAACGACTCCAACAGCGAGCTGACCCGTATGTACTACATCGGGGACAACACCTACACCCTGTCGGTGGTCATCCCCTTCGCGGGCACCTACGACTACGCCGTCTCCACCTACGGCACCCTGTCGGCGGTCTATACCGCCCACAGCTACCGCCCCGCCAGCGGCGACGGCCCCAAGGCCCACTTCACCACCCCCCGAGACAACTGCGTGGTGAAGTTCACCTTCCGTTACATGGACAACAAGGTCTCCGCCGAGGTCGTGGAGTAAGACCCCGCGGGGAATATGGAGGAAACGGCTATGAAAGAGCTGTATTCTGTTGAAGGAACCCTGAATCGGGGCTTTCGCGGGCAGATCACCTATACGGTCTGCCTGGAGGAGCCCTGTGACCAGCTGGACGTCCATCTGACCTACGACTACGCCGAGCTGCGCTATCGGGATGAGAAGGCCGACCTGGACCGCGACGGGATCCTGAAGATCTACGGGACCGAGGAGCATTACCGCGAGTGTCCCCCCATCACCCCCGCGGTGCTGGAGAAGACCATCCGCGAGGTCAGCGACATGAGCGGATACGTCATCACCGAGGAGGAGGCGCGGAAGTTCCTGGTCTACGACATCGACCTCAAGACCGAGATCCACCCCCTGGCGACCCTGAACGATCAGTTCATCGGCTGTATCCACAAGCAGCTGTCCGACCGCCACATGATCTTTCGGAAAGACTACGCCTCCCACGGGTGCATCCCCCAGGCGCGTATGGAGGGTGTCCTCAAGATCACCCTGCTGGTCTTCAACGTGGCCAAGGATCAGACCCGCTACACCCTGAGGGTCAGCGGAGGGAAGGAGGACGGCCGTGTTTAAGCGTTACGAACTGCATAACCACACCGACGAGTCCGACGCACCCATTTCCTGCGGGGAGCTGATCCGCCGCATGGTGGCCGAGCGAGTGGACTGCTTTGCCATCACCGACCACAACACGGTCTCGGGCCACGGCATCATCCGAAACCAGCTGGAGCGGGACGGCCTGAAGCTGACCTGCGCCTACGGCATGGAGTACACCACCTACTTCGGGCACATCGTCTGCCCCGTGCTGGAGACCTACGTCCCCTGGGACTCCATCGACCGTCACCGTCCCGAGCGGCTGTTCGAGGCCTGCAAGCGGGCGGGGGGCATCACGGGCATCGCCCATCCCTTTGCCTACGGCGAGCCCTTCGCCATGGGCTGCCGTTTTGAGATGGAGATTCGGGATTTTACCCACGTGGACTACATCGAGGTCATCAACAACAGCGAGTCCCTGCACACCGTCAACGGCCCCGCCATCCGCTGGTGGGAGGAGCTGGTGCTGGGGGGGATCCCCGTCTCCGCCTGCGCGGGGATGGACCTCCATCGGGTCACCGACCGCATGGACGGACGCTTCGCCACCTACGCCGAAGGGCGCGAGGGAGGCGACGCCGTAGCCGAGCTGCGGGCGGCCCTGTCGGTACAGCGGACCTGGGTATCCAAGGGTATGCTTTTGGACTGGCACCGCGAGGGGGAGGCCATCCGCTTTACCCTACGCGACGTGAACAAGCCGGGCTACGAGGCCCCCGCGGCCTACACTCTGCTACTCAAGGGACAAAGCGGCGAGCGAACGCTGGACATCACGGGCGGGGAGCTGACGGTACCGATCGCGGAGCTTTCCGACGTGGAGATCCCCAAGCTCTACGGCACCGACACCGCGCTGGATCAGCTGGTCTGCATTGCCCCCGTGATCCGGAAGCATTTAATTTGATAGAAAACAGGAGCTTTCCTTGGCGGAAGGCTCCTGCTTTTTTGTAGGGAGTTCAAATTTGGGTTTATCGGGCTGTTTGATAGCATACCCCTGTCTACCCCTCATCCGTCGCCCGCCGCACTTGCTGGGCGACACCTTCCCCCGAGGGGGAAGGCTACCTGAGGAAACCGTCCTTTGTTTTATACTACATAGA
>JAFULU010000264.1 GCA_017483125.1 Clostridia bacterium
CACCCGCTTCGCGGGAGCTCTCCCAAAGGGAGAGCCGCCGATCAAGCTCGGCAAAAAGCCTCCCACTTTGGGGGAGGTGGCACGCCGTAGGCGTGACGGAGAGGGCAAATGCAAATCAAGCTTTTATTTGAAAAATAGTATCAGCTCTTGCGGAGCCTCTCCTCATCCGCCATGAGCTTGTGCAGCTCGTAGTACCGTCCGCCCAGAGCTACCAGCTGATCGTGGTTGCCCTGCTCCACGATCTCGCCGTGGGAGAGGACGATGATGTTGTCGGCGTGACGAATGGTGGAGAGACGGTGGGCCACCATGAGCATGGTGCCAATGTTCATCATCTTCTCCAGAGAGTCCTGAATGAGCACCTCGGTCTCGGTGTCGATGTTGGCGGTGGCCTCGTCCAGGATCATGACCGAGGGCTTGTGGACGATGACGCGGGCGAAGGAGAGGAGCTGGCGTTGACCCGCCGAGAGGTTGTTGCCTCGGTCGCGGACGGGCTCGTCCAAACCTCCCGCCAGCTTCCCAATGAAGTGGTGAGCGTTGACGTAGCGGCAGGCCTCCATGACCTCGTCGTCATCCACCCCCTCCAGACCAAGCAGGATATTGGAGCGGACGGTGCCCGAGAAGAGGAATACATCCTGGAGCATCTGGCCGAAGTGACGGCGGAGGGCGGAAATTTTGATCTCCTTGATATCCCGCCCGTCGATGAGAATTTGTCCCTGCTGGATATCGTAGTGACGGCAAATGAGGGATAGGATGGTGGTCTTGCCCGAGCCCGTCGCGCCTACGAAGGCCACGGTCTGGCCCGCCTCCACCTTGAAGGAGACCCCCTTCAGCACCCACTCGCCGGGGACGTAGGCGAACCACACGTCACGGAACTCGATCTCGCCCTTAATCTCCTCGGGCTCGATGGCGTCGGGGGAGTCCTGGATCTCGGGGACCATGTCGAAGACGGTGAAAATCTTCTCGGCGGACGCCATGGCCGACTGGAGCCAGTTGAACTGCTCGGCCAGGGACTGGATGGGGTTGAAGAACTTGTTGATGTACATGTAGAAGGTCACCACGGTACCGCCCGTGATCATCTGACCCAGAAACTCCTGATTCCGGATCACGCCCTTACCGCCCAGATAGAACAGGCACATGACCGAGGCCACGTAGAGCATATACACCACGGGACGGAAGATACCGAAGACGAAAATCTGGTCCCGCTTGGATTTGCCCAGAGCCTGATTCTTGCGGTCGAACTCATTCTTCTTATGGGCCTCACGGTTGAAGATCTGGATGATCTTCATGCCCGACAGGTTCTCGGAGAGGAAGGTGTTGATGTCGGTGGTGCCGTCCTTGACACGGCGGTAGGCGCGGCGGGAGAACTTGCGGAAGATGACGGTGAAGATCACGATGAAGGGCACGAAGCACAGCACCATGAGGGTCAGGGCGTAGTTGAGGCAGAGCATGGCCACCAGCACGCCCAGGATGACGAAGACGTTCTTCACCAGATTGACGATGATGTGGGTGAACATCATGGAGATGGCCCCCGTATCGTTGGTAACGCGGGTCACCAGCTTGCCCACGGGGATGTGGTTGAGCTGCTCGTGGGACAGGCTTTCGATGTGGGTGAAGATATCCTCGCGGAGGGCCGAGAGGATGCGCTGGCCCGTCTTCTGGAGGACGATGGCCTGGACATAGGTGCAGATCATGGACACCACCAGAATGGAGGCGTAGACCGCCACCGAGGTGTAGAGGAAGGGCAGGGTGAAGGTCTCGTTCTGGATGGACTCGGTCAGCTCACCGATGACCAGAGGGGAGACGATATCGTAGACAATGGAGAACACCATGAGCAGAAGAACCAGCAGGAAGCTGGGCCACTGGCGCAGGGCGTACTTGGAGAGACGGCGGATGATCTCCCCGTCCTTCATGTTGCGGTCGAAGCCGATGGCCTCCTTCTTGTCCTTCATGGTGACATAGGCAATGAGGAAGATCACCGACAACACACCCACAATGGCGCCTACGATGAGGATAGGCAGATACTCACGCATGGCCTTCCACCTCCTCTCGGATGCTGTTTTCTCGGGCCACCTCGGGGGAGTCGGTCTCCTTCATGGCACCCTGCACCTGCTGGAGCTCCACCATGGTACGGTAGTCGGGGCAGGTTTCCAGGAGCTCCCTGTGGGTACCCACGGCGGTGACGCGGCCGTCATCCAGGAAAATGATCTTGTCCATGCCCTCCACGGTGGAGATGCGGTGGGCGATGAGGATGGTGGTCTTGCCCTTACGGATGCGGCGGAGATTTTCCAGAATGGCCTTCTCGGTGCGGAGGTCCACCGCCGAGACGGCATCGTCCAGGATCAGGATGTTGGCATCCTTCATCAAAGCGCGGGCGATGGAGATTCTCTGCTTCTGACCGCCCGAGACGGTAACGCCTCGCTCGCCCAGCACCGTGGCGTAGCCCTCGGTGAACTCGGTGATGTTGTCATGGACGTCGGACAGGCGGGCGGCCTCCTCAATGACGGTCTGATCGTCGGTGTCCGAGGCGAAGGCGATGTTATTTTTGATGGTGTCGCTGAACAGGAAGTTATCCTGGGGGACGTAGGCGGCGTACTGACGGACGGTGCGGATGGGGAGGTCGTTGACGTCGTAGCCGTCCAGGAACACCGTGCCGTCGGGGACGTTGTAGGTGCGCAGGAGCAGGTCCACCAGGGTGGTCTTGCCCGAGCCTGTTTTGCCGATGATGCCCACGTTCTCCCCCGCGTTGATCTTGAAGGATACGTCGGTCAGGGAATCGTAGGAGCCGCCGGGGTAGCGGAAGGTGAGGTTCTTCATCTCGATATTCCCCGCCAGAGGCGCGTCGGGCTCCTTGACGGTGGGCTTGTCCGCCACGTCCACGGGGGTGTCCAGAAGCTCCCCGATACGGGCCAGGGAGGCCTTACCGCGGGCCCGCATCTCAATGAGCTGGGAGACTGCCATGATGGGCCAGACGATGGAGGTGAAGTAGCCGATGAACTCGATGAGCTGACCCGCGTTGAACTGGCCGTAGTAGACCAGGTAGCCGCCGTAGCCCAAAATCACGCAGATGACCGACTCCACGAAGAGGGTGACGAGGATATTCAGCGCGGTAGAGATCTTGGTGAACTCCACGTTGACCTTCTCGTTCTGCTTGTTCAGCTTGCGGAAGGCCATGAGCTGGACCGTCTCCTTGACGAAGGCCTTGATGACGGCGATACCCGAAAAGTCCTCCTGGGAGAAGTCGGACAGGGCCGAGAAGGCCTCCTGGCGCTCGTCCCATTTCTTCTCCATGTAGTGGCCCACGATGGCGCTGATGACCAGCAAAAAAACCATGGGGATCAGGGAGAAGAGAGTCAGGGTCAGATCCATGCGGAACATCTTGAAAAGGGCCATGACACCCAGGAACAGGGCGTCGGCCATCATGAGGATACCCGAGCCGAAGCAGTCCTGCACCGTCTCCAGGTCGTTGGTGAAGTAGGACATGAGGGTGCCTACCTTGTTGACCTGGTAGTACTCACGGGAGAGATCCTTACAGCGGTCAAACATCCGCCCACGGAGATCGGTCTCCACCTTGATGCCCGAGCCGAAGAAGCAGATACGCCAGAGAAAGCGTCCGAAGGCCATGCTGACGATGATGAAGATCATGGGCAGGCAGATCTTATCCAGCAAAAAGTCCATGTCGAAGACCAGCTCGGCACCGTCCATGACCACCTTGCCGTCGTTGATGCCGTTGATGACCATACCGTACAGCTCGGGGATCTTGAGCTGGAACACGTCGATCATGACCAGCGACAGCACGCCCAACAGCAGAGCGGGCAGGTGCCGGAGATAGTATCGGTTGATATGCCTTCCGAATATCAAGGAGATCACCTCATTTCTTGGGGATTGCGGGGTGTGAGCCCGAAAAAGCGCGCATTTCGCAGTCTATACATTATATCATATTGAGGCCAATATATCAATAGGTAAGCGCAAAACTGTTGGGACGAATTTTGAAACCCAGGGTTGTATCCTGCCATCCGTAGGGTTTCATGGGCGTAACCCCTTGACAGGGGAGGAAAAAGGGGGTATAATATAGGTGAAATGCGAAAATTGCAGTTTATCGGGGAGCTTGAGAATGCAAAAAGCAAAATGCAAAATGAATGAAGCCTTTTACTTCGCAAAAGCCTATTTTATGGTAAGATTTTTCGATCAAACACCCGAAAAGCATTGCCCTGTATGGAATATCCATAGTCGAAAGCCGTTATCGTACCGCCGCTTCGTTCTTGATTTTGCATTTTGCATTTTGCATTTCGGTCGCAGACCGATAAGCCCAAATTTGAAGTCCACCCGCTCCCCAAAAATATAAAAAAGGAGGCCTCCATGGAACTCATTGAAATACTCGCCATCCTCATCCTCGTCGGCGTGCTGACCGCCATCGCTCTTTTAGTGGTGCTTCTCCTCCGCAAGAGGACCGATACAGGCACCGCCGACCCCGCCGCCATGGCCGCCTCCACCGCCGAGGCCACTGCCCGCGCCATGACCGAGACCATGCGAAGAGAGGTCACCGACCCCATTCTCCGCGAGGAGCGCAACAGCCAGAGCACCCTGCGCACCGAGATGCAGACCGAGCTCCGCGGCTCCCGTACTGAAATGACCAACACGGTACAGAACTCGGTGGACAAGCTGGGTCAGTCCCTCCGCGAGTCCCAAAGAGACACCGCCGAGCTCCAGTCCAAGCGCATTTCCGAGCTGACCGCCGCCGAAACAAAGCTCATGACCGAGCTGAAGGACGCCCAGACCCAGCGCTTCGCCGCCCAGGATGCCCGCCTGGAGGCCATGCAGAAGGCCCTGAACACCCTCCTGTCCGAGCGCATGGACGGTCTGAACACCACCGTGGGTCAGCGGCTCACCGAGGTGGAGAAGCAGTTCAAGGACTTCCGCGAGCAGTCTGCCGCCGCCCAGGAGCTTCTCCGCAAGACCATGGAGGAGCGCATGACCGCCATGCAGGCAAGCAACAACGAAAAGCTGGAGCAGATGCGGTCCACCGTGGACGAAAAGCTCCAGAAGACCCTGGATGAGCGCATCTCCCAGTCCTTCAAGGCGGTCAACGACCGTCTGGCCGACGTGTACAAGGGACTGGGCGAGATGCAGACCCTGGCAGGGGACGTGGGAGACCTCAAGAAGGTCATGGCGGGGGTCAAGACCCGCGGCATCCTGGGCGAGATCCAGCTGGGGGCCATCATCACCGAGCTGCTCTCCCCCGAGCAGTATGAGGAGAACGCCGTCACCCGCCCCGGCACGACCAACCGCGTAGAGTTCGCCATCAAGCTCCCCGGAGAAGGCGACGTCCCCGTCTACCTTCCCATCGACGCCAAGTTCCCCGCCGACGCCTACCACCACCTGGTGGATGCCTACGAGGCGGGAGACCCCGAGGCCATCAAGGCCGCCTCCGCCGAGCTGGAGGCCCGCATCAAGGGCGCGGCCAAGGACATCCGCGACAAGTACGTGGAGCCTCCCTACACCACCACCTTCGGTATCATGTTCCTCCCCTTCGAGGGACTCTACGCCGAGGTGGTCCGCATGGGTCTGGTGGATATCCTCCAGACCCAGTACCGTGTCAGCGTGGCGGGACCCACCACCCTGGCCGCCCTCCTCAACAGCCTCCAGATGGGCTTCCGCACCCTGGCCATCCAGAAGCGGTCGGGGGAGGTCTGGGAGGTCCTGGGGGCGGTGAAGACCGAGTTCGGCAAGTTCGAGGATGCCCTGGCCAAGGTCCAGACCCGCATCAACCAGACCGGCGACGAGCTGGAAAAGCTGGTGGGCACCCGTACCCGCCAGATCAACCGCAAGCTCAAGAGCGTGGCCGAGCTACCTGCCGCCGACGCCCAGAAGCTCCTCGACGGGGTGATCGCGGAGGAAGAGACCTGATTCCGAGACACTATAGACACAGAATGACCCGCCCTCAACCGAGAGCGGGTCTTTTTCGTTATTGAGCCTCCAATACCGCCAGGATCACCTCGGGGCGGTTGGCGAAGCGGATGGGGAACCGACTGTTTCCCAGGCCGCGGCTGACGTACAGGAGGGTCTCCCCCTCTGCGGCGGGGATCGCGTACAGTCCTCCGTCATAGTCGGGGAATAGGCCCTGCCCGGGGCCGTAGAGACCGCCTACGAAGGGCAAGCGGAACTGCCCGCCGTGGACGTGGCCCGAAAAGACCAGATCCGCCCCCGCCTCGGCGTACTTGGCGACTGATTCGGGATGGTGAGCCAGCAGGATGGTGTAGCCGTTTCCGCAGAGGTCGGACAGGTCGGGGGAGGCGGTCTCCCCGTGACGAAAGGCAGGAGAGTCAATGCCCGCCAGGGTAATGGAATCGCCGCCCCGCTCCAGGGTGACGGCCTCACCGTGCAGAACCGTGACCCCCAGAGAGATCAATGCCTCCTCCAGCTCGGCGTAGACCGAGGCAGGACTCCGCCCCTCGTGATTGCCCGTGACATAGTAGCAGGGCGCGATCTCTACCGCCTGCTCCACGAAGGACACTGTCAAGGCCACGTCGGTACGGCGTTTGTCGATCATGTCCCCCGTCAGAAAGATGACGTCGGGCTCGGCCTTGCGGATCAGGTCGAGGGTCTTTTCATGGTCTTTCCCGAATTCGGCGTCGTGGAGATCCGAGATTTGGACGGCGCGGAAGCCGTCAAAGCCCGCGGGAAGTCCTTCAGCGGGGATGGAAACCTCGGTGAGAGTGGGAACGGTATTGGAATGGATGACCCAAATGACAAAGCCGAGGAGGATCAGGAGCAGGGCGGACAGAACCGCAAGCCGTCTTTTTTTGCGGCCGCGGAGGGGATGGGAAGAAGGCATGGTAGCTCCTTTCGGTACGGTCTCGGGGGCGCGGCTACCGTTACGGTTCACCGTTGACCCCGCCCACAGCGAGGTAGTACGGCTCCCCGAAGGCCCCCTCGCGGTACTCGATCACGTAGGAGTCCCCCACCTCATAGTAGGCGTAGTGACTGCGGGGTACTTCAATATCAAAGGTATCTCCCTGCGCCGTCACGGTAAACTTATGATGGCTGGAGTTCTTCCTGTGGCGGTATTCCTTGTCCTCGATCACCACCACGAACTGCTTGGGCTGACTTGTGTCAAAGAAATGGTTCAGATGGGCCAGCACAGTGCCCGCCACGAAGAACATAAGCAGGGACATCAGAAGGAACATACCGATCTGCTTTCCTGCGCTGTGTCCCTTTTCCATGAGCTTGGCCACGAACAGCCAGCCGCAGAGCAGGCCCAAGGCCAGGGCCACGTACCACAGGGGGAACAGATCGGTGTCGGCAAAGGCGTAGCGGTCCCATGTGGCTACCGAACCCACGCCGATGGCTAAGACCAGGAGGGTCACCGTGACCGTTACGGGGCCGGGGGTGGACTTTGCGGGTTTTGTTCGATTGGGCTTGGGTCGGGAGGATCTGTTGGCCATGACGGTCTCCCTTCAGTGGTGTTTACGCATATTCTATCATATTTCCCGTAAACTGTCAAGAGGCCGCCGCCCACGGCGCGCCAACCATTTCGGGAGGTCTGTTATGCGTTTGTTCCTCGCTTTCCTATTGATTCTTTGTCTGGTTTTCTTCTCCACCGCCTGTTCCCCCGCGCCACGGGATCCCTTTGCCTACGCCGCCGCCCCCTTTTCGGTGACCGTGGAGGGGACTTACCTCCCCGCAAACGACCCCGAAGGCACTCCCCGCCCCGTAGCCGCCATCGTCACGGCAGGTACGCCCGTAGGCGGTGACCCCACTCTCCGCGATCTGACCGTCACCTTCACCGCGCCCCCCTCCCTCCGCGGGGTGACCGTCACCGCCGCTCTGTCCCCCGCCCCCGAGGGAAGCTACGGGAGAGCGGTGGTCTTCTCCTACCCCTCGGACTACGGTGAGGTGCGCTTCACCGCGACGAGGAACGAATTGGACGGCCTCCTCCGCTTTGCCGAGGCTCTGCTCCCTGTGGGGGACGTGGCCGAGGTCTCCCCCGTGGCCGAGAACGGGAGATATACCGTCACCCGCCAATGGGGGGATGGCGCAAGGGAGGCGGTCTTCTCCTTTGCAGAAGGGAGCGCGCTTCCCACAGAGGTGCGGGTGGAGGATCCCTTCGGGAGCCTGTCGGTACGGGTCACCGCTACCGACGAAAGGGACGGTCAGCCGTCCCCTTCTACGCCGTGAGGCGGCTCGGGAGTATACCAATGGATCTCCCCGAACGCCTCCCCCTCGGTCTCTGTCACCACCTCCGACGAATCCATCCCCCCGATCCCCATCCACAGCGACAGGGCAACGACAAGTGACACGACGCGGTGGGGTGACGTCTCTCCCATGCGCTCCTTGATCCACGCCCCAAGGGTGTTCATCCACCCACGCAACCGCTCGGTCACCTTCCCGATCCACCCACGCAAAGTCTCTTTGTACTGCCC
This sequence comes from Clostridia bacterium, assembly GCA_017483125.1. Classification (GTDB taxonomy): domain Bacteria; phylum Bacillota; class Clostridia; order Oscillospirales; family CAG-272; genus CAMEON01. Next base: position 8,421 of record JAFULU010000264.1, read on the forward strand.
CATAGTCCCCCCAAAAAAGTGACCCCACCGCCCTATGACGGTGGGGTTTCATTATGATAACCTTATGCGAAAGAAGCCTGATTTAGTCCTTCTTGCGGATCACGCACGCGGCGGAGGCCACGAGGATGGCGGCCAGGCCGAAGGTCACGGCAGAGCCGCAACCGCTCTTGGCGGGCTCGGTGGGAGCCCCCGTGGGGGCGGCGGTAGGTGCCTCGGTGACGGGCTCGGTGGGAGCGGCGGTGGGAGCCTCGGTGGGTGCTTCGGTGGGAGTCTCGGTCTCAGGCTCGGTGGGCACTTCGGTCTCGGGCTCGGTAGGAGCCTCGGTCTCAGGCTCGGTCTCGGGCTTCAGGGACTCGAGATAGGCCAGATAGTCGGTGACGGAGCCCTCGGGTGCCCAGCCCTCGGAAACCTTGGCGGCCTCCTCGGCGGTCTTACAGAGGACGATGGCACCGAAGTACATGGTCTTGCCCTCAGGAGTATTGGAGCCGTCAAAAATATCCAGACGGATATTGTTGATCTTTCCCGTCCATTTGGCCACCTTGCTCATATCCACCGTAACGTACTGCCAGCCGTCCATACCCGACTTGACAGAGGCGGACTTGGTTCGATTACCGTCGGCACCGTTGTCCGCGCCCGCGGCGTAGAAGAGCATGAGGGTGGTGTTGGGGTTGGTGTGGTCAGTCTTGACCTTGAAGACGATGTACTTGTAGGTATCGGCGGAGGCGGGAGCCAGGGCGCCGAAATCCAGGGAGGCGTAGGGATCGTTGGTGGCGGTGGCGGTGGTCATCTTGAAGGCCTTCTCGGTCTCGTCGTAGCTTGTGTTGACAGCGTTCTGACCGCCGATCAGCTCGTTGATAAGGGCACCGTCCAGGTAGGTGGCGGGGATGGCGGACATATCCACGGCGGTCTTGATGTAGGAGAGAGAGCCCTGCTTCTCGCAGACGGGGGTCTCGTTCCAGACCACGCCGATGCCGTTGATGACCGCTCTGGGCGAGCCGTCGGAGCACTGGTTGCGGATGGTGTAGCTACCCTCATCCAGGGTGAGGAAGGTGCAGGAGCCGCCACCGTCCAGGTAGAAGACGCTGTTGAAGCCCATCTCGGTACAGAACTTGTAGCCGTCCTTGAAGCGCAGGCCCGCGCGGCTGCCGTCGATGGTGGAGGTCATGGAGCAAAGCACCACGGTGCCGTCGTCGCGGTAGCCCACGAAGGAGGCGGGGTAGGCGGTGCTGTCGCCGTTGGCCACGGCCAGCTTACCGTCCACGATGGGCTGCATATGGCCGCCGATGGCGTCCTGCACGTCCTGCCACAGTTCAGAACGGCCCATGCGGTCGGTGAGGGTTGTCTTGAAGGTGACGGTGTCGCCCACCTTGAAGTTGTTCTGGAGGTCGGCGACGCGGTTGCCGCGGGCGGTGAGGACGATGGTCTTGGAGCCGATGGCGGGGCGGGTGGCGGCACCGGGCTTATAGAGGGCCACCACCTTGGCGGTCAGCTCGCCGCCAGCCTTGAAGGCCGAGGACTTAGACACCTCCAGCTCCACCTCGTAGGCGTCGTTGAGGGCGTAGTTGGTGTCGTTGACGCGGTGGTTGTAGACGATGAGGGCATTGAGGGCGGGGAGACGGTTGATGCCGTCGGCCTTGACCTCCTTGCCGTTCACCGTCATGGTGACGCGGATGTCGGGGGAGCCTACCAGAGGCTGGTTCTTGGAGGTGACACCGAAGGCGGCCTTATTGCCGGCAGGAGTGTTCTTTTCGGCGTTGGTGGCACCCAGGTTCTCCTGGTCCAGCTGCTGGGAGGCCCAGATCTCGCCGTCGATCATGAGGATACCGCGGGTGACCTTCAGCACCTTCTTGGACACCGAGGAGCCGCTGTGGACGGCGGTCATCCAGAGGTCGCCGTTAACGGCGGCCAGGACGGTCTGCCCCTTATGGGTAGCGTTGTAGTCGGCGGCGGCCTTGTTCAGGGTCTTGGTGCTGACCATGTACTGTCCGCCCGTCAGCACCTCCATGGAGAGGTGGGTGTTGGAGAGGTCGATCTCCACCATATTGACCTGGCGGTCGGTGCCGTAGGTGGAGCCGCTGACCGAAACGTCACTCCACAGAACACCCGTCTTGGTGCCGTCGGCCAGGGTGATCTCGGAGGTCTTACGGCCCTGCTCGTCGCTGAGCTTCTCGGCGGGGGGAGCGGCCAGGGCGGGGGTGACCCAGGCGGAGGCCAGCAGAGTGAGGGCCAGGAGCAGGGAGAGGGCGGCGGTGCATACGCGGAGCTTGGTTTTCATGGTTTTCTCCTTTATACGGTGGATTTTTTGCGCTTATGGAAAAGGGGTGCGAAAAGACAAAGGGCGAGGAGAGTGGCGGGGGAAGTCAGGGCGGAGCGGCAGCCCTTGCGGGGCGGCTCGGTGTCAGGATCGGTGACCGTATCCGCGGCAGACTCGTCGGGATCGGGGGTAGTGCCGTCTGTGGGATCGGTGTCGGGCTCCGTGGGAGGCTCAATTGGCGGCTCGGTGGGTGCCTCGGTGATCTCGTAGGTGTCGGCGGGGTCGATGGTCAAGGCCCCGTCATCCTCCTTCCCCTCCTCCTCGCACATATCCCGGATCACGGGGGTATCTCCCGCCTTGAAGGGGGTCGCCTTGGCGGGGTCCTGCCTCGCGGCGGCATTGGCGGCTTTGAGGGTGCGGAAGAACTGCACCGAGGCAATATCAACGCCCTGCCCCGGCAGACTGTTTCCAAGATAGTCGAATCGCCAGCCGTGGATGATGCCGCCCCAGTTGGCCCTTTGGGTCAGGTCGATAAGCAGGTAGTGCCACTTGCCGTCCCGCTGAAGGGTTACGCCGTGGTTACACTCCTCGGTGGCTCCCGTGATGGTGCCCGAACAGAGGTACAGCTGCATACGGTCGGTGGGGTTGTCCGCGTAGGAGCGGTAGAGGAGCACCATGTACTTGTACTCGTTGGCGTCCAGCAGAATGTCGTGCTCCTTGAGGAGTCCCCCCGCGTTGAAGAAGACGTAGGGATCGTTGGTCTCCTCCCTGACCTCCAGACGGAGGACGTCACCCAGTACGGGATCGGTAAAGCCCTTGAGCTCGGTGTGGCTACTGCCGTTGAAGTAGGGGGTCAGAGCCTCGCTGAAGTGGATGCGGGCGGCCACGCGGTCGGTGCCGTAGCCGTTTTGGATAAACTCCACCTCGGTGATACGGAGCTCGCCGTTCAGGTGTCCCGTGAGCCAGACCTCGCCGTAGTCGTCGCAGGACGTGAGATCCAAAAAGACCTCGGTACGGTCGGTATGGATGGGGGTGAAGGCCAGGCTGTGGGTGGTGTTGTAGCCCTCGTCGCCCTTGCCGTAGCTGTAGATCCCCGCGGATTTCAGCCCCAGCACGGGGGTCTTACCCGCCGCGGTGAGGTCGGTGACCTCGTATTGGATACGAACCCCCTCCATCCCTGCCAGATTGAGGGTACCCAGACGGACACCGCCGTCGGGGGGCAGGATGATGGCCTCCTCGGTGACCGAGGCACCGCCGAAGAGGGAGGTCTCCCCCTCCCGCAGGATACGGGGGAAGCTGATACGGCGGGCGGCTTCGGTGATCTCGTCGGGCTTGCCGTAGCGGAGATTCAGAATGGCGGCCAGATCGCAGGGGGTGCCCATACCGTCCAGCGCGCGGATGTAGATATCGTAGTAGCCCTCGGGGAGCTCCTCGGGGGGCTCGATGGTGAAATTGAAGCCCGCGGTGCTGTGTCCCGAGGGGTAGGCGATCCCCGCGGGAGCCAGATCGGGTCGGGGGAGGATCTGCAGGGTGGTGACCTGCTCCCATTCTCCCGCCACACCGCCGCCCGAGGGGACCCACATATAGAGGTAATCCGAAATACCCTCGTCGGTGGCCACCCAGCCCGCGGCCTCTATGGGCTGTCCCATCTCCAGCTCCAGATTCCGCAGAACCGAGATCCTGGTGTCGCTACAGGCCCCGGTGTGGAGCTTATCGAAGGAGTAGTGGTAGGGGACCCGCCCGCCGTCGTCGGGGGCGGCGTAGACCGCGAAGGAGGGGACGGCCAAAAGCCCCGCCGTCAGCAATACGGCGGCCAGCAGTATGGTCATTCCTTTCCGCGATCCAATACGCATGATCGGTCTCCTTTCGGCCTTCGGGTATACAGGGATATTATACTACATTTTCCATGATTTGTGAAGTGGTTTTCGGTAGTTTTTCGTAATTTTTACAAAAAAAGAACCGCCCGTAGCAGGCGGTTCGGGTAGATAGGGGTTACTTTCTCTTGCGGATGACGTAGGCCGCGGCGGTCACCGTCAGAAGAACGGTCAGACTCCCCATGCCCACGGCGGCGGTACAGCCGTACTTCTCCAGGATGGCGTTCAGCTCGTCCTCGGCATCCAGATCCTCGGCGGCATCGCGGAGGGTCTCCTCCACCTCGGGCGGGATGGTATCGTACCACTCCACGTTGGTGTTCAGCTCCGTCTCCACCCATTCCTCGGTATCGGGGTAATCCACGGGGGGATCGTAGGGAGGCTCTGTCTCGGGAGGAGCCGTTGTATCAAGGCCCTCAACAATCACAATTTGGGGACAGGTGAAGGACACATCCTTCTGAATGGGCAGGCTCCAGGTAATGCCGTTATCGTAGGGGGTCCAGGACACAACGGGATTCCCGTCATCGTCCACCAGGCCCTTGGTCACGCCTGCCGCCCAGAGGACCTCCCCCCCGCTCTCGGCGCGGTTGATGTAGTACAGGGCGCAACCGACCCGCAAGGGCATCTCCATGCCCTCGCTCGCGTAGATCTTGGCATCGTCCTCCCAGGCCTTCCAAACATAGTCGTCGTACATCCGCTGCCAGGACAGAGCGAGCTCCACGCTCCAGCCCTTGTCGGTGCGCTTGGCCGCGCCCTTGACGCCGTCACCATCGGCCTCGGTCAACCAGCCATCCATATCCGACTCCTGCTGCATGACCCGAATGGGCGCGCCGTCGGCTTCGCAGGAGAAGGAGTAAAAGATGTTCTTGGGGCCCATGAGCACGTCGGGATCCTCCTCAATGACTTCGCCCATCTTGCCGCCGAAATCCAGAGACAGCTGGAGGACGTCGCCGTCGTAGGTATCGCCGCCCGTACCGTAAGCGAAATCGGGATCCGTAATATCAAAGGCGAGATACAGGTAGTCGGGGTCAGCGGCGCAGAAGGAGGTCATGCGCCAATCTGTCACGGCCTCGTCTCTCACCCACGAAACCATGTTGTAGGAGGTGATCTCGGTGGCAGTCAGTCCCGCGGCGTACCAGTCGGACAGGTCGCCGTCGGTCATGTCGATCTGACTCGCGATATCGGGCTTCCAATCCACCGTAACGGTTCCCACGGTGGAGAAGGCATCGGGGTCGTCGGCGAGGAACTTGCCGGGAGTAAAACTCACGGAAGGCAGCTCGGCGGCGGCAAAGACCGTGCCGAGGGACAGAAGCAGGGACAGAATGGCGAGGTAAGCCAAACACTTTTTCATAACGGGTCTCCTCTCTGTATCAATTCTTGAGCATCCCCGCGGGGATACCCCTCCATTGTCATTATAGCACGCCACTCGCCGTCTGTCAATACGGTCTCCCCTTTGTTTCAAATTCCGTCATAAATTTTGTGCAATATGCCTTGATGGGACAGAGAAAAACCCCACCTGCAAGGGGCAGGTGGGGTCTGATTATGCTTTGAGGTCAGTCAAGCTGAATGCAGGAGCAGATTAGTCCTTCTTCAGAGCGACAGCAGCAGCGGCAGCGGCCAGAACGGCGATAGCGCTGAAGCCGATGACGGAACCGCAGCCACCCTCAGCCTCGGTCTCCTGCTCGGTAGCGGGAGCGTCGGTAGCGGGAGCATCGGTAGCAGCGTCGGTGGGAGCCTCGGTGGGCTCCTCGGTGGGCTCCTCAGTGGGGGCCTCGGTGGGCTCCTCGGTGGGGGCCTCGGTCTCCTCGGGAGTGGTCTCGGTCAGGGGAACCACAACGATACCCTTAGAGGTGAAGTGCAGGTCCTCCTGGTACTCCAGGACCAGGTTGATACCGTTGTCGTAAGCGGTCCAGGACACCTGGG
>JAFULU010000265.1 GCA_017483125.1 Clostridia bacterium
GAAGTCAAAGAGGTTGTCGGCGGTGCAGTTCCGGAGGAGTCCCTGCACCCGCTCGAAGGCGGCCTCTCCGTCCTTAAATCGGGCGAAGAAGTTGACCATCCAGGCCTGGGACCAGCCCACTTTGTGGCATCCCGCGCCGCCCTCGCCGCCATAGGTCAGACGGCGGATCAAGGTGTTGCGGGCGGCCTCGAAGATCGCGGGGTTCGTCTCGTTGATCTGGTCGGCGGGGTGGAGGCCGAAGAGGGGGGAGACGTGACGGTGGCCCGGCTCTACCTCGTCGTAGTCATGGATCCACTCGCAGAGGATGCCGTACTTCTCGCTGACCCGCAAAGGGGGCAGACGGTCCAGGGTGGCCTTCAGCTCGTTAGCGAAGGCGGGATCCTCGCCCAGAGTATCGCAGGCGTAGGCGGTGCGGGTGAAGAGGGCGTAAATGATCTCAAAGTCGATGGTGGCCCCGTGGGTCAGCATACTGCCGCGGCGGGTGCCGTCGGGCTCGGTGTAGAAGAAGCTGTTCTCGGGGGAGTTGCTGGGGGAGGTGGTGAGGTAGCCCTCGGGGGCCTCACAGAGGTAGTCCAGAAGGAATCGGCAGGAGCCCGCGAGGACGGGGTAGATCTCACGGAGGTAGTCGCGGTCGGCGGTGAACTCGTAGTGCTCCCAGAGGTTCAGGCACATCCAGGGTCCTGCCATGGGGAAGAAGCCGCAGTCCACCGAATCGTGGACACCCGTGCGGCCGAAGACGTCGGTGGTGTGGTTGATGCACCAGCCTCTCGCGCCGAACTCGTCGTGGGCGGTCTGCTCCCCGAAGCGGCTGAGCATCTCCATGAAGTGGACGAGGGGCTTCACCGTATCCGAGCAGTTGCCTGTCTCGGCGGGCCAGTAGTTCATCTGGAGGTTGATGTTGGTATGGTAGTCCGAGCCCCACGGGGGACGGAAGCCGTTGCACCAGATGCCCTGGAGGTTGGCGGGGAGGGTAGCCCTCATGCCCGAGGAGGTCAGAAGGAGGTAGCGGCCAAACTGGTAGTAGAGGGACTGGAGATCGGTGTCCACCCGCTCGCCCGATTTGACCTTTTCCAGGCGGATATCGGTAGGCTCGTCGGCGTAGCGGGGGGCATCCAGCTCGAAGGTGAGGGTGGAAAAGAGCTTTCCAAAGTCCTTTTGGTGGGTGGACTTGACGGTCTCATAGTCGGCGGCCATGAGCTGATCCATGCGGGCGGTCAGGGCGGCACGGTAGTCGCAGGTCTCGTCAATGTCGAAGAGATCCACGTTGTAGTTGGTGGCGAATGCGCCGTAGACGATCAGGTAGGTGGCGTCGGTGACCGAGACGTGGTCGCGGTGCTCACGGACGGTGCCGTCCGATATGACCTTGATGCGCGCGCCAAAGGACATACCCTCCCCGCCGTCGCCGTACTGGGGATCGGGGGCGTAGGTGGTACGGCCGTTGAGCACCAGGGTATCGTGGGCGGTGGCGGCGGTATAGGCGTCCTGCCCGCGCTTCATGGTGACGGTGCAGGAGAAGGGGGCGGTGGCCTTCACGCGGTAGCAGAGGGCGTCGTAGGCCTCGCTGACGAAGCACTCACTTTCATAGGCGGTGCTTCCCTTCCTCCATGCGGCGGTGGCGGTGGCGGTGGACAGCTCCAGGGCCTTTTTGTAGTCGGTAAAGTCGGTCTGATCGGCAAAGTCGATGAAGATCTCACCGAAGCTCTC
>JAFULU010000266.1 GCA_017483125.1 Clostridia bacterium
GCCAGCTTGATGCCCACCTTTCTGGCGGTGCGGCCCGAAATACCCGTATCCACCTCGTCGTAGATGGCGGTGGGCACCCCATACCTCTCGTTGAGCACACTCCGAATGGCCAGCATGATACGGGACAGCTCACCCCCCGAGGCAATGCGGGTCATAGCCCCCAGAGGCTCCCCGGGGTTAGCCGAGAGCAAAAACTCCACCTCGTCACACCCGTAGGCCCCGAACTCGGCGGAAGCCTTCACCGCCACCTCAAACCGCACCTTGGGCATATCCAGGAAGGTCAAGGACTCCCGTACCGCCTCGGACAGAGCCTTGGCGGAAGACCTGCGGATCTCGGTCAGTTCGGCGGCCCGGTCGGCAAGCCGCTTGCGAAGTCCCTCTTCCTCCCGCTCCAGTTCCTCGATGCGCTCGTCGGCGGTGTCGATGACCATAAGCCGGGCGGCGGCCTCCTCGCGGAACTGCAGAATGGCCTCCACCCCCGCGCCGTACTTTCGTCCCAGACGGCTGATGGTATCCAGCCGCCCCTCCAGCTTGTCCAGCTCAGCGGTAGGATCCCCCACGTCCTCGTCGGCGAATTCCCGCACCCGCTCGGCGATGTCCTCGGCCTCGGCGCGGATGGCACCAATGCGCTCGATGAGCTCGTCGCACTCGGGAATGATCCCCGCGATGGACGTCAAAGCCCCCTCGGCGCGGTCGCAGAGAGCCACCACGGTAGCCTTCTCCCCGTCGCACAGGGTGCGGCAGGCAAGACTGACCTGGCGGTTGATCTTCTCCAGATGGAGGAGCTTGTCCCGCCTCTCGGTGAGCTTCTCCTCCTCCCCCGCCTTCAGCTTGGCGGCGTCAATATCCTTGATTTGAAACTCCAGCATCTCCCGCAGACGGATCCGCTCGGCCACGTCGCGGCGCAGGCTCGCCATCTCGTCCCTCACGGCCTTCCACTCCCCATACAGCTCCCGATACAGAGCCAGCTCGTCGCCGTCCTGGGCATAGTCGTCCAGTAGCGCGCGGTGAGCCGACGCCTGCATGAGCTTCTGGTTGTCGCTCTGACCGTGAATATTGATGAGGAGAGCCCCCGCCTCCCGCAGAATGCTCTGGGTCACGGCGCGGCCGTTGATGCGGGCGGTAGAGCGCCCGTCACGGGTCAATACTCTCTGCAACAGGAGCGAATCCCCCTCGGGCAGGTCGATGCCCAGCTCCGAAAGAGCCACCGCCAGCTCCCCCTCGGGAGGGGAGAACAGAGCGCTGACCAGAGCGCGATCCTCCCCCGCACGGATGAGGTCACGGCTGACCCGCCCGCCCGAAAGAAAGCTCACGCTGTCAATGAGCAAGGACTTGCCCGCTCCCGTCTCACCCGTCAGCACGCAAAGCCCCTGGGAAAAGTCGATGTCCACCGACTTGATGACGGCTATGTTTTCGATATGTAGAGATTCAAGCATAGGTGTACCTCTCACGTTTGTTTTACGGCTCTTGGATCAGCACAATCACGTGCTCTCCCTTGTATGTCACGTATCCGATGCGAACAACCTGCCCATTCCGGCGAATGACACCGCCATCGCCGTACGTTTTATCGTAGCCATACTCACGAACAGTCGGGCAATCGAAGGTCACGCCGTCCACCGTAAAGGTCTCCGAGCCGTGCTCCATCAGCATGCGGGGCGAGAAATCCTCAACGGGGCCCTCCACGGTCTCGTAATCGCCGTTCTGATAGGCAACCACGATGGCCTCGTACTGTTGCTTTCGTTCCATGTACGTACTTCCCATGAGAACAAGCAAGACCGTCACCCCCACGCCCGCCAGAACCGTCAGAATCCCAATCGGTACACGGAGATTCCGAACGGGGCGGTTCAACAGCGCGGGTTCGTGAACGGTCTTTTGCAGGATGCGGATCAAAGCTGTAAAGCCAATCAGTCCAACGGCCAAAAAGAGAAAGAATACGAAAAAGACCTTACTGAAAAGCATGGGCGGCGCATAGTCCGGAAGCTCGTATAAAGCCGTCATGAGCATACTCCTTTCTCCAACGCAAATTGTAAGTGATGGCATCATGCTTCAAGTTTGGGTTTGGCGGTGAGTTTGAAAATGAAACCGTAGGGACCGGCGTCCCCGACGGTCCGAAAATATCCTTTACCCGACAAAGATTCTTGGTCGAACGGTGACGGACCGTCGAGGGCGCCGGTCCCTACATTCAAGGACAACCCCACCGCTAAACCCCAATTTCCACAATTACGCAATCGTCTGCCCCTGAAAAATAAGCTTTGCGAAAGCTTCAATTTTGCATTTTGTATTTTGCATTTTGCATTCCAAGCTCACCGACAAAGCCCACCGTACCATTCCCTTACTTCTCCCCCTTCGCCCGCGCCCGGATCATCTCCTGGAGCTGCTCCGAGAGAGCCGCGGCGGCGGTGTTGTCCCGCGCCACGATGATGATGGTGTCGTCCCCCGCCACACAGCCCAAAAGACTGGGATGGGACAGGTGATCCACCTCCAGAGCCACGGCCTGGGCCATGCCCGCGTAGGTGTGGAGCACGATGATGTTCTGGGCGGCCTCCACCCGCACGATGGTCTCGGCCAGCGCGTGGCTGATGTGGAGACGGCGGGTGTCCTTGTCCTCCTTGGGGAGCACGTAGCGGTAGCTGCCCCGCCCCGTCATGACCTTGGCCAGCTTCAGC
>JAFULU010000267.1 GCA_017483125.1 Clostridia bacterium
ACATCGGGGATCACACCTACCAATGGTGGATCTTCCCCTTCCAGCTCTGCTCGGTGCCCATGTACCTCTGCCTCATCGCGCCCTTTCTGAAGGAAGGCAAGGTGCAGTCGGCCATGTATCATTTCATGACTACCTTCAACCTCCTGGGCGGTCTCATGGCCTTCATAGAGCCGTCGGGGATTATCCACGAGTACTGGACCCTGACCCTCCACGCCTTTCTGTGGCACATGATGCTGATCTTCGTGGGCTTCTACCTCGTCGCCTCGGGGCGGGGGGCCAGAACTTTGAAGGACTACCGCTCCTCGGTTTTCCTGTTCCTGGCGCTGGCGGCCATGGCGTTCATCATCAACCTCATCTTCTGGATCCCCTCGGAGGGGAGCATCAAGATGTTCTACGTAGGCCCCGCCATCTCGCCCTTGGCGGTGTTCAAACAGATCGCTACGGCCTGCGGGTGGTATGTCAACACCCCCATCTATCTGGCGGCGGTGTCGCTGGGGGCGTATCTGATCTTTTTACCCGTGTACCTGCGGGAGCGGAGGAAAGAGAAAGCCTTATCAAAAAAGTGAATCACCAAGCAGAGTCGGGCTTTGCGCTCGGCTCTGTTCTGCTGTCGGGACTCACGCGGACCGAGAATAATTCTCACTATATGCGTTATTGCAATTCGGAGGGAAATGTGGTATCATAGAGTCACCGGTAAAAAACCTCACCCGCGCGGGGAATGAAAGGAAGAAACTATGAAACTGAACATCGGTGAAAACCTCCGCCGAATGCGCCGTGCCGCCGACATGACCCAGGAGCAGCTGGCCGACAAGCTGGGAGTCGCCTACCAGTCGGTGAGCCGCTGGGAGAATGGGACGACCTATCCCGATATGGAATTTCTGCCTGTGCTGGCGGGGATATTTGGGGTGACGGTGGATGAGCTGATCGGGATGGAGGAGAGTAAGAAGAAGGAGCAGATCGGTGAGCGGTTCTGTGAGTACCGCGATCTCTGCTACAGCGATACGCCCGATTCGAAGGCCATCGTAGCCTTGATACGGGAGCTGAAACGGGATTGCATGGCGGATCCCGTGCTGTCGGGATATTTGTGGCAGCTTTTTTGCTTCGCGCATTGGAACGCAGAGTCCCTGATCCGGTGTCCCGACGTTCTCGCGGAGCTTCGGCTCGCCGCTGAAGAGATACTGGAAGGGAACTTTGAGCGATGGCTGAAGGACTCGGTTGTGGAGCACATGAGTTATATTGAGGATGACGAGCACGTGGAAGTCTTTTTGGATCGCTATGCTACCGAGCGCGATCTGACCAAGGATACCCTTCTGTACGCTCGCTACCGGGGGCGTGAGGAGTGGGACAAGGCTGATGCATTACGGCAAAAGCAATTGTTTTCCATAATTCAGAATCAATTTTTCAATAACGGTTTGTTTCGCATAGCGAACCGTCCCAATGATGTTCGCGAGTGCTTGCAGATCAACACCATGCTGATGAATTTTCTCCACAATCTTTGCGGCGTGACCCCTGATCACGCTCATCCTATCACGGGAGACGGCTCCGTAGATCTGTTTCTGTCCGAGCGGTTGAATGTGGGCATCCGCCGCGCCTGCTATCTGGCATCTACAGGGGATCCCGAAGGCGCATTTGTGGTCTTGGAGGATACGGTGTCCATGTTGGAGAAGGCGATGAGCCTCCCCAATGGAACTATGTTGACCTGTACGAGCATCAGCTTGGAGGGGGAGTCCTTTGAGATTTGGCATGAATCAAGGGAGGAAGAAGGAGTATACAGACCATTTTTGCGGTTGTATCGCCCCCGCTTGGGGGAAGTTGAATATGTTGCAACCATTGGCTTTGGTTTTCCCATCTTTGCCCTCACCTCCCCCACCGGCTGGGAATGGTTCGACCCCATCCGCTCCGACCCCCGCTTCGCCGCCTACGTGGAGCGAGTCAAGGCGGTCTTCGCTCCCGTGGAGGGTGAGGCATAATACAAAAACAGCGGGTGATGCGTCACTCGCTGTTTGCTTTACATCTTTATTAGAAAATCAATGATCCCCACGGTCAGAGCCGCCCCGATCGCCAGCAAAACCATGCCCCACAACCCGTACAGGATATCCCCGAAGCCGCCGATGATCTCGTCGATGTAGGCAAAGCGGGGGAAGCGCTTGATGTAGACCACGGGGACGAACTTGGGGGTCTGGCGCTTGGTGCCGTAATGCTCCCCGCGGATGCCGTACTCCACGCCGTTTACGGTGTAGATATAGCGGGCCTTGGTGAGGTGCCTGAGAAATATGCTTTTCCCGCGAGGGCCGCGGAGGGTGACGTTCTGCTTGTAGTCGGTTTCCCGCAAGATCCCCGCGGTCTTGGCGGTGTTTTTCTTGCGGCGGGAGAAGGTGAACTGCACCCAGAAGAACAGCCCCGCGAGGCCGAGGCAGGTGGGGGCGGCGAGGAAGAGCAGAACACGCAGGACGGTGACGAAGAGGCTGGGGGAGGGCATGGCGGGACTCCTTTCGGTGGCGTTGGGAACAGTATAACAGAAATGGGGCGGTTTGTCAAGTTTCTTGCCGAAATCCCTTGCCAGAACCGCTTTTTTATGATATAATAATACGAATTGCGATCAACTCACCGAAAGAGAGGCTATATACCATGCTTTCCTTCGCCAGCGACTACGTGGAGGGCGCCCATCCCGCCATCCTTCAGCGCTTCATTGAGACCAACCTCGTCAAGCAAGCGGGCTACGGCTCCGACGAGTATACCGCTTCCGCCCGCGAGAAGATCAAAGCCGCCTGCGGCTGTCCCGAGGCCGACGTGTGGTTTTTGACGGGCGGGACCCAGACCAACCAGGTGGTGATCGACTCCCTGCTCCTGCCCTACGAGGGTGTGGTGGCCGCCGAGACGGGGCATATCGCCGCCCACGAGGCGGGAGCCATCGAGTTTACGGGGCACAAGGTGCTGACCGTCCCCCATCACGCGGGGAAGATGGCCGCCGCCGATCTGTCCGCCTACCTCGCCACCTACCACGCCGACGACAACGCCGAGCATATGGTGCGCCCCGGGGCGGTGTACATCTCCCACCCCACCGAGTACGGCACCCTGTACTCCAAGGAGGAGCTGACCGCCCTGAGGAGGGTCTGCGACGAGTATGCGATCCCCCTGTTCATGGACGGCGCGCGGCTGGGCTACGGTCTGGCCGCTCCCGACGCGGATCTGACTCTGCACGACCTCTGTGACCTCTGCGACGTCTTCTACATCGGCGGCACCAAGGTGGGCGCCCTCTGCGGGGAGGCGGTGGTCTTTGCCCGCCGCAAGGCTCCGAGACATTTCCTGTCCATCATCAAGCAGCACGACGCGCTGGTGGCCAAGGGGCGTCTGCTGGGCATCCAGTTCGATACCCTGTTCACCGACGATCTCTACATGAGGATCAGCCGTCACGCCATCGAGATGGCCGAGCTGATGCGGTACATCTTCCGCGCCAAGGGGTATGAGTTCTTCATGGAGACCACCACCAACCAGATCTTCATCACCCTGCCCGACGAGAGGAAAGCCGAGCTGGAGCGGGCGTGCGTGCTGAGCTTCTGGGAGAAGCCTGACCCCGACCATACGGTGGTGCGTTTCGCCACCAGTTGGGCCACCACCGAGGAGGATATCCGCGCTCTGGAGGCCATTCTGTAAGAAAAGCATAGGGGTTACACCCATGTAACCCCCTCATTCTGCGGGCTTTGCCTGATTTTTCACATAAATACTCTACCCAAAACAGAAAAGCGCGTTTATGCGCGGAAAGGACGTTATGTCAAACGAGACCAAGGGGCGCATCCACCTCATATACGGGATATTATTATCGGTGCTGATCCTGGCCGTGGGTGTCTGCTTTGCCCTCTCCTGTATCTCCATTTACCAAAGCGGAGCCTCTCCCTTCACGAGAGAGAGCATCTCTACCCACTTCGCCCGCATCGCCATCCCTACTTACATCTGCATCGCGGGGGTGATCGGCGGCGTTATCCTTTCGCTGGCCCTGCCTGTGGACGGAGGGAAGGTCAAGTCCCGTCGGGACCCCGAGGCCGCCCTCTCCAAGCTGGCGGCACGGCTGGATCTGAGCGCCTGTGATGAGGCGGTGGCGGTCTCCATCCGCAGGGAGCGGAAATGGCGCCGTGCGGTCACGGTCATTTTGTGGGTGCTGGCGGGGATTACCCTGCTCCCCGCGCTTGCGTGGTGCGTGAACCCCGCCCACTTTTCCATTGAGGATCTGAACACCGACATCAAGACCGCCGCTCTGTTCATCCTGCCCTGCGCCGTGGTGTCCCTGGGGCTTCTGACCGGGGAGCGGCTCCTCCGTCACGCCTCGGTGGCCCGTGAGACCGCTGCGGTCAAGGCCGCTCTGGCGGCGGTGAAGGGGGGCGCGTCTGCCCCGAAAAACGGTAAGTCCGACAAGAAGAATTGGGTCTCCGACCCCCGCTTCGTGTGGGGCGTGCGAGGAGCCATCCTTGCGGTTGGTATCGTCTTTATCGTGCTGGGTGTGCTCAACGGAGGCATGGCGGACGTGCTGGGTAAGGCCATCCGCATCTGCACCGAGTGCATCGGTCTGGGCTAAGGAGGTGTCATCATGAAGCTGAAGCAATGGTGGAATACCCACAAGCCGACCAAGCGGAGACTGATCCAGCTCTACGCCGCTCTCCTGTTCAACGCCAACCTCAAGGGCTTTGTGAACGGTCGTATCTACCAAGGCCCCGTCAAGAACATCTGCACCCCCGGTCTGAACTGCTACTCCTGTCCCGGTGCCTCGGGGGCCTGCCCCATGGGTGCCCTCCAGAACGCCCTGTCGGACAGCGGTAAGACCGCTCCCTACTACGTGGTGGGCATCATCCTGCTCTACGGCCTGCTCTTCGGCCGCTGGATCTGCGGATTCCTCTGCCCCTTCGGTCTGATCCAGGATCTGCTCCACAAGATCAAGACTCCCAAGCTGGGCAAGAACCGTATCACGCGGGTGCTGTCCTACTTCAAGTACGTCATTCTGGTCTTCTTCGCCATCATCTTCCCCCTGGTCTACGCGGGCTACGAGTTCCCCCTGCCGGGATTCTGCAAGTACATCTGCCCCGCCGGTACCCTGGAGGGAGCGGTGGGACTCCTATCCAACCCCGAGAACGAGAATATGCTGGGGATGCTGGGGCCCCTGTTC
This sequence comes from Clostridia bacterium, assembly GCA_017483125.1. Lineage (GTDB taxonomy): Bacteria > Bacillota > Clostridia > Oscillospirales > CAG-272 > CAMEON01. Next base: position 5,156 of record JAFULU010000267.1, read on the forward strand.
ACCTGGAAGTTCCTCCTCATGGTGATCTTCCTTGTGGGCTGTGTCTTCATGTACCGCTTCTTCTGCCGCTTCTTCTGCCCGCTGGGGGCTATCTACGGTCTGTTCAATAAGATCTCCCTGGTGGGGGTCAAGCTGGACAAGGATGCCTGCACCGATTGCGGGCTTTGCGTGGGCAAGTGCAAGATGGATATCCGCCGCGTGGGGGATCACGAGTGCATCCAGTGCGGTGAGTGTATTGAGGTCTGTCCCACGGGTGCCATTCAATGGAAGGGACCCAAGATCCTGCTTCCTCCCCAGGCCATTGGCGGTGAGATCGCCACCAAAAATAGTGATGCCGCCGAGTCTGATGCCGCCGTCACCCTCCAAAAGGCAAAGAAAAAGACCCGCATCGCCCGCACCGTGGCGTGGGTACTGGCTCTGGCCGTGCTGGGCGGTGCGCTGTACTACTACAACTTCGTGGACGGGCGGGACAAGACCCCCTCCGAGGATACGACCGAGAGCGGGGATATCACCACCTCTCCCGATGGGGAGACAGGCGAGCCTCTGCCTCCCCGTGGCAACGAGGTAGGCACCCTCTGCGTCAGCACCGAGCTGTCCCTCTACACGGGCGGGGAGTCCTTCGCGGTGGATCAAAACCGCGGTAAGGTCACCGTCATCAACTTCTGGGGCACCTGGTGCGGCCCCTGCATCGCTGAGCTGCCTCACTTTGAGGAGGTGGCGGGGGACTACGCCGACACCGTGACCGTGGTGGCCGTCCACTCCAACTACAAGGCCCCCACCGCCGCCGAGTGGATCGCCAAGAACTACCCCGAGACCTCCATCCTCTTCGCCCAGGATCCCGACGACGGGGTCAACGGAGAATACTATACCGCCCTGGGCGGCGAGGGCGACTTCCCCATGACCATCATCGTGGACGCCCGCGGTGTCATCACCTTCACCCGACGCGGCTCGCTGACCCACGACGAGCTGGTGACCGCCGTGGAGGAGGCTCTCTCCAAATAATCCTTGATCCATAAAGGAAAATCCCTTCAAGATCAGATCGGTCCTGAAGGGATTTTTTGTATGAAGGGATCAGTTCTTGGTGATCTCCACAGTCAGCTCGGTAGCCTCACCCTCAAAGTAGAAGGCCTGCTCGGGATCAGCGGTGTAGCCCTCGGGGCACTCCACGATGGTGACGTGGTAGTTGCTGGGATCGTAGGTGAAGGTGACCACGCCCTCGGCATTGGTGGCGGCGGGCATCTTACAGCCCTTGTCGTCGCACATCTGGACGGCGGCGCCCTCAACGGGATCGCCGTTCTGATCTTTGACGGTGACGGTGTAGGTGACCTTGGTGGAGGGAGCCTCGGTGGGGGCCTCGGTGGGGGCCTCGGTAGGAGCTTCCGTGGGAGCCTCGGTGGGGGCATCGGTGGGAGCCTCGGTCACGGTAGTATCGGCGGTGGTGTCGGAATCGGGGGCGGGGGTGTCGCAGGCCATCAGCAGGCAGGACAGAGCCAGCAGCACGGCCAGCATAAGAGCAAGCTTCTTCATGGTTTTATCTCCTTGAATAATTTGTTTTGAAGGTTTTTGAAGATCCTTAAGGGACTTTTTGCAAAAAGTCCCTTAAATGGTTTGGGGCAAAGCCCCAACGTTTTCTTACTGATACACCGCGCAGGCGAAGAGCCAGGCGATGGCGGGATCCACGATCTTGTCGCCAAAGATGTCCAGATCCTCCGAGAAGTTCCACCAGCCCATGTAGTTCCCCGCGGTCTTGACCATGTCGGCCAGCTGGTCGTTCAGGGGCACCACGCCGTCCTCGTTGGCCACGGTCAGGTACTCGGCCACCAGCTCGTTGTAGCTGATGCGCTGATCGAAGCTGCCGTCGTCATTGTAGAGGTAGGCGCAGATGCGGGTAGTGTCGCAGATGGTCTTGAAATCGGCCATGTAGGGGTTGGCGGAGGAGAGGCGGATGAAGACCACGGGGCCGTCGGCGGTGCCAAGACGGTAGTAGCCGTCCTCACCCTTGACCACGGTCAGGGCGGGGTTGGTGACGTCCAGATCGGTCAGGGTGCCGTCGGTGACACCCTCGTAGGGCTTCAGGGCCTCGGCGGGGGCGGTGGGAATGACCCAAGGCTCGTCGTAGGGGGACTTGGGCACGTCGCCCGTGCGGGTGGCCTTGAACGTACAGCCGTTGCCCGTGCCCTCCAGACGGAAGACGAACTGGGCGGTGGTGTCGGGGGAATCACCCACGCTGCCCGCGGTGATGGCGAAGGTCACCTTGCCGTCCACGGTCTCCACGAGGGGGGACTCGAAAACGTTGATGGGCGAACCGTGATAGGAGAGAGCGACATCCTCACCCTCGCAGGTAAACTCGTACATACCGGGACGGGAGGGAGTGAAGATGACGTAGGTGTAGTCGCCGCTGTTGTAGGGGACGAAGGCGGTACCCTCGCCCACGGTGGCGGCCTCGAAGCGGGCATAGTCGCCACCCTTCTTGGAGGGGGCGTTCAGAGGCTGGGTCTTGGTGGCGGCCTCAAAGACCGTCAGGATGATCTCGGGGGCCTCGGGGGACAGGACGGCGGCCTCGGTATCGAAGTGGAGCGCCTCTCCCGCGGGGGTCTCCACCAGGACGGTGTAGCTGCCCTCGGGGAGCTTGAAGGTGGCAAAGCCCGTGGGACCCACCACCTTGAAGGCGGCCTCGGTGCCGTCCTTCAGCACCTTGACGATGATGTCATGAGCGGGGGTGCCGTCGTGGTTCTGTACGGTGACCTTGTAGGACACCTCGTTTTCGGGGGAAGTATCGGGATCGGTCGCGCCCTCGGTGCTTACGGGGGGCGTTTCCTCATCCCACGGAGCGTCCTTTTCGCAGGCGGTCAGGAGCAGGGAAGCACCCAGAAGACCCGCCAGCGCAAGGGCCGTATATCTGTGGATTCTACGCATAGGAAGTCTCCTTTTTCTCAACAATGTGTTGATTTCTTAACGGACAGTTGAAAATCACGCACCCAGGTGCTGGTAGTAGTAGCAGAGCTTAGCCCAGGAGAAGTCCACACCGGCGAAGGTGTACTTGTCCATGAGGGTCTGGAGCAGCTCGGCCAGACGGGCGTCCACGGGGACACAGCCCTCCAACTCGGGATGATCCTCGGAGGCGGGGATCTTCTTCTCCAGGTAGGCAGTGATGTCGGCGGTGAGATCCTGGCCGCGGCCGTGGGTCTTGCCCGCCAGCACCTCGTCCAGCTTGTAGATCTCGGCCAGCTCCTCAAACTCCTCACCCCAGATCTCGCGGAGCTTGTCCTTGGTACCGTCGCCGTAGAGAGCCATGTAGTTGAGGATCTCCTGATCCGACTCGGTGACGGCGAAGTTGAAGGCACGGCGCCCGATCATATCCTCAATGGAGTGGGAGAACACGGCGGTCAGACCGACGAAGTCGGCGTAGATGACCGAGCCGAGGGAGCCGTCCTCGCGGAGCTCGTGGTAGTAGCCGTCATCCCCCATGGCGATCTGGATGCCGCCCGAGAGGATCTCGGCGTTCTCGCCCAGACCGTCCTCCACGATCTCACCGTCGGGGAAGGTGAAGTAGCCGGGGGCACAGACCGTGAAGTGGTCGTAGGACTCACCGAGGAACTCCAGATCAAAGGTGAAGCCGCCCACCTGGTAGACGTCGTAGAAGGCGATGTCGATATAGTAGTCGCGGCCGGCCTCGAAGTAGACCACCATGGAGAGGTTGACGGGATCGTAGTACATACGCTCGCCGCCCTCGTGGACGTAGTACTCGGTGCGGTCGGCGTTGAAGATCCAGCCGTCCACCTGCCACTCACTGTCGGAGGTGATGCGGTAGGCGCCCGAACGCTCGGGGATGAACTTGTAGAGGAGACCGCGGGGCATGATCACACGGTCGTAGTAAACGTAGTTGTCGGGGCCCTCCACGGCGGTGTAGGCGGCGTAGGTAGCCAGACCGCGGATGGGATCGTCCAGTTGGGCGCCGTTCGTACCGTAGGCGTCGTAGTAGGAGCACATCTGCAGCCACTGGTTGGGGTTGTCGGTCTCCAGACCGATGGACTGCGCCACGATCTCCAGAAGCTCCTTCAGCTCGGCGTTGACCGAGCACAGGCCGTAGATGGAGGCGTTGGAGGCGTAATTGCAGTACTCCACCAGCTCCTCGTAGTAGTTGACGCCGTTCAGCACGATCTGACCGTTGTAGGCGTGGGTGAAGATGGGATCGTTGGAGAACTGGGTGCCCTTCATGAGGTTGACCAGCAGAAGGGGACCGTTCTTGTCGCCAACGTGCCAGAGTCCGTCCTCCTCGTTGAACACGGGGGTGATGTACTCCTGATAGCCGAAGCCGTCGGCGGCGGGCTTGGTGGCGGCGTTGCGGGGGATATAGGTGGGGACGTCAATATCGGATTCCTTGACCACGCGGAGGTTTTTCAGGTAGACGGTGTCGTCGCCCGCGGTGTCGGAGGAGTCCTTGGAGTAGCAGAAGGCGACCTCGTAAACCCCGTCCTCCTTGGCCACGAAGGTGTAGCAGGTGTTCCACTTGTCAGACTCACCCGAGATCTGGTAGATATCCTTGGCGTCCACCAGCATATAGAGGATGTCGGCACCCTGCTCACTGGAGGCCCAGTAGTCGAAGGCCAGAGCCTCACCTGCCTTCAGGGTCACGTCGGCGTACATGATGGAGAAGCTGCCGTCGCGGCCGCTGTTGGCGGGGACGATGACGGACTCCCCGTCCTTTTCCTTAATGATGAAGGGCCAGTACATATCGGCGTTCTTGTCCTCGGTCTCGGGGCGGTAGGTGACGGTGATCTCACCCTTGTTGAAGACCCCCGCGATCTCGTCGGAGGAGGGCATGGAGACGTTGGGCTTCTCGGCGGGCATGAGCTCGTCCAGGCTGTGGAAGAGCTTCTGCTCGTAGTTCTCGGCGGTGAAGTGGTCGAACATGGCCACGAAGGGAGCCTCGCTGACGATACCGCCTGCCTCGATCATGCAGATGACGCCGTAGCGGTCCACCAGGATCGAGGTGGGATAGCCCTGGAGGTTGAAGGCGGGGCCCATGTTGGTGTAATCCTTGGCCATGGGGAAGGACAGGCCGCCGGTAGCGCCCTCACCCACGTAATCGTCGTAGAAGCGGTCCTTGAAGGCCTTGATGCCTTCCTCGGAGTCGCCCTTGAGGGTGGAGTGGTTCAGAGCCACGATCTCGATCTTGTCCTTATACTGCTGATAGACGGCGTCCATGTAGGGGAACTCCTTGACGCACCAGGAGCAGGTGGTGTACCAGAAGTTGATGAGCACCATGTCCTTGGTTTTCAGGAGCTCCGAGAGCTTCTGGGTGTTGCCGTCGGAGTCCACCACGGAAAAGTCCCGCATGACGTCGCCCAGCTGGTAGGACTTACCGCTGTGGTCGGTGCTGTCGATGACACCCGAGGTGAGGGTGATCTCGGTATCCATGCCCGTCAGGGGGTAGCAGGTCTCGGTTTGGTAGCCCTCGGGCTGACCCGACAGGACGGCTACGTAGCCCTGGGATGCCTTGAGGCTGATCTTGGCCTCGCCCAGAGCGTCGGTGGTAGAGTAGTTGACCAGGTCATCCAGGGTGTCGTCGGCGTAGACGTAGACGTTGACGCCCGTAAGAGGCAGACCGCCCGCCGACTTGACCTTGACCGAGAAGTCCAGCTTGGTGTCACTGCTGTCGGGCCGGGACTCGGGAGGGTTGGTGGCGGAGTTGGTGGTTTCGTCCGTGGTCTCGCCGCTGTCGGGGCCCGTCTGGCAGGAAGCCAGGACCGAGACCAGCATCAGCATGGCCAGAAGCAGGGCGAGGGGCTTGCGCAGGTTCTTCATATTGGTTCTCCTATTGGGAATTTTGTTCGCATGAAACTTGTCTTTTACAAAGGGGCATAGAACAACATGATATAGCATACCACAAGTTTCGGGAAAAATCAAGGGGGTTCACGAATTTTTTATATTTAAGGATATATGTTTACAATTTGCTCTTGAATTGTCCACGATAATATGGTAAAATACTGATTACTCATGGACATTTTTATTTATAGAAAAAACACACTTGGAAAGGTAAGCAATATGATCGCAAAAACTCCCCAAAAAATGGCCGGGATCCGTCTTCTTACGGTGATCCTGGCGGCTGTCATGGTGCTGTCCGCTGCCGCCGCCGTTGTGGCGTGGCTCATCCCCGGCAGTACGGCGAACGGAGGAGGCATCCGCCCTCTGGAGGGCAACCTCATCTCCAACCGTGACCAGTATCTGGACAGCTCCGTCATGTATAAGCTGCCCGAGACCGTCAAGGAGACCGACGAAATATCGGTCATCGTGGAGGTCAAGGAAAAATCCCTTCTGGAGCAGTATCCCGGGGCCTCCTCGGGCATGACCTTCACCGAATACGCGCAGTCCGATGAGGCCGCCGCGGTCCGCGCTCGCATCAATGCCGAGAAGCAGACCCTTCTGGCCGACTTCGATAAGGCTGAGGTCAAGTACGCGCTGGGTAAGCAGTACTCCAACGTCCTCGGCGGCTTTGAGATCCTCATCAAGGCCGGCGATTTCGAGACCGTCGCCAGAACCGTGGGCAACCGCGGCACCACCATCATCGGTGAGGTCTACAAGCCCGAGGAGACCAAGTCCGTAGGCACCCAGCTGGTGGAGAACACCGTCAACGTCTACGACACGGATATCTTCAACAGCTCCAATTTCCGGTACGACGGCACCGGCACCGTGGTGGCGGTTCTGGATACGGGTCTGGACTACTACCACTCCGCCTTCTCCCTGGCCAACTTCACCGCCGACAGAAGCAAGCTGGGTCTGACCTTTGAGGAGGTCACCGCTCTGGTGGACGGTACCCGCGCCGCGGGTATGCAGTCGGGTCTGACCGCCTCGGACGTCTACATCAACGAGAAGATCCCCTACAGCTTTGACTACGCCGACGGGGACTCCGACGTGTACCCCATCTCCAGCAACCACGGTACCCACGTGGCGGGTATCATCGCGGGCCGTGACGATACCATCACGGGTGTGGCCCCCAACGCCCAGCTGGTCATCATGAAGACCTTCTCGGACGTGGAAACCTCGGCAAGATCCGCCTGGATCCTCGCCGCTCTGGATGACTGCGTGGTTCTGGGCGTGGACGTCATCAATATGTCTCTGGGTACCGATTGCGGCTTCTCCCGCGAGCAGGACAAGGAGGCCATCTCGGGTGTGTACGACCGCATCCGCGCCGCGGGCATCTCCATCGTGGCCGCCGCCTCCAACAGCTACAACTCCACCTTCTCCTCCGAGAAGAACGGTAACCTGGGTCTGACCTCCAACCCCGACTCGGCTACCGTCGGCTCTCCCTCCACCTATAAGGGTGCCCTGTCCGTCGCCTCCATCAGCGGCGTCAAGACCCCCTACCTCATGTACGGTGAGACCATCATCTACTTCCTGGAGGCCTCCGACCGCGTGTCCGAGGAGAAGAAGTTCTACGACGACCTGCTCCCCGAGGGCGTGGACGAGATGGAGATCGAGTACGTGACCATCCCCGGCGCGGGCCGCTCTGCCGACTATACCGGTATTGACGTCAAGGGCAAGATCGCCCTGGTCGCCCGCGGCTCCACCACCTTTGAGGAAAAGGCCAACGTGGCCCAGGAAAAGGGTGCCGCCGGTATCATCATCTATAACAACGTATCGGGTGACATCAAGATGAACGTGGGTGACACCACCATCGCCGTGGCCTCCATCCGTCAGGACGACGGTGAGATGCTGGCCGCCGCGGGTAAGGGTGTCCTCTCGGTCAAGCGCTCCCAGACTTCGGGCCCCTTCATGTCCGACTTCTCCTCCTGGGGCCCCACTCCCGACCTTCAGCTCAAGCCCGAGATCACCGCGCACGGCGGTTCCATCCTCTCGGCTGTGCCCGGTCAGGACTACGACCGCATCTCGGGTACCTCCATGGCTACCCCCAATATGTCGGGTGTGACCGCTCTGCTCCGTCAGTATGTCAAGGCCAGCTTCCCCGATAAGGCCGACGACCCCGTGGCTGTCACCGCCTTCGTCAATCAGCTCCTCATGTCCACCACGGACATCGTCTACAACACCAACGGCCTGCCCTACTCCCCCCGTAAGCAGGGCGCGGGTCTGGCCAATCTGGTGAATTCCGCCGCCACCCCCGCCTTCATCCGTACCTACGACCGCAAGACGGGCGAGGTCATGGATAAGTCCAAGATCGAGCTGGGTGACGATCCCGCCAAGACCGGTACCTACGTTCTCAAGTTCGCCATCGTCAACTTCGGCTCCACTGCCCTGACCTACGACGTCTCGGCCATCGTCATGACCGAGGGTGTCAGCGAGACCAAGACCAATCAGGGTGAGACCACCGTTACCGAGCAGGGCTACATCCTGGACGGCGCTACCGTTACGGTCACCTCCTGCACCGGCGGCACCGCCTCGGGCAATACCGTTACCGTCCCCGCGGGCAAGGATGCCGAGCTGACGGTGACCGTTACCCTCAGCGACGCCGACAAGAAGTACATGAACGACTCCTTTGAGAACGGTATGTACGTGGAGGGCTTCGTGACCCTCACCGCCAAGGAGGGAACCACCGTCAACCTGAGCGCTCCCTACCTGGCCTTCTACGGCGACTGGACCGAGGCTCCCATTCTGGACCTGGACTACTTCCAGACCAACAAGGACGAGCTGGACGATTCCATCGACCTGCTGGACAAGACTCTGCCCGACGCCTACGCCACCCGTCCCATCGGCCGCGTGGAGGGCGACTACGTCAGCTACCTCGGCTCCTACTACTTCGTGCAGAATCCCGCCGACAAGAAGATCGCCGCCGACCGCAAGTACATATCCCTTTCCAATCAGGTGGGCGCGGTCAACTCCCTGGAGTACATCTGGGCGGGTCTGCTCCGTAACGTCAAGAAGGCGGTCATCACCGTCACCGATAACGCAACGGGCGAGGTGGTCTACGAGACCGTGGACGAGAATATCCGTAAGTCCTACAGCAACGGCGCGTCCATTTTCCCCGCCAACATCGACGTGAAGTTCTCGGCCATTGATCAGGCTCTGAAGAACAATACCGCCTATACCGTCACCGTCAAGACCTACATGGACTACGACCGCGACGGTGCCGATACCAACGACAACAACACCTTTACCTTCCCCGTTGTCACCGACTTCCAGGCCCCCGCCGTCACCGACTGCGAGTTCTACACCGAGTACGACAAGTCGGCCAAGAAGACCCGCCTCTTCGCCAAGATGTCGGTCTACGACAACCACTACGCCATGTGTATGCAGGTGGGCTACGTCACCCAGGAGACCGACGGCTACATGATCAAGGCCTTCGACCGCTACCTGACCCCCATCTACTCCGAGGCCAACTCCACCACCACGGTCATCTACGAGCTGACCGACTACGTGGACGAGATCCGCATGGGCGCGGCCAACAAGAATTGCATCACCGTGGTCACCTACGACTACGCCCTGAACACCGCCGCCTACGAGATCCCCCTGCCCGACGATTACACCGACTTCTACTTCACCGAGTCCGAGCTGACTCTGTCCCCCAACGAGGTCTACGACCTCAAGCCTCTGGTCTACCCCAACACCCAGTGGCCCGAGCTTCTGGAGTACTACTCCGCCAACATGGACGTGGCCAACGTGGTGGGTGACAAGCTGGTGGCTATTGCCCCCGGTGTGTCCCGCATCGTGGCCCGCGACCCCGTGACCAAGAAGACCGCCTCCTTTACCCTGACCGTGCGGGGCGAGGGGGACGAGGGCTACGTGCGCTACGACAAGCCCGTGGCCGAGAACTTTACCCTGACGGGCTACCTCGTGGATAAGGCCTACTATATGCTCTCCAACGAGGAGCGTGAGATCGGTATGACCGGCGACGAGATGAAGTTCGTGGGCGAGAACTACGGTCTCTCCATGTACCCCTCCGAGGCCGTCACCCTGAACTACCGTCTGGACGCCTACTTCCCCGAGGACACCAAGGTGGTGTTCGAGTCCTCCAACGAGAACATCGTGACCGTGGACGAAAACGGTAAGATCACCGCCGTGGCCGAGGGCTTTGCCTCCATTTCGGTGAAGGTGCTCATGGACGAAAAGGCCACCTACTTCTCCAAGTCGGTCAGCATCAGCGTCAAGAATCCCTACATCACCACAGGCCCCTCCCTGACCCACTACTTCGGTCTGGGCGGCGTGGTCAAGCTTCCCGAGTCTCTGGCCATCACCGAGATCGGTCAGTACGCCTTCTCCAACTTTGAGTATATCAATAAGGATGAAAACGACGAGATCTCCGAGGACGATCCCGCCTACACCAAGATCTGGTACATCGGTGACGACACCGTGGAGGAGGTCATTATCCCCGAGGGTGTCAAGACCATCGGTCCCTACGCCTTCGCCAATCTGACCGCCCTCAAGCGGGTGGTCCTGCCCTCCACGCTGGAGAAGATCGACAAGGGTGCCTTCTACGGCTGTACCGCCCTGAAGACCGTCGAGGGTATCGAGCACGTCAAGTTCATCAACCGCAACGCCTTCGCGGGCTGTGCGCTGGAGGGAACCATCTCGCTGGATAACCTCGTGGCCATGGCGGACTACGCCTTCTTCGGGAACGCCTACCTGAAGGGTGTGGCCCTCTCCGCCAAGACCCAGTCGGTGGGTGCCTACGCCTTTGCCGACAACAAGTCCCTGACCTCGGTGGAGATCCCCGCCGAGATCATCAAGCTGGGCCGCTACGCCTTCTCTGGCTGTGAGTTCCTGCCCACCATCTCCCTCAACGCCGCCGTGGTGCCCGCAGGTGCCTTTGACGGCTGTAAGGCCCTGACCTCGGTGACCCTGGGTAAGGACGTAGCCGTTATCGGTGAGTACGCCTTCCGCGGCACCGCCCTGGATTCCTTCACCGTGGCCGAGGGCAACACCGCCTTCACGGTGCAGGCAGGGAAGCCTTACCTCTTAAATAAGGAAGGAAACACCCTCGCCCTGGTGGCTCCCGGTGTCAAGGGCAGCTTTGAGCTGACCGATTCCAAGGTCACCGCCATCGGTACGGGTGCCTTCTCGGGCAACCGCCAGATCACCGCCATCAGGATGCCTCAGGTCACCGTGGTCGGCGACTACGCCTTCGCCGATCTCCGCAATCTGGAGACCCTGACCCTGGGCAAGCTGACCTCCATCGGCAGCCACGCCTTCTACCACACCGCCATCAAGACCACCCCCGATCTCTCGGGCGTGTCGGTCATCGGTGACTACGCCTTCGCTCACTCGGCTCTGGAGAGTCTGGTGATCCCCGACGGCATGACCCTGGGCGAGTCCTCCTTCCGCGAGTGCAAGTCCCTGAAGTCGGTCACCATCGGCAACAACGTCACCATCGGTGATTCCGCCTTCCGTCTGGATATCGACACCAACTTCACCACCTCCTCCTACAAGGTGGAGGACAAGGCTCTGTACTACTACATCCTCACCTCCCCCATGACCGAGCTGACCATCGGTGAGAACGCCGTCATCGGTCACTCCGCCTTCTTCGGCGCGTCCAAGCTGGAGAGCGTGACCCTGGGCAAGGGGGCCGTCATCGGTGACTGCGCCTTCTACAACAACGACTCCCTGAAGACCATGGATCTCTCGGGCGTCACCTCCATCGGTGAGTCTGCCTTCAGCTGCGATATGCTGGGCATCTTCGTGAACAGCGCCATGACGTCCCAGTTCTACGACGAGAAGGGGAACTACATCTACCGCTTCTACGCCGCTGATCTGGAGTCGGTGGATCTGGCCTCGGCCACCTCCCTCGGTGCCAACGCCTTTGCCCAGTGCCGTAAGCTCAAGAGCGTGAAGCTGGGCGAGGGTCTGACCCATATTCCCGACCAGGCCTTCTTCTACTGCGAGGTGCTGGAGGACTTCGACTTTGCCGACGTGGTGTCGGTGGGCTCCAACGCCTTCAATAACACCGCTCTGAAGAATCCCGATCTCTCCCGTCTGGAGACCGTGGGCAAGTATGCCTTCGTCTACAACGAGGAGATGACCGAGGTCACCCTGAATCCCAACGGCGTCAAGCTGGAGGAGGGTGCTTTCTCCTACTGCACCGCGCTGGCTATCCCCGTCCATCTGGACAAGGCCACCTACGTGGGCGACTACGCCTTCGCCTACACCTCCGTGGTGGAGGCTGACCTCACCTCGGCTACCTATCTGGGTACGCAGGCCTTCCTGAAGGAGTCCATGACCGACTTCACCGTGAAGCTGGGCTCCGCCCTCACCGATCTGGGTGACAATCCCTTCGCGAACTGCCGTCTGGAGGCCTTCAAGTCCACCGAGACCGAGACCTTCAACGGAAATGAGTACGGCACCGAGACCCAGACCTATGCCATCAGCGATACCGTCCGTGTCATCGACGGCCACCTCTACCGTGTGGTGCCCACCGGTCTGGAGTTCATCGCCTACGCGGGCGACGCCGCCTCGGTCACCGTGGCCGACGGTACCGTCCGTATCGCCGACATGGCCTTCGCGGGTGCCCCCGTCCGCCAGGTGGTCACCCCCTACACCCTCAAGTCCGTGGGCCATAAGGCCTTCTACGAGTGCGAGAAGCTGGTCATGCTGACCTTCGCCTCCTACATCGCGCCCATCCTGGAGGAAGCCTTCGACGCCCAGATCTTCGCCGAGAAGCAGCACATTCCCGCCACGGGTGTCTACAGCTTCACCGTGGGCACGGAGGGCGAGCAGATGGACTGCACAGGCCTTGGTATCGTCCCCTACTTCATCTGGAACGCCGCCGAGACCCCCTCCAACGTCTACTACGGCGCCAACTTCGTGGACTATATCGGCTATACCGACGGGGATATGGTCATTGTCCGTCCCGTGAACGGTAAGCAGTACGATTCCTTCGTCTGGGGTCAGTACTTCGCCACCGTGGTGGACGGTGCCGCCGCCGCGGATGATATTACCCTCGCCGCCATCGCCGCCATTGACGCTCTGCCCGAGACCGTCTCTCTGGCCGATAAGCCTCTGGTGGTGGCCGCCCGCGAGGCCTACGCCAAGATCTCCACCATCGAGCAGCGCGCTCTGGTCACCAACTACGAGAAGCTGACCAAGGCCGAGAAGCGTATCCAGGATCTGGAGTACCTGGAGAACGGTGAGGAGACCGAGACCGAAACCGAGACCGAGGCAGAGAAGGGCTTCTTCGAGGCTCTGCCCGCCTCCGTCATCGCCATGGGCACCCTGTCCATCCTGTTCCTCATCGCCGCCATTGTCTTCGCTTGCCTCTACCTGAGCAAGCGCAAGGCTCTGGCCGCCGCCTCCGCAACCGCCGCGACCGCCGCAGCTACTGCCGACGAGGCTCCCGTAGCCGCTGCGGCCGATGCCGAGACTCCCGCCGAGACCTCTGCAGAGGCTCCCGTTGAGGCTCCCGCGGAAGCTTCTGCTGAGGCTCCCGTGGAGACTCCCGCCGAGACCGAGACCCCTGCCGCGAAGCCCGAAAAGCCTCGCCGCAAGAAGAAGTCCCGTCCCGTTTCCGCCGCCAAGTTCTCCCGCAAGAAGTCCCGTCCGGGCTTCTCCCTGCACATTCCCCCCGTGGTGACGGTCATCATCGTGGCCGTGCTCCTCGTGGCCGCCCTGGTTCTGGGTATTCTGGCCATCGTGGGCGGCATGTCCCTGTGGGATACCCCCTACACCGGCATGGACGAGGAGGGCTACACCGTCAGCGTTCGCTTTGACGCCAACGGCGGCTCCTTCGCGGGCTCTCCCAACGAGGTCTACATCGTGGACGTCTTCAACCCCGCCGACTACAAGACCGACGCCGAGGGCAAGGCCCAGATCGCCCTCATCGCCCCCGACGATCCCATCCGTAAGGACAGCGCCTTCCCCGTTTCCAACACCGGCCACTTCCTGGCGGGCTGGTACACCGAGCGCACCCTCCGCGTGGATGAGAGCGGTCAGCCTCTGGACGAGTACGGCCAGCCCACCGCAAAGACGGGCCGTCCCCAGGGCTACACCTACAGCGGTAAGTGGGATTTCAAGACCGACCGCCTGAGCGTGGATCCCAACGGCGCCAAGGGCTCCTCCGAAAACGAGGTCACCCTCTACGCCGCCTGGGTCCCCTACTTCAACTTTGAGTTCTACGCCGCAGAGGCCGACGGCTCCTTCTCCCTGATAGAGACCAAGCAGCTCATCACCATCAGCCTCCCCGAGTGGAATACCCGCACGGGTAAGCTGGACATGAAGGATTTCCCCGCTCCCGAGGGTATGACCTTTGAGGCCGCCTTCCTGGACGAGGCCATGACCGTCCCCGCCGAGGGGCAGGTCAGCGGTGCCGTGGACTACACCACGGGTACCGTGGAGAGCGACGGTACCATCCGCCTCTACACCACCTGGATGGAGGGCACCTGGTTCCGCATCTCCACCCCCAAGCAGCTCTACGACAATGCCCGATTGGGCGGCAGCTATATCATTGAGGCCGATCTGGACTTCACGGGTATGCTCTGGCCCACCGTCTTCTCCACGGGTGACTACACGGGTACCATTGTGGGTAACGGCCACACCATCTCGAACGTGACCGTCCTGCAGGGCGACAATTCCAAGATCAACGGCGGTCTCTTCGGCGTGCTGACGTCCACCGCCTCGATCACGGATCTCAAGCTGGAGAACATCACCTACCGTATGGTAGCCGGTTCCCGTATGCAGGGCCCCAACTACGGCCTGCTGGCGGGTACGGTTCAGGAGGGCGCGACTCTGACGGGCGTGACCCTGACGGGTACCATTGAGATCGGTAAGGATTGCTACCGTCCCAACGACTACAACGTGGGACTGGTGTGCGGTGCCGGTCAGGTGGAGGGGATCGACGTGAGCGGTATCACCGTCACGGTTGAGGACCCCGACAACAACACCGCCCGCGTGGAGGTGGATCCCGTCACCGGTGAGGTCACCCTGACCTTCGCCGACTAATCCGTATATTATTTATTGGAGGAATATACCAAAATGAGTAAAAGAATTCTTGCCGTGGCTCTGGCGCTGGTCATGTGCCTGGGCACGGTCTCCCTCTTCTCGTCCTGCACCGACAAGGGCAGCGGAAAGCCCGACGCTCTGGTCATCATGTCCGAGGAGCTGGACGGTCTCTTCAACCCCTTCTTCTCCACCACCGGCGCAGACGGCACCATCGTGGGCATGACCCAGATCGGTATGCTGGGCACCGACTACGTAAACGGTGAGGTCGTGGTGGCCTGCGGCGACGAGCACGCCGTAGTGGTCAAGGACTACGACGTGGTCTACGACAGCGCCACCGACAACACCACCTACACCTTCGTCATCAAGAACGGCATCACCTACTCCGACGGTCATCCCCTGACCATCGAGGACGTCATGTTCAACCTGTACGTGTATCTGGATCCCGTCTACACCGGCTCCTCTACCATGTACTCCACCGATATTCTGGGTCTGCGGGACTACCGCACCCAGACCGTCAGCTCGGGGGACAACAGTGCCGACGACCAGATCTCCCAGCAGGCTACCGACCGCGCGGGGAACCGCATCAACGAGCTGATCAACCTCTACAAGCAGGTGGGTCAGACCGCTACCCAGGGCAGCTACAGCGCGTCCTATGATAAGATGGTGGCCGCCATCCGGATGCACAGCCTGTCCAGCGGCTACAAGGAGGCTATTTCCAACGATCCCTCCAAGGTCACCGTGGACAACCTGCTGGCCGACTACGAGCTGACCCTCAAGTACTTCAACGAGGAGCTCAATACCGACTACGTCTCCGCCAAGGAGGCCTATCTGGAGGAGCCCTACAAGTCCACGGGCGAGTTCGATGAGGTCACCTCCTTCATGTACGCCGAGGGCTACGTCACCATCGAGTACGAGAAGGACGAGAACAACAAGGACATCAAGTCCCAGATCAAGAAGGTCACCCGCAACTACAACCCCGACGTGGTGAAGGATAAGGAATCCGCCATCAAGTACGTCTACGATTCCAAGATCGACCAGGAGCTGCACACCATCCTGATGTACTGGGCTACCTCCCAGAAGCTGCTGACCGGCTACACCGCCGCCGCCAAGGAGGTCATCCTCCACGCCAACGTCCAGGACGGCCAGCTGGCTGTGCCCAATATCGCGGGCATCGTTTCCCTGGGTCACACCACCGACGTCACCACCGTGGCCGCCAAGAACGGCACCTACCCCGTGGCACACGACCACAACCCCGACGGCACTCCCGTCAACCCCGAGGAGTACGACGTCCTCCAGATCACCATCAAGGGCACCGACCCCAAGGCTATCTGGAACTTCGCCTTCTCTGTGGCTCCCCAGCACTACTACGCCGAGGGCTACACCGTGGACATCGCCAACAATCAGTTCGGCGTGGAGTACGGCTCCTACGAATTCATGACCACCGTCATCCAGTCTCCCCGTAACGTCAAGGTCCCCATGGGCGCGGGTGCTTACGTGGCGACCGACGCAAACAACGGCGACAACCCCGAGGGTACCGCCTTCTTCAGCAACAACGTGGTCTACTTCAAGGCCAACCATAACTTCCTCATGGGCGCGCCCAAGATCGAGAAGATCCGCTATCAGGTGGTCTCCTCCTCCAACGCCCTGAACGTGCTGGGCGACGGCTCTGTCCACTTCGTCACTCCCCAGTTCACCCAGAACAACATCGACAAGCTCAACGGCATGGCCGCCCAGGGCATCGAGAAGACCTCCACCCGTCAGCTGGGCTACGGTTACATCGGTATCAACGCGGGTAAGGTGCCCAACATCAATATCCGTAAGGCCATCATGTGCGCCATGGATACCAGCCTGGCTCTGTCCTACTACTCCACGGGTACCGCCGAGACCATCTACTGGCCCATGTCCACCGTCTCCTGGGCATACCCCAAGGACGAGAGCGGCAACAACAGCCGTGACAACCTCCACAGCGACTACATCGCCATCAACTGGAACCGCGCCGACGCCATGGCATCCATCCAGTCCTTCATGGAGGCCGCGGGCGTGTCCGCCGGGGATCCCGCCCTGTCCATCAAGTTCACCATCGCAGGCTCCAACCTCACCGACCACCCCACCTACCAGACCTTCCAGAACGCCGCCGACCTCCTCAACGAGTGCGGCTGGGACATTGAGGTGGTGCCCGATACCCAGGCTCTGACCAAGCTGTCCACCGGCTCTCTGGCCGTCTGGGCCGCCGCCTGGGGCTCCACCATTGACCCCGATATGTACCAGGTCTACCACAAGAACTCCACCGCTACCTCTACCCTGGCCTGGGGCTACCGTGAGATCCTCGCCTCCCCCGCCCTGTACCAGTATGAGAACGCCGTGCTGAGCGATCTCTCCGCCGTCATCGACGAGGCCCGCGAGACCGACGATCAGGCCCTCCGCTCCGAGCTGTACAAGGAGGCCATGGGCTACGTCCTTGACCTGGCTGTGGAGATGCCCGTCTACCAGCGTGACGTGCTGTACGCCTACAACGCAAACGTCATCAAGTCCGAGTCCCTGCCCGAGGAGATCAACCCCTACACCTCTCCTCTGGACAAGATCTGGCTCATCGAGTTCGCTGACTGAGCGATAAGATAAGGTGTCATTATGTTAAAGTATATTTTGAAACGTCTCGGTCTGGCGGTGCTGATCCTTCTGGGCGTATCTCTCATCATTTACGTCCTGGTCAGATGTATGCCCGTCAGCTTCATCGAGGGTAAGATCGCCGAGATGAACCAAGGCGGCGCCACCATCCCCGAGGAGACCGTGGAGAGCATGAAGAAGCTCTACGGACTGGAGGACGACAGCTTTGTGGGTATCCTCAAGGGCTACGTCAACTGGCTGGGCAAGCTGGTGCAGTTCGACTTCGGTACCAGCTTCAAGTACGGCTCCCCCGTCATTGAGGTTATCCGCGACCACATGGGCGTGTCCTTCGCCATCGCCTTCGTGGCGGTGATTCTGGAGTTCCTCATCGCCATCCCCCTCGGCATTACCGCCGCTACCCATCAGTACTCGGCCAGAGACTATATCGTCACCATTCTGGTCATGATCGGTATCTCCCTCCCCGCCTTCTTCTTCGGACAGGTGCTCAAGGACCTGTTCGCCAACAAGATCGGTCTGTTCCCGCCCTCGGGTATGACCGACGCCTCCCAGTCCTATACGGGCTTTGCCCTGCTTCTGGACTACCTGAAGCATATGTTCATCCCCGTTCTGACGGTGGTCATCCTCTCCATCGGCGGACGCATGAGAATGACCCGTACCAATATGCTGGAGGTCATGAACTCCGATTACATCCGTACCGCCCGCGCCAAGGGTCTGGGTGAGGGCAAGGTGGTCTACAAGCACGCCTTCCGCAATACCCTGATCCCGCTGGTCACCTCCCTGGCGGGGCTTCTGCCCTCCCTGTTCTCGGGTGCCATCATCACCGAGCAGGTCTTTGACCTCCCCGGTATCGGTAACGTGGCCTACAAGGCCATGATCGTGGCCGACATTCCCTTCATCATGGGCTACAATATGTTCCTGGCGCTCCTCAGCGTGCTGGGTGTTCTGCTGGCCGACCTGATGTACGCGGTGGTGGATCCCCGCGTCAAGCTCACCTGATACGGTAAGGAGGTTTGATATTATGGAAGAAAATAAGAATCAATCCCTTGAGACCGTAGCCGAGGAGACCGAGGTCAAGGCTCCGCAGACTCCCGACGAGGACGAGCCTCTGGACAAGAACGTCCGCCTCATGTCCCCCACCCGCATGGTCATGCGCCGCTTCTTCCGCTCCAAGCTGAGCGTGGCGGGACTTGTCATGATCGTGGCCCTGTTCCTCTTCTGCTGGCTGGGCCCCGTGGTCTACACCCAGTGGGGAGAGACCACCCAGGACAAGTCGGGTAAGGTGGAGTACACCCAGCAGCCCATCACCATGGTGGTGGACGGCAAGGAGGTCACCTTCTACCAGGTGGTGGAGACCAACAAGACCATCAACTCCCTGGCCAAGCCCGATAAGAACCACATTCTGGGCACCGATAAGGACGGGCGCGACGTCTTCACCCGTCTCATGTACGGCGGCCGCATCTCCCTGACCGTCAGCTTCATCGCCGTCTTCGCCATCACCATCTTCGGCGTGGTGCTGGGCGGTATCTCGGGCTACTTCGGCGGGGCCGTGGACGGCGTCATCATGAGAATCTGCGACATTCTCATGTGCCTGCCCGGCTTCCCCATCCTGCTCATCATCGGTACTCTCCTGGATTCCATGGGAGTCCCGTCCCAGCTTCGTATCTACTATCTGATGGCCTACCTGACCCTGTTCTCCTGGCCGGGAACGGCGCGACTGGTCCGCGGTCAGATCCTGTCTCTCCGCGAGCAGGAGTACATGGTGGCCGCCGAGGCCATGGGCTACTCCACCTCCCGCAAGATCTTCAAGCACCTGGTCCCCAACGTCATGCCCCAGCTCATCGTCTCCATGACCCTGTCTCTGGGTAGCATGATCCTCTACGAGGCCTCCCTGTCCTACCTGAACATGGGTGTCCGCGCTCCCTACGCCGCGTGGGGTACCATGATCAACATCGTGGCCGAGGATCAGTACATTCTGGAGAACTTCTTCAACGTCTGGGGCCCTCCCGGACTCTGCATCATTCTGGCGGTGCTGGGCTTCAACTTCGTAGGCGACGGCCTGCGTGATGCCCTCGACCCCAAGATGAGGAGGTGATACCATGGCAGAAAAGAAAAGCTCCCATTACCTCTCGGGTAAGGAGGTCCGCGCCATTGCCAAGGAGAATCGCAAGATCATGAACGCCTTGGAGAAGCGCAAGCACAGACGGGCCGACGAAGCCGAGTTCACCACCGAAATGAAGGATCCCGCCAACATTCTGGAGATCGACGACCTCCACACCTACTTCTTCACGGATCAGGGCGTGGTCAAGGCCGTCAACGGTGTTTCCTTCAACGTCCCCAAGAACGCCACCGTTGGTGTTGTGGGCGAGTCGGGCTGCGGTAAGAGCGTGACCTCCATGTCGGTCATGCAGCTGCTCCAAGGGCCCCAGGGACAGATCGTCTCGGGTGCCATCCGCTTCAACTCCCACGACTTCAAGCGGGATGCCAAGGGCAACATCATCCCCACGGGTGAGGTGGACCAGTACGGTACTCCCCTCTACGAGATGGAGGATAAGGTATTCGACATCGCCTCCATGCCCATTCATGAGATCCACCGCATCCGCGGCCGCCAGATCGCCATGATCTTCCAGGAGCCCATGACCTCCCTCAACCCCGTCTTCACCATCGGCGACCAGCTGGATGAGGTCACCTTCATCCACGTTCCCGGTGCCACCAAGGAGATGGCCCAGGCCCGCTCCATGGAAATGCTCTCTCTGGTGGGCATCGCCGCCCCCGAGCGAGTCTACAAGGCCTTCCCCCACGAGCTGTCGGGCGGTATGCGCCAGCGCGTCATGATCTCCATGGCTCTGGCCTGCAACCCCCGCCTCATCATCGCCGACGAGCCTACCACGGCTCTGGACGTGACCATCCAGGCCCAGATCCTGGATCTGCTCCGCGACCTGAAGGACAAGATGGACGGCTCCATCCTGCTCATCACCCACGACCTGGGCGTCATCGCCGAGATGGCCGACTTCGTGGTGGTCATGTACGCGGGCCGCGTCATCGAGATGGGCACCGTGGCTGAGATCTTCCACGATCCCCGCCATCCCTATACCATCGGTCTGCAGAAGTCCAAGCCTACCATGGACTCCGACAGCGAGACCCTGTTCAACATCCCCGGCAACGTCCCCAATCCCGTGAATATGCCCAACCACTGCTACTTCAAGGAGCGTTGCGACCGTTGCATAGAGAAGTGTAGCGGGGACTACCCCTGCATGGTGCAGGTCAGCCCCACCCATTTCGTGTCCTGTCACCTGTACGGAGAGGAGGAGAGCCATGGCTGATACCAAGAATATGACGGCTGAAGCCGTAGAGACCGCCGATGAGCGCAAGCCCCTCCTTTCGGTGAAGGATCTCCGCAAGGCCTTCCCCATCAAGAAGTCCCTGACGGGTAAGGTCCAGCAGGAGCTGATCGCCGTGGACAACGTCTCCTTCGATCTCTACCCCGGCGAGACTCTGGGTATCGTGGGCGAGTCGGGCTGCGGTAAGACCACCCTGGGCCGTACCATCCTCAAGCTCCACCCCTCAAACGGCGGACAGATCATCTACGACGGCAAGGACATCACCGACTACTCCAAGACCCAGATGCGCTCCCTGCGCACCGAAATGCAGATCATCTTCCAGGACCCCTACTCCTCCCTGCCTCCCCGCGCTACCGTGGGCGACATCCTTTCCGAGCCTGTAAAGGTCCACAAGATCGTCCCCGCCCGCGAAGTCAAGGATTACGTCATTGACCTCATGGAGCAGTGCGGTCTCCGCGACTACTACTACGAGCGCTACCCCCACGAGTTTTCGGGCGGTCAGCGACAGAGAATCTGCATTGCCCGCGCTCTGTCGGTCAACCCCAAGCTGGTGGTCTGCGACGAGCCCGTGTCGGCTCTGGACGTGTCCATCCAGGCCCAGATCATCAACCTGCTGAAGAAGCTCCAGAAGGAGCGCAACCTGACCTACCTTTTCATCTCCCACGACCTGTCGGTGGTCAAGTTCATTTCCGACAAGATCGGCGTCATGTACCTGGGCAACATGGTGGAGTTCGGTGCCAAGAAGGATATTTTCGGCAACCCCCTCCACCCCTACACCCGCGCCCTCTTCTCGGCCATCCCCAACCCCGATCCCGACAAGAAGATGGAGCGAATCGTGCTGAAGGGGGATATCCCCTCTCCCGCCAATCCCCCCGCGGGGTGCCGCTTCCATACCCGTTGCCCCGAGGCCTGCGAGGCGTGCGGTGCCGAGATCCCTGCCTACCGCGAGGCCGAGCCCGGGCACTTCGTGGCCTGCCACAAGGTCAACTGAACTATGGGTAAGGACAAGCAGCAACCCAAAAAGAAGAAGGAAAAGGTCACCTACGTGGACGATGGCTCTACCGTAGCCGATATGTCGGGGGTGCGGGGCAATACCCCCCTCCGCCGTCCCGTACAGCCCTCCTACAAGAAGCAGAAGCCCCAGCCCACCACCAGAGCGGGAAGCATCTGGCAGACCTACGTCTCCGCCGTCCGCTCCATGATCGGCCCCATGCTGATCTTTCTGGGGGGAATGTCGGTGGTCTTCTTCCTCATCTGGGTCATCCTCGGCTTCTTCGCATAAGTCAATCATCAACGAAAAAAGCATTACCGCGCAAGCCCTTTTCCGACTTGCGCGGTCTCCCCATTTCACCCGAGAAAGGATACGGTTATGAAACTTTCTGTAAGGATCCTCACCCTCCTCCTCTGCCTCTCCATGCTGGCGGGGGTCTGCTCCTTCGGTGTGTCCGCCGCGCCCGCCACTCTTACGGGTACGGTCAAGACCGACTCCGCCCCCATCATGATCGACGGCAAGGAGACGGGCGCCACCCTGACCCAGTACCTCCTGGAGAAGGGCTCTACCTACAGCACCGCCGCCGACGGACTGGTCAGCGTAGTGGAGCTGGAGCTGTCGGACAAGCTTACCATGGCTGTCCTCAACGGCGGCGCGTACACCTGGACCAAGGATACCATGGGCAACAACGCCGTGGCCTACAACAATGCCCACAGCGACGGCACCGTCATCGCCGCCATCAACGGCGACCCCTGGATCGTCCACCACACCGACTACGACGGCGATGGCAAGAAGGCCACCGGCCCCTCGGTCAAGCACGTCAGCGTTTCCCGCGGCACCATGATCATCGGGGGTGAGGTGTGGGCCTCCCACCAGATCGACGACGAGAACAACCTGGCCCGTGACGATAACGTGGAGCGGGGCACGGGTGCCTCCCGCGGACCCGTCTTCGCCATCAAGGCCGACGGCACCGCCATGATCGGTCAGCCCACCATCAATATCGCCATCAAGAACACCACCACCAACGTCAACGTCACGGGAAACGGCATCAACCGCCTCCCCGCCCCCAACTCGGTCATCCTCTACAACCAGCGCTGCGGCACCGAGTCCTTTGCCTTTGAGGATGCCTACGAGATCTATCTGGAGTGCTCCGACTCCGCCTTCCGTCTCGGCAAGGAGACCAAGGGTAAGGTGGTTGCCATCTTCAAGAACGGCGACAAGGCCGAGCGTCCCGCCATCACCGATAAGACCGTGGTCATCTCTGCCCGCGGCACCGCCATCACCCGCGTCACCGACAAGTTCAAGGTGGGCGACAGCGTGACCCTGACCCCCAACGTCATCAACGACCTCATGACCTCCACCCAGAAGGCGGATTGGGCGGGTGTCACCGAGGCCATGGCGGGCTTCTTCACCCTCGTGCAGAAGGGCAACGCCACGGGTCAGCCCGGCAACAACACCCACTACCCCTGCACCATCCTGGGCCTGACCAAGGAAGGGAAGGTCATCATGCTCTCCACCACCGCCACCGTAGACGGTACCCGCAACGCCTGCAAGATGACCAACCTCCCCGCCCTCTGCAAGGAGCTGGGTCTGCACACCGCCATCCTCATGGACGGCGGCGGCTCCACCACCATGGTGACCCTGTCGGGGGATAACTACGTCCGCCGCTCCTCTGCCGTGGACGGTAACAATAGCATCCGTGCCGTCATTCACGGTATGGGTGTGGTCTACAAGGGCGTGGACGAGGAGCCCAAGAACATCGAGGCCGTCGCCACCTACACCCTCCCCGGCATCGGCCTTTCGGCTCCCGAGCCTCCCGACACCGACGGAGCCGACCTGAAGGTGGATCCCTCCTACGCCTATGGCTACATGGCGCAGGTGGAGAACATCAACGGCGTGGACTACACCGACCTCGTCGGCCGCCGCGATCCCGCCTACACCTCCTCCTGGACTGCCGAGCAGAAGGCCGCCGCCATTCAGCCCGCCACCCTGCCCGAGCTGATGCTTACCGAGGACGGCAAGATGGTGCTGTCGGGCTGGGCCCAGGTCAACGGCGGTCAGAGCAAGCACTACTGGTCGGTGGACAAGCTCCATTGGTACGAATGCACCGATGGCACCTTCACCGATGCCGAGCAGGAGATTCTGGACAAGGCCACCAATGAGGGCAACATGAAGCTCCCCACCGCCGTAAACGGCCGCTTTGAGGGCTTGACCGTTGATCTCTCGAAGGAGGAAGGAGACAGCTTCACCGTATACCTGGCCGTGGCCGCCGCGGGCAACGCCGAGAAGCTGCTCCACTACCTGACTGTTGAGAAGGTGGTACGCTACACCGAGG
The DNA here is from genome assembly GCA_017483125.1 of Clostridia bacterium. Classification (GTDB taxonomy): domain Bacteria; phylum Bacillota; class Clostridia; order Oscillospirales; family CAG-272; genus CAMEON01. The sequence goes on from JAFULU010000267.1 coordinate 29,328, forward strand.
AGACCGAGGCTCCCACCGAGGAGCCTACGGAGGAGCCTACCGAGCAGCCCACCGAGGAGCCTACGGAAGTGCCCACTGAGACCGAAGCTCCCACCGAGGCTCCCACGGAAGCCCCCACCGAAGCGCCTACCGAGGCACCCACCGAGGCTCCCAAGAGTGGTTGCGGCTCGGTCTTGACCGTCTCCGCGGGCGTCCTGCTGACTGCCATCGCCGCCGCCGTGGCCTGCGGAAAGCGGAAGAAATAAGCCTCTTTTCCCATATAATCTCACGCGCACCCTGCTTTTGCGGGGTGCGCTTTTCCACGAAGTGGGAGGAATGAGAAAAACCTCAAAAAATGCGGAAATTTGCCGTGAAAATTTCTGCAAACCTATTGACAAGTCAACGAAATTGTGCTATAATACGCCCAATCGAATAGAAAAACAAAGGCTATGACGAAGACGGTCAAGGTCGGATGCGTACAGAGAGTCGGCGGTTGGTGCGAGCAGACGGTATTCCCCTGAGAGACCCATCCCTTCCGAGCCGGAGGACTTGAACCCGTCCCATGGATGAAAGTAGAGACTCCCGTGGATGCCGCGTGAGAGCATAGGAATTATTGGATTCCGAAGAGGTGGCGGAAGCTTTTCCGCAATTTGAGTGGTACCGCGAGTGTTATGCACCCGTCTCAAAGTGTTTTGAGGCAGGTGTGTTTTTTTGTTCGTAAACAATCCCAAGGAGGACCCTACCATGGCAAAAGAAACAAGAACGAATGCCGTAGATACGGTCGCCGCTTCGGCCAATGCCCGAGCGAACGACCGGGCGAAGCTTCAAGAGGTCGCGATCCGTATCCGCGAGATGCGTGACATCTGCGGCTTCACCGTAGCCGAGATGGCCGAGAAGACCGAGGTCAGCAACGCCGCTTACGTGGCCTACGAGGCGGGTGAGCTGGACTTCCCCTTCACCTTCATCCACAAGTGCGCCCAGGCCTTTGGCATTGGCATTACCGATCTTCTGGAGGGTCGCTCCGCCCATCTGTCCTCCTACACCGTTACCCGCAAGGGCGAAGGCCAGGAGACCGCCAAGGAGGCGGGCATCAGCATCATGTCGGTGGCCCCCCTCTTCCGCAAGAAGATCGCCGAGCCCTACCGCGTCCGCTACGAGTACGATCCCGAGCTGCAGAACAAGCCCATCCATCTGGTCAAGCACGCGGGCCAGGAGTTTGACTTCGTGCTGGAGGGTAAGCTGAAGGTCCAGGTCGGCTCCAACGTGGAGTACCTGGAGGCGGGGGACAGCATCTACTACAATTCCTCCACCCCCCACGGTATGATCGCCGTGGACGGCCAGGACTGTCTCTTCATGGCGGTGGTGCTCCCGGGTGAGAGCACCCTGTCCGCCGAGCTGGTGCAGGAGACTCTGCGCCAGGTCCACACCGAGGCGCTCCCCGCCACCGAGACCGTCACCACTCCCTTCATCGACACTGTGGTGGACGAGAACGGAGCCCTGCAGAAGATCTCCTTCAAGAACGAGGATCAGTTCAACTTCGCCTTTGACGTGGTGGACGCCCTCGCCAAGCGGGATCCCAACAAGCTGGCCATGCTCCACATCTCCCGCGACATGGTGGAGCGCCGCTTTACCTTCAACGATATGAAGCGCGCCTCGAACCAGGCCGCCAACTACTTCAAGTCCCTGGGCATCCAAAAGGGCGACCGCGTCATGCTGGTGCTGAAGCGCCACTACCAGTTCTGGTTCGCCATCCTGGGTCTTCATAAGCTGGGCGCCATTGCCATCCCCGCCACCAACCAGCTGGTCAAGCACGATCTGGAGTACCGCTTCAACGCCGCCGAGGTGTCCGCCATCGTCTGCACCGCCGACGGTGACGTAGCCCGACAGGTGGAGCTGGCCGAGGTCGATTCTCCCTCCCTCAAGACCAAGATCCTGGTGGGGGGCGACCGCGAGGGCTGGCGCAACTTCGACAAGGAGTTCCCCCTCTACTCCGCTCACTTCTACCGCGGCGACGACACCCCCTGCGGTGACGATCCCATGATCATGTTCTTCACCTCGGGCACCACGGGCTACCCCAAGATCGCCGCCCACAGCTACAAGTACGCCCTGGGCCACTACATCACCGCCAAGTACTGGCACGGTGTGAGCGAGGACGGTCTCCACTTCACCATCTCGGATACGGGCTGGGGTAAGGCTCTGTGGGGAAAGCTCTACGGTCAGTGGCTGGCCGAGGGCGCGGTCTTCACCTACGACTTCGACCGCTTCGACGCCTCGGTGATCCTCCCCATGTTCGCCAAGTACCAGATCACCACCTTCTGCGCGCCTCCCACCATGCTCCGCATGATGATCAAGGAGGACATCTCCAAGTACGATTTCTCCTCTGTCCGTCACATGACCACCGCGGGCGAGGCCCTCAACCCCGAGGTCTACCGCCAGTTCGAGAAGGCTACGGGCCTCCAGATCAAGGAGGGCTTCGGTCAGACCGAGACCACCCTGTCCATCGCCAACCTCATGGGCAATCCCCACAAGGTGGGCTCCATGGGTAAGCCCTCGCCTCTGTACGACATGATGCTGGTGGATCCCGACGGCAATCCCGTCCCCGACGGTGAGACGGGTGAGATCGTCATCAAGGTGGGCGACAAGGCCCCCTGCGGCCTCTTCCTGGGCTACTACCGCAACCAGGAGAAGACCGACGAGGTGCTTCACGACGGCTACTACCACACCGGCGACACCGCCTGGTGCGATGAGGACGGCTTCTACTGGTACGTGGGTCGCGTGGACGACGTCATCAAGTCCTCGGGCTACCGCATCGGGCCCTTCGAGATCGAGTCTGTCATCATGGAGCTGCCCTACGTCCTGGAGTGCGGCGTGTCTGCCGAGCCCGATGAGGTCCGCGGCCAGGTGGTCAAGGCTTCCGTCGTCCTCGTGAAGGGTACCGAGCCCACCGAGGAGCTGAAGAAGGAGATCCAGAACTACGTCAAGAAGAACACCGCTCCCTACAAGTACCCTCGTATCGTGGTGTTCCGCGACGAGCTGCCCAAGACCATCAGCGGCAAGATCCAGCGCAACAAGCTGTAAGGGCGGGAAGGTGTGAAATACTACAAAAAGTTACTTGTCATGACAGGAAATTTTGCGTGGTTTTACCCAAATAAAATAATTGACAAACAAACAAAGTTGTGTTATAATTATCTGTATCAAAGGCATTGACGGAGAGGATGCCACGGCACGGTCCAAAGAGAGGTAGCGGTTGGTGTAAGCTACCGACACGG
>JAFULU010000268.1 GCA_017483125.1 Clostridia bacterium
AACGACGACTCCACCTTCGCCATCTCGGATAAGGTCTACGACCGCGCCATGGTGCTGGATCTGGACCGCAAGAGCGAACGCTTCGTGGCCCCCAAAACTGCGCCCTGCCCCATTTCGGCGGATCATTTCGCCAGATTGGCCGAGTCCGCCACCGCCGAGTACGCCGTCAGCAGCCGCAACCGCCAGAGACTCCAGATGCTGGATACCTACCTCATTGAGCACTTCCACATCACCTTCGGTAACCGCATCATGAAGCAGATCAACACCTATATCCCCGTCTTCATCGCCTGCGGAGGCGACGAGCTGGTGGCTCTGGACGATATCCTGGCCAAAAAGGTCATCCGCAAGCTGGAGACCCAGAACCCCATCTACCTCCGCGGAGCCGCCGAGGGGCTTCTGAACTACCTCGACGAGCTCTTCGGTACCGACCGTATGACCGCCTGTAAGGAGGCCATCCAAAGACTCCGCCGCAACGCGTAAGATTCCCACCATTCTTCAGAAAGGACGGCAACTGCCATGACACGCAATAAACTTGTCCGCATCCTCTGCATCGCTCTGGTCGCGGTCACCCTGTCCCTTGCCCTCATTCTGGCCGTGGCCGTCATCGGAGGCACCGTAGCCGAGGGCACCCCCGCCGAGAGCGGCGACCCCCACTTCCGCCCCTTCTTCCCCGAGGGAAGCTTTGACATCGGGGACATTCTGGATTCCCTCGACCCCGGCGATTTCACCCGCGACCCCGATGATACCCTCCCCCCCGAGCCCGAGGTCTCCCTCCCCGAGTGGGAGAGCGGCTTTGAGTGGCCCACCCTGCCCCCCACACTTGAGACCGACCCCGACTTCGAGCTCCCCACCCTCCCCGAGGACTGGGAAACCCTCCCCCCCGAGTGGGACACCCTCCCCGAGGACTGGGGCGACCTGCCCTTTGGCCCCGATGATCTCCCCTTCGGCCCCGAGGATCTGGGCGACCTGCTGGCGGGTATGGACGGCGGATTGGGTATGCCCCCCGGCGCCCTGGCCGCAGGCGTGGCCTCCCAGCTCACCGTCATGGAGATCTACGCCGAGCACAGCGATACCCTCTACCTCAAAATGCAGTCCTTCGGCAGCTTCACGGGGCAGAGTTGGACCGAGGCGCAGGCCTTTGCCGAAACCTTCGGCGGTGAGCTGTACGCCAACTATATCCCCTACCTCCTCATGAGCGAGGTCACCGCCTTTCAGGGCTACCCCCTCACCGTCACCCCCAAAATGGACGTCCGCGTCATGCCCTACTACGTCGCGGATGCCGTAAGCCGTGACCAGTTCCAGACCAGCGACGTGAGAGCCACGGGTGCCACCGATCAGCCCTATACCCTCTACTACCGCCCCTACGGAAGCCATACGCTCCCCAAGTGGGCCAGCAGCTCCACCCAAAAATACGTGCAGGCCTACAACGAGTTCGTGGCCAAGTCCTACCTCTACGTGGACGAAACCACCATGGCCTACATGAAGCTCATCATCGAGGAGCAGGGCTTTGACCCCGCCGACCCCGATATTGTGCAGAAGGTGGCAACCTACATCCAAAACGCCGCCGACTATAACCTTGCCTATAATCAGAATCTGGATCAAGAGCCCAACGTAGCCCTGGCCTTCCTGGGTGCCTACAAGGAGGGCGTCTGCCGCCACTACGCCACCGCCGCCACCCTCCTCTACCGCGCCCTCGGCATCCCCGCCCGCTATACCGTGGGCTTTTTGGCCGACGTGGAGGCAGGGGAGACCACCGCCGTCAAGGGCATGGACGCCCACGCCTGGGTGGAGGTCTACGAGAAAGATTTCGGCTGGGTGCCCGTGGAGGTCACGGGTACACCCTCGGGCGGTACCCCGGGCGGTGATCCCACCGATCCCCCCGGTACGGGCACCGAAACCGAAACCACCCCCGGCACGGGCGGTGACCAGACCCTGCCCCCCGTGGAGCCCGATACCGACCCCGCAACCTGGGGCGACCTCATGGCGGGCACCAAGGGAGGCTTTGCCCCCATGAGCGGCATCCCCTCCTCCATGTGGGACAGCACCGTCCTCACCGTCACCGCGGATCATAATGGCCGCCTGCTCCTCAAGCTCAAGAGCTTCGGGGACTATACGGGCCAAGGCTTCAACGGAGTCAAGGGAGAGGAGCCCACCGTCTACGGCTACTCCGCCGCTTACCTTACGGGCCTCTACATCACCTCCTACAGCACCGCCACCCGTCACCTCTTGCGGGTGCAGACCCCGGGAGGCACCTACGCCGCCCCCTACTACATCAGCCCCGACAACGACCCCGCCGGCTCGGTCGTAGCAGGGGATAACCGCGTCACGGGCAACGGCGTGAAGTCCTACGAAATGGACTACTACAGCCAGGCCCCCGGCTTTGTCCCCGCCGAGATCAATTCCGCTCTCTACACCGACTATACCGCCTACGCAAGAGATACCTTCCTCACGGTGGACCCCGACACCGCCGCCTACCTCGCCCTCGTCAGCGAGGAGCAGGGCTGGGACTCCATGTCCCCCGCCGAGGCCATCCCCGCCGTAGCCGCCTACCTGCGGGCCCACTACACCCTGACTCCCTACCACGACACCGCCCTCCACGACGAGGAGAACGCCGTCCTTGCCTTCATGGGGGCCTACCGTGAGGGCACCGCCCGCCACTTCGCCGCCGCCGCCACCCTCATCTACCGTACCCTGGGCATCCCCGCCCGCTATACCGTGGGCTACCTCGCCGAGGTGGAGGCGGACCGATCCGCCAGGATCACGGGCAATCAGGCCTACGCGTGGGTGGAGATCTACATCGAGGGCATCGGCTGGATCTCGGTGGACGTGGCCGAGTACGATCCCGCCACGGTCAAAGCCGTCACCCTCAAGCCCGTAGAGCTGGTGGTCCGCTACGATGGCACCACCGTCAGCCACAACGGCCTTCTGGAGGGCTTTGAGACCTACGCCGCCCAGGGCTACACCTATAAGGCCGAGGTCTCGGGCCGCCGCGGTACCTGCGGTGTCAGCCGCACCGATATTTCCTCGGTGACCATTTACGACCCCCAAGGCAAGGACGTCACCAAGGAGTTTGACATCACCGTAAAGCCGGGTACCCTCACGGTCTACCTGGAGGAGCTGTGGTTCATGAGCGACTCCGCCGAGAAGGTCTACGACGGCACCCCCCTTACCCTCACCAACGCCTACCTGACGGCGGGTACCCTCCCCGAGGGCTACAGCGTGGAATTTCAACCCGCGAAGGACGGCCAGACCCAAGCGGGTACGGGCTACGCCGACTACACCGTCATCCTCTGGTACGACAGCGGAAACGGCAAGCTCATGGGCCGTAACCATTACTTCATCATCCATAAGGGCTACGGCACCCATACCGTCACCCCCGCCGCCCTGACGGTCAAGGCCAACGACGGCGAAAAGACCTACGACGGCACCCCCCTCACCGCCGACGGCATCACCATTACAGGCGGCACTTTGGCCGAGGGAGACTACGTCGACAGCTACACCGTGGAGGGCTCCCAGACCCGTGTGGGTAAGTCCGAGAACACCGTCACCTCCATTATCATCCGCAACAAGGACGGCGAGGACGTCACGGGGAGCTACGCCATCGAGACGGTGGCGGGAACCCTGAAAGTGACCGCACCGTAAACCCCGTCATGCCCGCTGGGCGCGATATCCCCTGCGGGCGTGAACCCTACGCCACCCCCAAAATCCCCCCTACGAAACGGAGATCCTATGCAGTACGACGCCTACCGCGAGAAGGTGAAACGCGTCGCGGGCCTGCTTGGTAAGCTGTACGCCCGCCGCTTCATCATCCTCATCGCCCTTGTGGCCGTGATCCTGACCGCCTCGGTCATGGTCATGACACGGGGGCTTCTCGTGCTGGAATCCGACTGCCCCGCCGAGGTTACCTACGGGGACAGATTCCCCTTCCGCGCGGGCTTCGTCCTGTCCAAGACCCACTACGAGCATAAAGCCGAGGGAAGCAACAGCTGGATAGAGGGCAAGCCCGTATTCCCGGGCACCTATTCGGTCCGCGCCTACGGGAAGACCTCCTTCGGCGGAAAGACCTACACCGAGACCCATACCGTCACCGTCCTCCCCCGTGAGCTGACCCTCACCCTCACCAACACCAACCCCGCCTACGGAGATACTCCCGTGGTCAAGGCCGTGGGACTGGCCAAGGGGGACAAGGCCGCCTGCGACGTGGTCCTTACTGACCCGACCTCCGCCACCACCACCGCCTACCCCAACCTGTCCACCCTCCGCGTCACCGACAAGAAGGGCAACGACCGCCTCTCCTGCTACACCGTGGCCCGCCCCGAGCGGGTGACGGTCAGCTTCAGGCCCCGCCCCCTGACGGTTACAGTGCAGAACGCCTCCAAGGTCTACGACGATACCGCCCTGTCCTACGACGGCTACGAGATCACAGGCGGGACACTCCTGAACGGCGACAACCTGGTGGCGATCTTCCGCGATACTCTCATCGACGCGGGCACCAAGACCAATACCCCCGACCTCCGCGTCTTCAACGCCGCGGGACGGGACGTCACCGACTTCTACAGCATCACGGTCAAGTCGGGTAAGCTCACGGTGGAGAAACGCCCCCTCATCGTGCAGGCGGGCAGCAGCTCCTTCACCTATGCGGGCCAACCCCTGGACTACCGCCAGTACTTCGTGGATCAAAGCACGCCCCTGGTCAGCGGCCACCGCCTGGAGGTACAGACCGCCTCCACCATTCTGGACGTGGGCACCGCCCCCAATATCCTCACCTTCGCGGTGCTGAACCGCAGAGGAGTGGAGGAGACCCACAACTACTCGGTCTTCGTCAAGGAGGGCACCCTCACCGTCACTCCCCGTTCCGTCACGATACACACCGAAAGCGGCTCCCTGGTCTATGACGGCACCGACCAGTCCTACCCCCACGTCACCGTGGAGAACGGGGTGGGCGACGAGTACCGCGCGGTGAATGCCACCACCCGCCGCGACGTGGGCACCTCCACTAACCACCTGCAGGTGGAATTCTGGCGGGACGGCAAGAACATCACCTCCAACTACAACATCACGGGCTATACCTTTGGCACGTTGGAGATCACCCCCCGCCCCCTGTCGGTAAAGCTGAACGACAGCGAAAAGATTTACGACGCCACCCCCCTGAAGGGCGGGAAATTTACGGTGAAGGGCCCCCTCTACCTCCCCAAGGGCCATACCCTGACCCTGGAGACCGAGGGCGAGGTGACCTTTGGCTCGGTTCCCCATACCTATGTCCAAAACTCCGCCCGCGTCACCGACGAGAAGGGTAAGGACGTCACCCACAACTACGACATCACGGTCACCGACGGTACCCTCACCGTCAACCCCAGACCCCTGACGGTCATGACCCACAGCGGAACCAAGGTCTATGACGGCACCCCCCTGCGGCAGAACATCTGGAGCCTCTCGTCGGGCTCCCTCCTGTACGGCCACGAGCTGTCCGTGACTCTGACCGACGTGTCCATCACCGAGGTGGGGAGTGCTATCAACACCGTGGAGCGAAGCCTGACCCGTATCTACGATAAGAAAACGGGGGAGGACGTCTCCCGATTCTACGACGTTACCTATAACGAGGGGACTCTGCAGGTCCTTCCCCGTCCCCTTACCGTCACCACCCCCTCGGCACAGTGGATGTACGACGCCGAAGAGCATAGGGGGGAGACCGCCTTTACGGTCACCGTGGGCACCCTTGTCGAAGGCCATACCGCCGAGATCGCCTCGGCCGACGGAGCCATCCTCAACGCGGGCACGGTCAAGAACCGCGTCATCCTCCGCATCATGAACGACGGACGGGACGTGACCCACAACTATAAGATCACCTACGAGTACGGAGATCTGACCGTCACCAAGCGTCCCATCACCGTACGGGTGCTGTCGGACAGCTTCCTCTACGACGGCAAGCCCCATACCGCCATCTCGGTGCGCCTGGATACCACCTCCCCCTACACCCTGGCCACCTCCCGCCATACCCTGCAGGTCAAGGACACGGATATGCTCCTCTTCACCGACGCGGGCACCTACATCAACGATCCCGCCGTGTCGGTCTATGACACCCGCACAGGGGTCTACGTTACCCAAAACTACGAGATCACCCGCTACGAGGGCACCGTCACCATTGAGAAACGCCCCCTGCATATCCAGCTCAACGGCGAAAAGATCTACGACGGCAAGCACTTTGGCGAAGACGAGTACCGTATCGACTTTTTGAACGGCACCTCCCCCGCCCAGGGCCATACCGTGACCGCCAGACCCAAGAGCGTCTACGCGGGAGAGAGCTCCATTGAGCAGTCCACCCTGACCATCAAGGATGCTATGGGCAAGGACGTCCGCAAGAACTACGATGTGACCTTCTACAAGGGACTCCTGACGGTGCATCCCCGCCCCGTGTCGGTGGTCACCGCCACCGCCGAGAAGATCTATGACGGCACCCCCCTCACCGCCTATACCCTCACCCTCGCCCCCGACTCCATGCCGCTGGTAGAGGGAGACGAGCTGTTCATGGTGGTCAGCGGTCAGCAGACCGAGATCGGCCGATCCCCCAATACCTGCTATCCCGAGACCTTCGGGGTCCACAACAGCGCGGGACAGGACGTGACCGCCAACTATACGCTGGTCTCGGTCACCGAAGGCACCCTCACCGTCAAGCACAATACCGTCATCACCGTCACCACGGGCAGTGCCGAAAAGCCCTTCGACGGCCTCCCCCTCTACTGCCGTGAATACGCCGTGGAGACTACGGGAGACGCCCTTCCCAAGGGCTATGCCGTGTTTGCCGACGTCACGGGTCTCATCACCCGCCCGGGCAGTACCCCCAATACCGCCACCGTCACGGTCCGCGACGGTGAGGGCAACGACGTCACCCATCTGTTTACGGTGGAGCTCCGCACAGGTGTGCTGACCGTCACCGACGAGCTCTCGGAGGGAGCCACCTTCGGTCGGGTCTACTCCGACAGAAACGGACAGGTCTACCTCCGCATGACCTCCTACGGGGACTATAACGGCCGGGGCTGGAACGCCGCCACCCCCTACACCGGTAGCCTCCCGGGCGGCTATACCCCCAACCTCCTCCCCGCCGCCGCCCTCAAGACCCTCGGCCTGACGGGCACCGCCACCCTGCGCTTCTCGGGCATGAAGATCTTCATGCTCCCCTACTACACCGAGATCAACAGCTCCAACCCCTCCGTGGGCAGTGACACCGACTATACAGCCACCCTCCGCGACAGCTATACCGTCACCTACTACCCCGTGGAGAATACCCTGCTTTTGCTGGAGCAGTTCTATAAGCTCCCCTCCTACCTCCGTCCCTTGGTGCTGGGCAACTACGCAAGCACCGAGAAGACCTACCGCGCCTTTGTGGAGAAGCACTACCTCACGCTGGACGGCGAGACCCGCGCCTTCATGGAGTCGGTCATCGAGGCACGGGGCTTTGACCCCGCCGACCCCGCCGTGATCGGACAGGTGGCAGAGTTCATCCGCTCCTCCGCCCGCTATAACCTGAACTACGACCCCGCCCTGGACACCGAGCCCAACGTGGCCATTGCCTTCCTCCGCGACTACCGCGAGGGAGTCTGCGTCCACTACGCCACCGCCGCCACCCTCCTCTACCGTGCCCTGGGCATCCCCGCCCGCTACACCACGGGCTTCATGATGGAGGTCACCGCGGGCGCGTGGAATGACGTTACCTCTCCCGGCCACGCCTGGGTGGAGGTCTACGTGGAGGGTCTGGGCTGGATCCAGGTGGAGGTCACGGGCTCGGCGGATACCCCCGTGGATCCCCCCGTAGTGCCTCCCGTAGACCCGCCCATAGACCCCGATGATCCTCCCGTGATCCCCCCCGAGGACAGACCCACCCTCACCCTCATCCCCGCCTTTGCCCATAAGACCTACGCCGGTACCTACCTCACCGCCACGGGCGAGCTGGTGCTGACCCCCGAGCTGGAGGCCCTGCTGGCTCTGGGCTATACCTACAAGGCCGCCGTGTCGGGCACCCGCCTGGAGGTGGGCGAGAGCGCCAGCGTGGTCAGTCGTTTCACCCTCTACGATCCCAACGGCACCGACGTCACGGATAGCTTCCGCCTCCTCAAGGAAAGCGGCCTGCTGGTGGTGACCCCCGCCGCCGTGGAGGTCATGCTCTACCCCATCACCAAGACCTACGACGGCACCCCCGCAGTCTGGGGAGACGGCGACTATACCGTCATCACCCTCCCCGACGGCGTGACCCTGACCCTCGCGGTCACGATCCCCGCCGACAAGGTGGGCGTGGTCTCCCTCTCGGCCCTCAACCGCCACGCCGCCGCCTACGCCGCCTATACCCTTACCCGAAACGGTGAGGACGTCACATCCAATTACGACCTGATCTTCACCCTGCCTGACGGCATGGAGGAGACCCCCGTCCTCACCGTCACCCCCCGCGCCCTCCAGCTCACCGCCGCCTCCGAGACCCGCATCTATGACGGCGAGGCCCTGACCAACCCCACGGTGTATATCACCAAGGGCAGTCTGGCGGCGGGGCATACCCTCATCGCCACGGCCTCGGGCACCCAAACCGAGATCGGCAGCTCGGCCAATGTCGTCAGCAGCTATAAGATCCTGGATGCCGAGGGCCGCGACGTCACCTCCCTCTATCGGGTCACCACGGTCAGCGGTCAGCTCACCGTCCTGGCCGTCCCCGACGCGGGAGGACTGTAACAAACAGAAAGAGCCGTCTCTTCGGGGCGGCTCTTTTTGCTTGATACGAATCCCGTTTCCTTTTGAAAGCTTGCATTCGTACGAATCCCCCGATAACCCCCGATTTCTCTTGACATTTAACCTTGCTTATGGTATAATGCCCATGTATACATACTACCAAATCGGAGGAAATCAACCGTGAACTCTGCTACCCCCCGCGCCCGCGCTGAGGCGCTTCTGAAGACTTTGACCCTTGAGGAAAAAATGTACCAGCTCTCCGCCCAGATGGTCTGGGACGTAAAGGAGGACTATGAGGATAAGCGCAACCATAAGGAAGGAAACTACCGCAACCCCGGCCACTTCATGCACTTTGACCGTCCCGACCCCGCCACCCCCGCCGAGGTGGCCGAGCGCATCAACCGCGACGTCAAGCTCACCATGGAGGCCCACCCCCACCCTGTCCCCCCTCTGGAACACGGTGAGGCCCTCCACGGAGCCCAGTGGGGCATGGCCACCTGCTTCCCCCAGCCCATCGCCATGGCCTCCATGTTTGACGACGATATGGTGGAGCGTATCGCCGACGTCATCGGTAAGGAGTGTGCCGCCGTGGGTGTGCGCCAAGCCCTAACCCCCGTGGTCAATATCTCCCGCGACTGCCGCTGGGGCCGTACCGTGGAGACCTTCGGCGAGGACGTGCTCCTGTCCTCCAATACGGGCGTGGCTGTTTGCCGCGGTCTGCAAAAGAACGGCGTCATCGCCACCCCCAAGCACTACGCTGATAACTACTCCGACGGAGGCCGTGACTCCAACTACTCCAATTCCTCCGAGCGCGCCATGCGAGAGGTCTGGCTGAGACCCTTTGAGAAGTGCTTCAAGGAGGGCGGGGCCCTGTCGGTCATGGCGGCCTACAACAGCTGGGAGGGCGTTCCCTGCTCGGCCAATGACAGACTGCTCACCGAGATTTTGCGGGACGAATGGGGCTTTGAGGGCTTCGTGGTTTCGGACTACTGGGGCGTGGAGGGTGTCCACGAGGCCCATAAGCTGGTGGACAGCTACCATAGGGCCGAGGCCGTCTGCCTCAAGGCGGGTCTGGACGTCAACCTCCCCCACTCCTGCTATGAAAAGCTCCGCAAGGCCTATGACGAAGGCCTCATCACCGAGGAGGACCTGGACCGCGCCGTTTTGCGGGTGCTGACCGCCAAGTTCGTCATCGGCCTCATGGATCACCCCTTCGCTGACCCCGCCGCCGCCAACGCCCTGGTGCGGTGCGACGCCCATAAGCAGTTGGCCTTGGAGTCCGCCCGCCGCTCCATCATCCTTTTGAAGAACGACGGGACCCTGCCTCTGCGCAAGGACGGCATCAAGAAGCTGGCCGTCTTCGGCGCGGGAGCCAACAAGCTTCCCGTGGGCGAGAACTATTCGGGCCCCTTCAAGCGTCTTTGGGAGGCACCCGACGCCAAGACTCCGCTGGAATACCTCCGCCAGTATCTGGAGGGCTACGCCGAGGTGATCTATGCCGAGGATGAGGACATTGACACCGTAGCCGCCGAATGCGACGCCGCCCTGTACCTGACCGCCGTGGTGGAGGGCGAGGGCATGGACCGTTCGGATATCCGCCTCCCCGGCGTGACCCGCAAGGCCCAGGCCGACGAGAGCGCCATCATCGTGGGCAAGTTTGAAATCGAGATCAAGACCGACCAGGAGGATAGCATCCGTCGTATGACCGCCGCCAACAAGAACTCCACCGTCATCCTCCTCAACGGCTCCCCCGTGGATATGACCGCATGGCTGGAGGACTGCGGCGCGGTTCTGGAGGCGTGGTATCCCGGCGAGCAGGGCGCGCAGGCCATCACCGAGATCCTTTTCGGTGAGGTCAACCCCTCGGCCAAGCTCCCCATCACCTTCCCCAGAAGCGTGGGCCAGCTCCCCCTGTACTACGCCGCCAAGCCCTCGGGCCGCGGCTACGGCTACGTGGAGAACGACGGCTCCCCCCTCTACCCCTTCGGCTACGGCCTCAGCTATACCACCTTTGAGATGGGCGGGATCACCCACACCGCCGCCGCCGACAGCCTCACCCTGTCCCTGAATCTCACCAACACGGGAGATATGGACGGCGCCGAGGTGGTGCAGGTCTACCTCACGGGCACAAACTGCGACGTGGTCATGCCCCGCCTGGAGCTGAAGGCCTACCGCCGCACCGAGGTCAAGGCTGGTGAGACCGTTACCGTCACCCTCACCGTACTTTCCGAGGCCTTCTGCTACTACGACCGCAAGATGACCCTCGGTATGCATAACGGGGACTACACCGTCTCGGTAGGTGCCTCCTCCGCGGATCTGCGCGGTAGCTTTGCGATCAAGGTGCGGGACGGAAAGCTCACCGAGGCCTGATCCGCGCCCGACCGTACTATTTGAAGGAGACCCCACCATGCCCACCCCCTACACCCCCGTCCTCCACCCCGCCTGCGTGTCCTGCCTCATCAAGAAGCAGATCGACCGCTACCCCGCCGCCGCTCCCCGGGAGCAGGTGCTGACCTATATGCGCCGTCTGGGACAGATGATGGCCGCCCTCCCCGACCGCACGGGAGGCCCCGCCATCATGGAGTCCATTACCGATATCCGCCGCGAGGTTTTCGGGGAGGCCGAGAATGAAGTGGAGCAGGACTACAAAGCCCTCAAATCCCACTTCAACACCCTCATGATTAACACCGCCGCCGAGAGCCTGCCCCACCGCATAGAAGCCTCCCCCGACCCCCTCCGCACCGCCCTGGGCTACGCCATGACGGGGAACTTCATCGACTTCGGCGCCATGGACTCGGTGGATGAGGCAAAGCTCCGCGCTCTGCTGGATGAGTCCCCTAACCGCATCTCCCCCGATCTCCCCGCCTACAACGACCTGACCGCCGACCTGGCCGCCGCCCGCCGCCTGGTGCTCCTCACCGACAACTGCGGGGAGATCGTCATGGATCAGCTGCTGGCCGAGACCATTCACCGCCTCTACCCCTCTCTGCATATCACCGTCCTGGTCCGCGGCGGCGAGGTCCTCAACGACGCCACCATGGAGGACGCGATCCAGGTGGGCCTTGACCGCATGGAGGGCATCACCGTTCTGGGCAACGGCGACCGCCTGGCGGGCACCGACCTCACCCGTATCTCCCCAGAGGCCCGCACCGCCATCACCGAGGCCGACCTCATCCTCGCCAAGGGCCAGGGCAACTTCGAGACCCTCCGGGGCTGTGGGTTGAATATCTACTACGCATTCCTCTGTAAGTGTCAATTCTTCGCCGACCGCTTCGGGGTGCCCATCTATACGGGGATGCTGGTGAGGGAGAAGCGGTAAATTGCAGTTTATCGGTATAACAAGATGAGAACCGCCCCCTTCCCCTCATCCGTCACCCGCCGTTTGCGGGTGCCACCTTCCCCCAAGGGAAGGCTCATTGAGGAAACCGC
>JAFULU010000269.1 GCA_017483125.1 Clostridia bacterium
ATCGACACGACAAGGCGCAGGTTGGCCTCGACCAGCTCGTTCTTGGCCTGCTCGTCGCAATGGGACATCTTCTCGGCCAGCTTCATCTCGCGGTCAGAGTCCAGCAGCTGCTCCTTCATCCGGGTGAAGCTGGCAGCCTCGGCAGGGGCGGGGGCGTCGTCGTCGGGGATAAAGTCGCCCAGGTGGCTGTCCTCCTCCTCGCCGATGGGGGTCTCGAGGGAGACGTGATCCTGTGCGATCTTCATGATCTCGCGGACCTTCTCGGGACTCATGCCCATCTTCTCGCCGATCTCCTCGGCGGTAGCCTCACGGCCGTACTCCTGGAGGAGCTGGCGGGAGTAGCGGGACACCTTATGGATGGTCTCCACCATGTGAACGGGGATACGAATGGTTCTGGCCTGGTCCGCGATGGCGCGGGTAATGGCCTGGCGGATCCACCAGGTGGCGTAGGTGGAGAACTTGTAGCCCTTGGTGTAGTCGAACTTGTCCACGGCCTTCATCAGACCCAGGTTACCCTCCTGGATCAGGTCGAGGAAGAACATACCGCGGCCCACGTAACGCTTGGCGATGGAGACGACCAGGCGCAGGTTGGCCTCCACCAGGGCCTTCTTGGCCTCAATGTCACCCTCAGCCATGCGCTCGGCCAGCTCGTGCTCGCGCTCGGAGGTGAGCAGGGGCACGCGGCCGATCTCCTTGAGGTAGAGGCGGACGGGGTCGTCTACCAGGCCCTCCTGCTCCAGGATGCGCTGCATATTCTCGCTGTTGCCGAACTGCTCCACCTCGTTCTCGATCTCGCTCATCTCGGTGCCCGACAGCTCAGGGAGCGGGATGCCGTTGTCCTCCAGAGACTCGTAGAGCTTGTCCAGGGAGTCAATGTCGTAGTCGTTCTCCTCCAGGACCGCGTCCAGATCGCTCTCGGAGAGCTTGCCCTTCTTGCCCTTGGTTACCAGATCGTTCATCTTGGCGGCCTTCTCGGCCTCGGCCTTGGCGGCGGCCTTGCTCGTCGTCTCGTCGATCTCCTCGACGTTTACATGCTTCTTTTCCATGTTTCCATGCTTCCTTTCTGTCCCGTCCCACGGGAAACTTAACAGTTGATTTATTGTTAAACTTAATGTTTACGAATTGTTATCCGCGTCCTCCTTCAGGCGTTTTCTCTTGCCCGCAAGGATCATGTGGATACTGTCCACGGGAGCGGCCTCCTTGGCGGCCTGGCGTTCCTTGGCCATAGCCAACGTCTCGGCGGCGGCACGGAGCACCGAGGTACCGTTCTCGGACAGGGCCCGTCTGGCCTGCTCGAGCCTTGCCAGCCGTCCCATTTCCTCCACCGAGAAGTACTCCCCGAGGAGGGCGAAGTCAAAGCCTCCGTCGGACTCCTCCAGGGTCATGATCACCGTGAAGGCGTTGCGGTGGAAGGCGGTGATGAAGCTGTCCCGGGTCAAGGGGACCTTACCGTCCAACACGGCCTTACGGTGCTCACCGTAGAGCAGGAGCAGTCCCAGTATGGCCTCCTCGGCGGCGGCGGCCTGGATGTGGCTCGCGGCCTCGGGGTTGACCTTATCCCGCAGACCCATGGCGGACAGTCTGGCCTGCTGGCTCTCCTGCTGCTTCCCTTCCTTCATATTGCGGCGGATGGCGGACTCCACGTCCTTGCGCAGGCTGTCCTCGCTGAGGGAGAGGCGGTCGGCCACGGCGTGGATGTAGACCTCCCGCTCGGCGGAGGAGTAGACCTTGGATATGATGGAGCAGAGCTCAGCGGCGGCCTTGATCTTCTCGTCGGGGATATTCAGGTCGTGGCGGGCCAGCACCGACTGGAGCTTGAACTCAAAGCCCGTGCGGCTGTTCTTGACCAGCTGGCGGAATTTCTCCGCGCCGAACTTCTTGATATACTCGTCGGGGTCCTTGGCTCCCTGCATTTGCAGGATGCGGACGTCCAGCCCCACCTTGGCGAAGATGCCCATGGCACGGTGGGCGGCTCTCTGTCCCGCCTCGTCGGAGTCGTAGGCCAGGACCACCTGCTTGGTGTACTTGGACAGGATCCGCGCCTGCTCGTCGGTGAGGGCGGTGCCCAAGGAGGCGACGGCGTTCTCAAAGCCTGCGGCGTGGAGGGATACCACGTCGATGTTGCCCTCGCAGAGGATGAGCTGGTCGGCGCAATGGTTCTTGGCGAAGTTGAGAGCGAACAGATTCCTGCGCTTCTGGAAGGCGGGGGTATCCGAGCTGTTGACGTACTTGCGGTTGTCCTGTCCCCCCACGTCGCGCCCCGAGAAGGCGATGACGTTGCCGGTGTTGTCGATGACGGGGAACATGACGCGGTCGCGGAACATATCGAAGGCTCGTCCCGACTTCTGGCTGATGCCGCAGAGGAAGGCTTCCTTCATTTCTTCATCGGAAAAGCCGTTTTTCCGCAGCACGGCGGTCAGGGCGCCGAAATCGTTGGGGGCGTAGCCGATACCGAAGCGGCGGATGATGGACAGGGGCAGACCGCGCTTTTCGGTGAGGTAGTCCATACCCACCTTACCGATAGTAGGGTCGAAGAGGCACTCCCGCCAGAAGCGGGCGGCGATGAGGTTCATCTCAAAGACCCGCTTGCGTGACACGCCGCGGCGCTCCTCACGGCCGTCGGTGGGCAGCTCCACGCCGCTCCGCTTGGCTAAAAATTCTATGGCACCCTTATAATCCAGGTTCTCGGTGCGCATAATAAAGGTGAAGGCGTCACCGCCCGCCTCGCAGCCGAAGCAGAAGAAGGACTGGTTATCGGGGAACACCGTAAAGGAGGGTGTTTTCTCGCTGTGGAAGGGGCAGAGGCCATTGTAGTTGGAGCCCGCCCGCTTGAGGGAGACGTAGGTACCGATCAGATCCACAATGTCCGACCGATCCTTGATGGCCTCCACGATCTCTCTGGGGTACATACTCATTCGTTCGACCCCCTCCAGACTCTGGGAACGAAGCGATCCCGATAGGTTTCAATGGCGTAACGGTCGGTCATGCCCGAGATGAAGTCGGCCACGGCCCGCTCCACGGTCTCCCCCTCGGCGGTGCCGATGCGCGTTTTGTAGCGGTCGGGGAGCTTGTCGGGGTTGGTCACGTAATGAGTGAACAGGGCGTAGACCACTTCCTTGGCCTTGGTCTCCTCCCCCTTGGCTACGGGGTTGCGGTAGACCCGCTCGAAGAGGAAGGCGCGGAGGGCCATGGTGGCCTCGAGGATCTCGGGGGTCATGGCGATGACGGGGCTGTTCTCAGAGGCGGATACCACCGACATGACCATGGTATTGATGCGCTCGCCGTGGGTCTCCCCCAGCACCGAGGTGATCTCCGTGGGGAGATCGGTCTGGGACAGGATCCCCGCGCGGATGGCGTCGTCGATATCGTGGTTGATGTAGGCGATGCGGTCGGCGAACTTGATGAGCTGGCCCTCGGGGGTGGCGGCTACCGAGTCGCCCGTGTGGTTGACGATGGCGTCCCGCACCTCCCAGCAGAGGTTGAGGCCCCGTCCGTTCTTTTCCAGCTTCTCCACCACCCGCAGGCTCTGGCGGTAGTGGGCGAAGTCGGGATCATAGCAACGGGTCAGGGCGTCCTCTCCCGCGTGGCCGAAGGGGGTGTGGCCGAGATCGTGGCCCAGGGCGGCGGCCTCGGTGAGGTCCTCATTGAGGCGCAGGGCGCGGGCCATGGTGCGGGCGATCTGGGTGACCTCCAGGGTATGGGTCAGGCGGGTGCGGTAGTGATCCCCCGCGGGGGCGAGGAACACCTGGGTCTTGTACATGAGGCGGCGGAAGGACTGACAGTGGATGATGCGGTCGCGGTCCCGCTGGAACTCGCTCCGCATGGGGCAAGGCTCCATGGGATGCTCCCGTCCGCGGGAGGCGGAGGATCGGGTGGCGACGGGGGAAAGGAGCAGGTCTTCCCGCTCGTCCATCCAGTCGTGGAGATTCATGTCCATGTGGTCCTTCCTTTCTGCGATCCCTTGGGGTCGCGCTTTTCTTTTCATTTATAATATACGCAAAAGTCTTGGGTTTTACTTTTGTTTTTTGCGGGAATTTGCGATTTTTGTGGGAAATTTTTCTAATTTGGGGGAGTTCTCACAGAAATTCCGCTTCCGTTTTGCCCCCAATCCCCAAATTCCCGCTCCGCGAGACACATTTCCCGCATTGGGGGCTTGCAATTTGTCTCCCGCCGTGGTAGAATGGAGCCAGACAAGAGCTCACGTCGCATCTCACCACGAAAGGAAGACCACTATGGAAAAGAAAACACTCGGCTCCTTTATCTCCGCCCTCCGTCGGGCGCAGGGGCTGACCCAACAAGAGGTAGCCGACCGCCTGGCCGTATCCAACAAGGCCGTCAGCCGCTGGGAGCGGGACGAGGCCATGCCCGATATCCTGCTGCTCCCCGCTATCGCCGATCTCTTTGGGGTGACGGTGGATGAATTGCTCCGAGGGGAGAGAATGCGGGAGGCACAGACCAGAGAGTCTGCCCCTGTTATCGCCGATCCCGCCGAAGGGTCTCACGAGGCCGAAGAAGAGGGTTACACCCATGAAACCCCTGTACATGAGGAAGAAAACGCGCCGTCCCGTCCTACGGCTGATCCGCGGGCATTGCGGGGGTTACGGAGCATGACCAAGCGCTCCCTCGCCAGTTTTCGCACCTCCCTGCTCATCGCCATCGCCCTGTCCTGCGTGGGGTACGTGATCCATCTGGCCGTCAGCTACGGCTTCTACCGTCCCGTGATCGGCTTCTTCTGCATGGTGGCCTTTACCGTGGCCGCCGTGGTCTTGGCAGTGATGGCCACCATGCGCCTGAAGGACACCCTGTCGGAGCAGATCGACGGAGACGGCGTCCGCCTACCGGCAAACGAGCTGACCGCCGCCTGCCGCACCCTGACCTACTGGTCCTACCGCGCCTTCACGGTCATCGCCGATCTGTTGATCCTGAGTACTCCTCTGGTACTGATGCGGGATCACCATTATCTCAATAGCGTGCTGTCCTCCGTGTCCTATCTTCCCGTCGCTCTGGTTTTGTGCTGTGTCTGCGGGGTACTGACCCTGTGGCTCCAGAAGCCCTACGCCACGTGGATGCTGAAGCCCTGGGCGGGGCTGATCCTGCCCGATCCCTACCTGCTCCCCGCGCCCCAAGCCATCGGGCGACATACCCTCTGGTTGAACGTCACCCAAGCCGTCGGGATCGTCTTCAGCGTTGTTCTTACGACCCTTTTCACGGGCTTTGAATGGGGGCTGACCTACTGGGGTGAGGATAACACACATTACAATCTCACCGCCATCATTTTCTTTGCCCTCGGTACGCTGACAGTGATCGCCGCCCCCTTCCTGCTCCGCATCGGTTACCGCGCCCTTCTTGAAAGCGGGAGTCTGTCCGCCGCCGAATGGACGAAGGGCAAGCGCGCCATGACGCGGGCGGCGGTGAGGAACCTCCTTCTGTATGGGGTCGCCGTCCTGACCGTAGGCTTTGGCGTTTCCTTTGGTGCCAGCTCCTC
Organism: Clostridia bacterium; assembly: GCA_017483125.1. Taxonomy (GTDB): domain Bacteria; phylum Bacillota; class Clostridia; order Oscillospirales; family CAG-272; genus CAMEON01. The sequence continues at coordinate 5,486 of JAFULU010000269.1, forward strand.
GGACGGCGTGCATTGGGAATACTACCAGAGCTGGAATGAGGGTACGATCTTCCTTGGCATTCTGGCCCTTTCCGCCGTAATCATCGTCGATCAGATCCTGAAGGAGCGGGAGGCGCGGAAAGCCGCGTGATCCTTCCCCAAAAACGAAAGAACCCTTCCGCTGTCGGTTGGGTTCTTTTCTTAATATGAGAGAAACTCATTTCTTTTCCCATCCACAGTACGGGCAACGGGAAGTGTTGATCGTTTCTCCGCAGGAAGCGCATTGATATGAAGGTATCGTCTTTTGAGGAATGGCAGACTTTTGGGTAAAATGGTATTTTGGATCACGATAACCGCACATATCGCAGGAGCCAGATTTTAGAATCTCATTACACTGGGGGCATCTACTCACGGTTGCAGAACTCGTTCTTTCCTGCTTGTAGAACACGACATGATAATTCTTATCCTTGAATCCACACACACCACACTCGCCAGCTTTCAGTGTATCGCCACAATGAGGGCATGACTTAAGCGGCGCATTATATTGAGGCTCTGGCGGAGTTTTCATACATGCCAAAACAATTATCGCGATCCATCCAAAAAAGATAGAGGCGAGAATCCACCTACCAACTCGTCTTTCTTTCCTATTGGCAAGAATCCCCCCGACAATGGTCGCGGTGATGGTTGATATGAGCGACATGATGATCAATAGTGTAGCATCATACTCTAAATAATTTAAGCCAGCCATAAAAAACCTCCCCAACACTACTCAATTATTTACATTATAGCAAAAAAATCCATATTTGTCAAGTCTTTTCTCACCGATAATCAAACCGCTCCCCCGTCTCCATGAGGAAACACCGCCCCGCGGTGACCTCCCCCAGACGGGCGCAAAGCTCCTCATATTGGGTACACTTCACCGCCAGGGTCAGAGTCACGCGGTCCGAAAACTCGCTGTCGTCGGTCAGTACCCCGTATTTGGGCAGCTCCTGGAGGATAAGCTGGTAGTCGGAGTAGGTGGTCTCCAGCATGAACTCGGTGAACTTCTCGTAGGTGATGACATTGGCCGCCTCCAGGGCGATGCTCGCCGCGTGGGAGTAGGCGCGGATGAGACCGCCCACGCCCAAAAGGGTCCCGCCAAAGTAGCGGGTAGTGACCACCACGCAGTCGAAGACCCCCTTCTTGCGGATGGCCTCCAAGGTGGGCAGGCCCGAGGAGCCTTGGGGCTCGCCGTCGTCGGAGTAGCGGGCGGCCTGTTCGGTGGAGGTGCCGCCGCTGATGCGGTAGGCCCAAACGTTGTGGGTGGCGTCGGCGTAGGTCTTCTGCTTCTGCTTGATGAAGGCCATGGCCTCCTCCTCGCTACAGACGTGTGCGGCGTGGCTGATGAATACCGAGCGCTTTTCCTCGAATTCGTCCTTGCCCACGCCCTCCAGGGTGGTGTAGAGGACGGGTGCGGGGGTGATGTTATCTTGACTCATGGGCTATCTCCTTGAGAAATCTCTTAAACAAATCGACCGGCACAGGGCGGGCTTCCTTTTTGTAGCCCTCTCCGCCACGCCCTTACGGGCGTGACACCTCCCCCACAAGGGGAGGCTTTTGGCGTCCGCTCCTCTCCAAGGCTCTCCCCGTGGGAGAGCTCCCGCCGCGGGCGGGTGAGAGGGTAACACGGAAGCGTTACCTGTTTTCCGGCGTGGACACCTCCTCCGGATCGGGCTGTAACCACGCGTCATCCCCGATGATCTCGGTGAGCTTCGCTTTCACGAAGCCGTAGCGCATGGCGCAGGGCGGGGGGATCAGACCCTTGTGGATCATGGTCTCGAACTCGCAGAAGGTGACCCATCTGTAGTCCACGGTCTCCCCCTCCTGGAGGGTGATGGAGGTGTCCTCCCCCGCGCTGCCCAGGCGGCAGAGGTAGCAATCCATGAAGGCCGAGGGCTCGCGGAGGGTGCCGAGGAAGATGAGCTTTTCGGGGGGGCAGTCGATGCCCGTCTCCTCTGCCAGCTCGCGGTGAGCCGAGGCCAGGCTGTACTCGCCGCTGACACCCGAGCCGCCCGTGAACTCCCAATAATTGGGATACATCCCCTTGGTGGGGGCGCGGAGGGTCAAAAGGAGGCGGTTTTGGGCGTCCACCGTGAAAACCGAGACCACGGTGTGGTAGGTATGGGGGGGCATGGGGTATTGACGGCCGCGAGGGTGGGTGAGGCCGAGGGGGGTGCGGTCTTTGTCGAGCAGGTCCCAGAGTTCCATGGAACACCTCCGGTGTTAGTGAAATCCGCCCGTCGGGCGGGTGAAATCGCGCTTTCGCGCGGTGAAATTCCGCCTGCGGCGGAGTGAAATCTTCCCTGCGGGAAGGTTGAGGAAGTCTTTTGCCGCAGGCAAAAGACGATTCTATTGTATGATGATCGTGTCCCCGTCGGCCAAGGGGATGGGGTGACGGTTTTCTCCCGCCAGCTCATCCATATGCCCTTGGCGATCATGGGTAAAGTGACAGATGAGAGTCAAGTCCGCGAGTCCAAGACCATGAAGCTCGGTCATGCCCTCAGGCGGGGTGTCATAGCGGGCGACATGGGTGAGATTGCCGCAGACTATATGCGCCCCCGCGCTTCCTCCCACATAGGTCACACCGGATCGGATATAGCGCACGATCTCACGGTCAAAGCCACATCGGCGGATGCGGTCGAGGGTGGCGAAGGTGTTGCCGCCGCTGATATAGAGGACGTCAATATTCAGCCCCACGGAGGGAGCGGGATCGGCGTAGTCCAGCACACGGACAAGGGCGGGATCAAAGCCCAGCTCCGCCATACGGGCGTGATACTTTCCGCTTGCCACCTTGTCGGAGGTAGCTTTTTCGTTGGGGATGAACAGAAGACGGCACTCCGAAATAGGCTTCGGGAGGTTGTCCAGAATGACCTGACGGGAGCGCTCGTTGCGAAAGTCGCAGGAGGACAGGATCAGTTTCATAATGGTAACACCTCCTTCTATGGGAAAACTTCGTGATCGGACACAGCCGAGTTTTACCAAGTATCCTCTTCTTTGACAGTCTTGGCATTGGGATCGTACTTCCTCATCATCCCGTACACCCGATCGTCGACGGTGGCCACCACGGTGACGGCATCGTAGCCGTAGTCCACCGACTCAACGGCGGCCTGCTCGGAGTAGAGGCGGGACAGGGCCCCCTGCTCGGCGTTGGGGATGACAAAGGTCACGCGGCGCTTGCCGATGCGCACCATGTCCTGAAGGGTGAGGGCCAGCTGATCCAGTCCCTGACCTGTGAGGGCCGAGATGTAGACGGCGGCGCGTGCGGTGTCGGGGCGGCTTTGGGTATTGTCGCGGTCGAAGGACAGGCCTTTTTTCGCCACCACCCCCATGAGGCTGACGGTGTCGCAGGACTCTCTGTCGCACTTATTGAAGACGTAGAGGGTGGGCTTCCCGCCTGCGCCCAGGTCCTCCAGAAGCTGCTCGGTGACCTCCAGCTGACCCGCGCACTCGGGGTCGGAAGCATCCAACAGGAGCAGGACGATATCGGCGTAGACCGCCTCCTCCAGGGTGGAGCGGAAGGCCGAGACCAGGTGGTGGGGGAGCTTGCGGATGAAGCCGACGGTGTCGGTGAGCAGGATGGTCTCGCCCCCGGGGAGGGTGAACTTTCTCGTGGTGGGGTCCAGGGTGGCGAAGAGCTTGTCCTCGGCCAGGATCCCCGCGCCTGTGAGGGCGTTGAGGAGGGTGGACTTACCCGCGTTGGTGTAGCCCACGATGGCCACACGGGGGAGTCCCGAGCGGTCGCGGGAGGCCCGCATGGTGCGGCGGTTCTTCTCCACCACCTCCAGCTCGGCCTTGAGGGCGTCGATGCGGCGCTTCATGTGACGGCGGTCGCTCTCCAGCTTGGACTCACCGGGGCCGCGGGTGCCGATACCGCCGCCCAGTCGGGACATCTCGGTACCGTGGCCCGTCAGGCGGGGGGCGCTGTACTGGAGCTGGGCCAGCTCCACCTGAAGCTTACCCTCGGAGGTGACGGCGTGGAGGGCGAAGATATCCAGGATCAGCATGGAGCGGTCAATGACCCGCAGCTCCATATTCTTGTCACCGCCGCGGATATTGTCCTCCAGGTTGCGGATCTGGACGGGGGTCAGGTCGCAGTCAAAGACCACCAGACCGATCGAGTGGTTGCGGCAGAGGTCGGCCAGCTCCTGCACCTTACCCGAGCCGATGAGGGTGCGGGGGTCGGGGGTGGCCTTGTTCTGCACCACCCGGGCGAAGACCTCGCCGCCGGCGGTGTCCAGGAGGCGGGCCAGCTCGTCGAGGCTGATCTCTACTTCGTCGGCACTGCTTGCAGTGCGATCGTCCTCGCGGGTGACTACACCCACGAGGATGGCCTGGATGGGGCCGGTGGCTTCGTCGCGGGTGGTGAAGGTGTTTTTATTTTCGGACATGGGAATATACTCCTTTCGGGAAAGGGATGGGCGATATGCCCTGCGGGCGTGATATGCGCCCTGACGGGCGCGTGTTTTTGGGGGAGATTCATCTGACAAAAAACAAAAGGACAGGCCGCGCCATGGCAAAACCTGTCCTTTTATGGGTTGATACTCTGCGCCCGCGGAACAGATGGCTATCCCGTGAGCCCCAAGAAGAATTACTTTCTGACAGCAGCCAGTCTCTTCTTGAACTTGTCCAGGCGACCGCCTGCATCGACAAACTTCTGCTTGCCGGTGTAGAAGGGGTGGCACTTGGAGCAGATTTCAACGCGCATCTCGCTGCCCTTGGTGGAGCGAGAAACGACAGTCTCACCGCATGCGCACTTGATGACGCACTCAACGTACTCGGGATGGATTCCGTTCTTCATTTTCATGTACCTCTCACTTGGAATTTCCCCATATGCTTGGACATGGGGTACAAAAGCCTATATATTATAGCACAAACGCCCCCAAATTGCAAGAGGTTTTTGAAATTTTCCCTTGGGAATTTTCACAAAAATACGGGAGTTTTCGTGTCGTCCCTGTGGCTTTGTGGAGAGAATTTCACCAAAAGGTCTCACTCCCGGGGCTTACAGACGTCCACCCAGTCGGTATAGCCCGAATATTTCTCCAGCTCGGGGATGGTCAGCTCAATGGCGCTGTTCCCGCTTCCGCAGGCGGGGAAGACGGTATCGAAGCGGCGGAGGGACTCGTCCAGGTAGACGGTGACCCCCTCGTTCACCGCAAAGGGGCAGACACCGCCCACGGCGTGGCCGATGAGGGACACCGCCTCGTCGGGGGTGAGCATCTTGGCCTTGGCGCTAAAGCGGGCCTTGTAGGCGGCGTTGTTGATCTTGACGTCCCCCGCCGTGACGATGAGGATGGGGGCGCTCCCCACCGAGAAGGACAGGGTCTTGGCGATGCGGCAGGGCTCACAGCCCAGGGCGGCGGCGGCCAGCTCCACGGTGGCGCTGGACACGGGGAATTCCAGAACGCGGTCCTCCATACCGAGGGCGGCGAAGTAGGCTTTGACTTTTTCGATGGACATTTGCTCAGGTCTCCTTTTTTAGTCGTAGTACTGTTTCATCATAATTGGTAAAGTAACGATTCAGTCAACATTCAAATTTGGGTTTGTCGGGGAGTTGGGTTTCCTCGTTCTATGCCTTCCCCAGCGGGGAAGGCTCACGAGGAAACTCACCGATAAACTGCAATTTGAATATTCACGACCGCCGATACGATCCCCTCGGGTCAAGGCGATCCTTGTTCGGCGATATACACAATATGGTTGGTCTCTGTGTCGGGATCGGGAACGTAGCGGATGACCAGATACTGCCCCTCGCGGGTGATGATCCCGCCGTTCTGCGCCTCCTTTCGGTAGCCGTGGAGGGTCAGGTCGGTATGGGTATAGGCGAAGGGGACGCCGTCCACGGTGAAGCTGTCCCCGCCCTTTTCGGGGTACTCCGCGACCGTCAGATCCTCCACGAAGCCGCAGACGGTGAGGTACTCCCCCGCCTCGTAGCGGGTCTTCAGCGCGGTATAGTCGGCGACGTAGGCGGCTCCCGACAGGAGGAATACCGCGCCGCAAAGCAGGGCGATCCCCCGCAAAAACCACTTGACGCCCTTGGAGCGGGACAGATCTCTCTGCGCGGGGGTAGTCAGGTCCTTCCCCGCTCCCGAGGCGCGGTCCAGCCGACAGGACACCGCCCAGAAGCCGATTCCCACCAGAAGCGGGATCAGCAGGATGGGCAGGTCTCCCCAGCGGAAGTGCAGCTCATACAGTACGGTCTCCATGAAGTGTCCTCCTTTTCGGTACGGTCTCTCATCTATATAGACGCAAAATGCCCCCCGGATATTTCACGCAACGCTTCATTATTTTCATTATTCTACAGTATACCTCATCTGCCCCCGTTTGTCAAGTCCAAGCCCGCCGAAAGGGGCACGGCGGTTGACATTTTCCCCATTTTATGGTATAATGGATCATCAAGCACAACCGAAGGGAGCCCCCCCGCTATACATGGCCATCCATTTCGCCGCCTGCTTCCGCGCCATGTTCGCCGACACCGCCTCCATCGGTAAGGCCTCCTCCACCTTCAAGTCCCTGGAGAGAAGCACCCAGCGGAGTATGGAGCAGCTGGTCAAAAAGCTGGCCCATCTCAAGGTCTGATCTCCCTCCCCCTTCATCCGTCTCACCGCCTCTTGGTCTTGCATCAAGGGGCGGTTTTTCGGCTCTCTACGGCACACTTCACACGGCGTACACCGAAAAATCAGCGGTTCTCCTCTTGCTTTTTGTCGAAGAATGTGGTATAATGGAAACTGGTACAATATCGCCCGCCACTTATTGAAGATAACGATTGATATACACGAGGTACTGCCATGAAAAAGATCCGTTTTGGGGCTATAGGTCTCTGTCTGATTCTGCTTTTATCCTCCGTCGGTATCCTGACGGCCTCCGCCGATGCCACTCTGTCAGAGGGTGTCTGCGGTGAAAACGCCCGCTGGGTGCTGAACACCGACACGGGTGAGCTGACCATTTCGGGTGAGGGCGCCATCAGCGATTACTCCCCCCTGTATTTCCCCCTGTGGCTCAACGCCCCCGTCGCCATCACCTCCGTCACCGTGGAGGAGGGCATTACCGCGCTGGGCCAGTACACCTTCGTGTACTGCTTCGACCTGACCGAGGTGACCCTTCCCGACAGTCTGGAGGTCCTTCCCGCCCACGTCTTTGACGGGTGCCGCTCCCTGACGAGCATCCAATTGCCCGCAAGCCTCACCGAGGTAGGAGAGGGTGCCTTCAACGGCTGTGAGGGCCTTACCGAGGTGATCCTGCCCGAGGGTGTGACGACTGTGGGGAGCAAAGCCTTCCGGGGCTGTACCGCCCTGGACACGGTGGTGCTTCCCTCCACCCTGACCTCTCTGGGAGATGACGCCCTTGCGGGAGCTACCCCCGAGACGGTGCTCTTCAAGGGTGATGCCGAGGCGTGGGCCTCCGTAGCCGCGGGGGCTGACAACGAGGCTCTGACCGACGTACTGGAATTCCATACCGAGCACAGCTATGATCGTGAGGTCGCCGCTCCCCGCTACCTCGCTACCGAGGCCACCTGCTATGAGAGCGCGCTCTACTACAAGTCCTGCATCTGCGGTGAGGCTCACACCGAGACCTTCTCTTTCGGGGATCCCGCGGGCCACAGAGGCGGTGAGGCTACCTGTCTGGAGCCTGCCACGTGCGCCTTTTGCGGTGAGTCCTACGGAGAGCTTGCCGACCACACCCCCGGGGCCGAGGCCACCTGCACCGAAGATCAGCTCTGCACCGTTTGCCAAGCGGTGCTGACCGAAAAGCTGGGCCACGACTACAAGGATACCGTGACTTCTCCCACCTGTACCGACGCGGGCTTCACCACCCACGTCTGTGCCCGCTGTGACGACGAGTATACCGACACCCTCGTGGATGCCCTTGGTCACACCGAGGGCCCCACCGCCACCTGCACCGAGGATCAGCTCTGCACGGTCTGCAATGAGGTTCTGACCGAGAAGCTGGGCCACGACTACAAGGATACCGTGACCCCTCCCACCTGCTTGGATGAGGGCTTCACCACCCACGTCTGCGCCCGCTGTGCCGACGAGTACACCGACACCCCCGTGGATGCGCTGGGCCACACCGAGGGTCCCGCCCCCACCTGCACCGAGGATCAGCTCTGCACCGTCTGTCAGGCGGTTCTCGCTGAAAAGCTGGGCCACGACTACAAGGATACCGTGACCCCTCCCACCTGCTTGGATGAGGGCTTCACCACCCACGTCTGCGCCCGCTGTGCCG
>JAFULU010000270.1 GCA_017483125.1 Clostridia bacterium
GGGACGAAATGGGGCGGAAAATTATACCGTTACAATGCCCAAACGGGAGAGTATGAGATTCTCTTCCAGTTATGTACCGACGGTATTCCCGATAACTTAGAGCAGATTTTGATTATGGATGGGAAATATGCCTTGATCCAATATCAGACCTACAAGGACTTCACTAACGTCTATAACACCAATATTCCCGAATGGGCAAACAGCCGCCGCTATGTTGTGGTGAATTTGGAAACAGGAACGGTGTATGAATTAGGTGTCGATCTGGATGACTCATCCTACCACAAATGGCTGGAAAGCCATAGATAAGGAGGCTTTCTCATGAAACCCAATCGAATCATAACCGCTATTCTGTCCGCTCTTTTGCTGGCCTCGACTCTCGCCTCCTGCAACCGCCGTGACCAATTCCGTCCCGACGAGACCGATGCCCCCACGGGGGAGCAAATAACGATTGCGGGGCAACCGGATGGAAGTAATCCCACCGATACCAACCCCATCGGCGGAGATGTAACTGGCCCCAACACCTCCATCCCCGACATTCCCGTCGGAGACCCCTCCACGGGTGACGCGGAAAACGGCAAGATCACGGGCAACCCTTACGAGGGATGGACAGCCGAGCAGCTGTATGCGTCCTTTATGGAGGATCGGGAGAAGTCTGGTATCAACAATGTAAACGGTAGATTTGGTAACACCCCCTATTATGTGATTCTGGATGTCCAGTACGGCGGTTACATGTTCAGTAAGCTGACGGGACAGGTGGTGCAGATCTGCAAAGACCCTATCTGTGACCATAAGACTTGTATATTCAATCACCGTACATCATGGATGAGATCGTGTCAGGTCGTGGATGACCGCTGTTATTTGGCGGTGGAAGGGTACAAGGGGGATATATATACGTGCAGCTTGTATTCTTTCGATCTGCTCATGAACGATGCGCGGTTAATTTGTGAGTGGAAGGATATGGATTGTCCCGACTCCATATATGTGTATCAGGGTAAGATTTACTATGACGCAGAGATAAAGTTTGATGACGGCCAATACAGTAACATTACCATGGTGTACGACATGAAAGAGCAAACAATGTATCCACTCCGTGAACAGCCTGTTCGTTGTACAGCAATCTGGTATGTAGGCGCCTATGAATGGTACACAAATGCAGAGAACGGCGCGCTTGGACGGTGCAATCTGGACACGGGTAAGGATGAGGTAATCGTATCGTCAAGCCTTTTGGATGCCGAGGCGGGAGACCTGGATTTCCGTTTTGTGGGGGTATCGGGTCAAACGGTATACGTGAGAAAAAACATTATCGACTATAACCATTTATATCTATGTTATGATATGGAAACAGGTGAATTGCAGGAGATAGGAGGAATCACACCGTTCATATACGACGGTACATACTATCAAGTAGTGCTTCATAATGTTGATGAATATAAGGACGATCCGCACTATGAATACTATTGCAAAAGTACCGCTGTACAAACTCACTTTGGAGGTAAGTTTTATCGGACAGATGAGAAAACGGGGGAACTACACGAGGTTGTGAATCTTCGTACTGATGGTATTCCCGATTCCTTAACGGAATTTTTTCTTCTTGACGGAAAGTTCTTGATGCTTGAATATCAAACCTATAAGGATTTTAAGAATCCCTACAGTCCCTCTATCCCCGAATGGGCGCGTAGCGAGCGTTATGTTGTTGTGAATCTGGAGACCGGAACGGTGTATGAACTGGGGGTCGATCTGTCCACCCAATCCTATCACAACCGCCCGGGCAGATCATGAAAAGGAGTTCAAGCATGAAAAACAATCGGATTCTAACCACCATTCTGGCCACTCTTCTGCTGGCCTCCTCTCTCGCCTCCTGCTCCCGCCGCGACCAATTCCGTCCTCCCGAAACCGACGCGCCCGCGGGGGAGCAGACCACGGTTGCGGGACAGCCTGACGTAAATAATCCCGGCGAAAGCAACCCCACCGACACCAATCAAAGCGGCGGGGATGTAACCGACTCGGATGCCACCGCTCCGCCTGATCATCCTATCGTTACACCTCCTCTCGTTGGTGGTGTAACCGAGAAGACCACCGGCAACCCCTACGAGGGCTGGACGAAGGAGGAGCTGTATACGTCCTTTCGGCAGGAATCCGAGCGCTCGGTCTATAACAATGAGTACGGCTTTTTCGGGAATACGCCCTACTACGTGATCCTCGACGTGCAGCACGGTGGATATATGTTCAGTAAGCTGACGGGTGAGGTTGTGTCCCTGTGCAAGGATCCGCTTTGTGAACACAACACCTGCATTTTCAGCCACAACACCCTCTTTCATCGGACGTGTCAGGTGGTGGATGACCGCATTTATCTGGTCGTGCTGGATGCCATCGGAATGCGATACGTCCTGTATTCCTTCGACCTGCTCATGAATGACCCCAAGCTGATCTGTGAGTGGAAGGATGCTCCCGATAACGCCACGGTCTATGAGGGAAAGGTTTACTACAACACGCGCCTGAAAACCGATGACGGCAAGACCGTCTACAGCGGCATGGTTTACGACATCAGGGAAAAAACCACAACGCCCCTGTGGGAGGATAACAGAGACTGTAACGCGATCCGCTACGATGGGGACTCTATATGGTATACGCCACGCAATGACGGCTCTCTCAGACGGTTTGATCGCGTTACAGGGGAGGATTCCGTTATCCTTTCGGGAAGCCTTCTGAACCGTGAGGAGGGGGAAACCGCATTCGCGTTTCTGGCGACCTCGGAGGGAATCATATACGTGCGAAAACGGTCGGCGGACGGCGCGACCACAAATATTCTGCGGTACGATACCAAGACGGGGGAGCTGACCGACACGGGATGGGGACAGGCTGTTCTGTACGGGGAGCAGGTCTACCTCAACATTTCCCATGCCGTGGAAGAGAATCGGGACGATCCCCATTACGAGTATTATTTCAACAGCAATACCTACGGCATCGGCACCCGCTGGGGTGGGAAATGGTATATGCACGATCCCGAGACGGGTGAGCCCCGCGTCATCGTGAATCTGCAAACCGACGGTATCCCCGATTGCTTTGTCAATTCGCTGTTTCTGGATGGCCGCTATATCCTGATCGAATACCAGACCTACAAGGATTTCACCAACCCCTACAGTCCTACGGTTCCCGAATGGGTCAGGAGCAGGCGGTACGTAGTGGTGGATCTGACCACGGGGCAGGCATTTGATACGGGGGTGGATCTGTCTCGGCAGACGGCGGAGAATCCCTATGGTTAGTGACATGTAGGTAAAGCTCATATTCCTTGACGATCGGTAAAATCGTGCCGATCGGGTATTTCGCGAAATCGGATCGTATGGTATAATGAAGCCGTACGATCCGATTTTGTGTGAAGAGAAAGGATACCCATGATGAAAAAACTGTTTTTGCTCGCGCTGGCCGCCACGATTCTGCTTGCTTCTGTTGCCTCCTGCTCTCGCAGGAACCAATACGAGGATCAATTGGACAGCCAAAAGGAGGCGGCGTCCAAGGACGCGGCTATGGACACGGGCCCCGTTCGCGGTGACGGCAAGGATGACTATGACGTGACGATGGAGATCGACACCGAAGCCGAGACCAAGGACGCAGCCTCGGATACCGTCCAGGATCCGCCCGCCGCTGGACTCCAAAGCCCTACATTCTACCGTGGCGGCACGCTCCTGCCCACGGGGAAGAAATACTACGTGAACTCGGTGGCGTATTTCTACAACAACTTGACAGGCAACATCAGCCATTGGTGCAGCGATCCCCTGTGCCCTCATGACGATACCTGCATCTGGTCGAGTAATCTGTATGCCAAGCTGGAATACGTAAGCGACAAGCATATCTATTTCATATCCGACTACGGTGACATGGTGCCCAAGCTGTACCGTTGCGACCTACAGCGGAACAACATCGAGCTTCTGTACGAGCTGCCCGGCGTGGCCGAGGACAAGGCTACCTACTATGACCATATTGAGGTGGTCTACGAGAAGGGGGACAAGGTCTATTTCGTCCAGAGCGAATACAAGTCCCAAGGAAAGAGCGTGACCGCCTTCAAGGTGTTGGACGCGGTTTCCAAGGAGATCACGGTTTTGTCGGGAGACAAGAGCGTACAGATCGAGGCCGTTGTCCGTGATACGGTCTACTATTCTCTGCGCAGTGTTGCCTCGGCGGAGGATACGGTGATCTACAAGACCGATCTGTCCTTTGCGAATGCGGAGGAAGCCTTCAAGGCCTGTACCATCCGTGACTACAACAACGAATATATGCTGATTGAAAAGTACGAAAACGGCTACGGCTGGACAACACTCAATCCCGTCTATGCCTACTGCATGGACACGGGCACCTATATCCCCCTGCCCACAGGTGACGGAGCCGTGAACTTCAAGCTGTCGGGGGACTGCGTTTTCTTTGAAAAGCCCCTTTCGGCGGAGGAGATCCAAGGCTCCCCCTTGAAGGATTACTATGAATACACCTGGCAGACTCGGGAGGAGATGCCCGACGGCACGGTCATCACCAGCGGGATCAAGAACGCCTCCACCACCCGCGCGGGAAAAATCTACCGCATGAAGCTTGGAAGTGAGAAAATCGAATGCGTGGTGAGCTTTGCCTACAAGGATATCCCCGTCCGCATTGAGGATTTTGAGGTGGACGGTGACAAGGTTTATTTCACCTTCAAAAACCACGAGGAGTTCAAGAATTTCTACAATCAGGATTTTGACGAAATGGGTCAATATGTACTTCCTCATTACGCCGTGGCGGATCTGAAGGGACAGAATGTGACCATTTTGAGCTTTGACGGGCTGGATTAAGAGGATTCCGGCCCTGTGGCAAAAAGAGCCGACTTGAGGTAGGCCATCCTACTGACAAGCCGGCTCTGTCGTTTTTCGTGATCCATGCCCCTTTTTACGAAAAAAATGAGAAATATTTTTCAAAAACGACGGTTTCCCGTTTTCGGTTCCGTCTTTATCAGTGAAGGGGGCGGTAACAGGAAGGGAGGCGCGGTCAATTGAAGGATGATGGGATCATCGAGCTGTTTCAAAGCCGTGATGAGAAGGCCATCGAAATGACGGCGGAACGGTACGGACGTTACTGTATGCAGATCGCCATGAATATTCTGCACAATGAATGGGACGCGGAGGAATGTGTGAACGATGCCTATCTTCGCTTGTGGAACAGCATCCCACCCGCGCGCCCGAAAGTCCTGCGGGCATTTCTCGGGCGGATCGTGCGGAATCTGTCCATTGACCGCCACCGCTCTATCCACCGCGCGGGCTACAACAGCGATCTGGAGGTGTCTCTGGAGGGCTTGATGGAGGAGCTGGGGGACTGTATTCCGAGCGATGATGAGGTCCCCGGCTCGGTGCTGGAGGCATTACCCGGGCTGTTTGACGGTTTTCTGGAGAAGGAGACCGAACTGAACCGCAAGCTGTTCGTGGGCCGGTATTGGCATGGCTACAGCATGGCTGTGCTGGCGGAGGGCTATGGGATTTCCGAGGACGCGGTGGACGGACGGTTGCGGCGGATTCGGGAGCGGTTGCGGAATTATCTGGAAGAGAGGGGGATTCGAATATGAGGAGAACCAACTATGAGGCTTACAAGCAGCTCAGCGGTATACGGGACGATTACATCACCGAAGCCGAGCTGCCCATGGCATATGTGAAAAGAAGCATGAGACGCAGGCGGCTGAAAAACAGACTCAGCCGTGTGGTGCAAAGCAACTGGTTTGTTGCCGCTGTATGCACCATTGTATCCTTGAGCACGGCCTCTTGGATCGCATATATGGGGCAGAGGGTACCCACGGAGGTTCCCCCGCCTTATGGCAGTATGCAGGAGAGCACCGCCACGCAGTATGGCGATCAGGATCCTATGATCTTGTATGCCAATCCCTACGAGGGCATGAGCCGGGAGGCGCTGTATGAGCTCTACGCGAGACAGGAGACCGCCATTTCCCGGGCCGTGACGGATCATGCCAACAGACAGTACCAAACCCCGTACTACGTGTTTGTGAGCGACACGGAAAAAGAAGCCCGTGTATTGAATAAGCTGACGGGAAAATATGAGAGCATTTGCAAGATAGAGGGGTGTGAACACACCAATCCGGAGGACTGTCCCGCCACGTATACGAAAGGCCTTGTTCCGGGTTCTTTACGGGTGGCGAATGACTGCATCTACGCGGTTCTGGAAAGCGGGCAGGGCGAGCAGGCTCTGTTTATCTTTGATCTGGATCTGACTCATCCGCAGATGCGGGGAGCGTACACGTCACCGTCTCCCGTGGATATGGCCTATCGGAATCTCCTTGTGGCTAACGGCACCATCTACGACGTGTGTATGAGCGTTACCCCAAAAGACGGCCGATTCCATTTTGATTCGGCGCGCTTCATCGTTGAAAATGGGGATATACAGGAGTTTGCGAGCATGATCTCCCACATACGGGACGGGGCGCTTTTGTACTTTTCTACCCATGAAGGAATTATGCAAGCGAACCTGCAAACGGGAGAGATCTTCCCCCTGCTCTCTGCCGCAGAGCTGGGGTATGAGGTCTACCATCTCCCGGAACGGGACAGCAGCAGCGGATATCCCCTTCTCACCGCCTTGAAAAACGGCCGCTTGTATATCGAAACCGTCACGGTCACGGGAGAGAGCCGTTACTGTACCTTGACGCTGGACACCATGACTCTTGATCCGTATATACCCGCTTGGGAGGAGACCGCGCCCGAATCGTTCCTTGTTTACGACGGGACTGCCTACATGGTGAAGCAGGGCATTGTTTATGCCACACCGTTGGATGGGGCTGACACCAAAATGGTCGCCCGTCTCCCCGATGGGCAGGCGTGTATCCTTGTTTCCTGTGATGGCAGGATCCTGTATGCGGAAACCGAAACTCATATTCTGATGATTGAGTTGGAAACAGGAAAGATTTATATTCCATAATGAAATAACCGCGAAAGGGGCGATCTTATGATCCGATATGAAATCAAAAAGCTGCTTGGAAGCAAATTCATTCCCATATTCTTCATCCTCATGTTCGCCCTGAACCTACTGCTATCCTGCTACGCCGCCCCTAGCTCACGGGGTGAGCTGAACCTGCATTCCGAGTTGGATGCGGAGACCCAGGCCATTGTGGATGAAATGTACGCACGCTACGAGTCTGATCCCGAGGCATTCATGGAGGAGTTTTCGAGCTGTCGGGCGTACTATCTGACATCCATCGAAATGACCTCTCTGGTGACCGAGAAGAACATGGAAGCCATGATGCGGGGCGAGGAGGGCAACTACACCATACAGGACTTCTGGCCCGAGTACAATGAAGAAATTCGGGCGATGGTGGATCTTTATTTCAATACCTATCGGTATTTCTACCGCGTCAGCGGATACGTCACGGAGGAGTACCCCGCGCTTCTGAAGGGTGTGATCGACAACGCCAAGCTGTTTCAGGAGGAATATCTGGCCTACGGCATGAGCGCAGACAGCTACGAATATCGCTACCAGAGCGATGTGATCGACGTGTACTCCGTGAATAAGAATCTCCCCATTCGCTTTGAGGATCGCAAGGGGTGGGATATGTATTTCACCTATACCGACGGCAATATCTGTATGCTGTTGTTCATCCTCGTCCTCATCCCGGGACTTTTGCTGGACGAAAAAAAGAACGGCACCTTTCCCCTTCTCCGCGCAACGAAAAAAGGTCGTTTCGCGTTGATTACCACCAAGTATCTGACTTTGTTGCTTGTCTCGGCCGCATCGGTTTTGTTGTTCAGCGGAGCAACGTGGGTCATCTTCGGATTGGAGAGCGGCGGGTATTCCTCTCTCTCCAATTTCGTACAGATTTTCGAGGTGAACGTGTACTGCCCGTATATCGTCACGGTGGGAGAATATCTCGGCTTGACCCTGCTCATCAAAATACTCACCCTGTTCGCGGTGGGCTCCCTGCTCATGACGGTCTCCTTGCTGGTCAAGAATCACGCGCTCAGTTACCTGGCGGGATTGATTTTCGGAGGGGCAAACTTTGTAGTCCACTTCACAGATTTTCTGGACACGGATCACCCTCTCCGCCTACTCAACATCTTCACCGTCATGGATACCGAGGTGTGCTTTACCCGTTACCATGCCGTCAACGTATTCGGGCGGTGCCTGCCATACCTGCCCGCAATTTTCCTCTTCTTTGGTCTGCTTTTAGCTTTTACTGCTGTGGCGACGGGATTGCTTTACTGCCGAACCCCCGGCGTCCATAAGGTGCGGCGGAGAAAGTCACGGAAAAAGTGGGCGATCCTCGCCAAGGCCATTCCTTGTCCTATCCGTCTGATCGGCGGGTATGAGCTTCACAAGCATCTGGTGGCAGGCAAATGGCTACTGCTGATCCTTGCCATCCTGCTGGTCAAGGGCTATACGGTGTATTCCACCGAATCGGTGGCGTACTCCTTCTCGGATGCGGTCTATCAAGACTACATGGATCTGTTGGCGGGAGAGGTCACTGACGAAAAGCTTGCCTACATGGAGGACGAGCGTGCCCATCTGGACAGTATTCTTTCCTCCGAGGAGACCATGAAGGAAAAATACGCGAGCAAGGAGATCTCCTTTGCCGAATACATGGAATACCAGGACGAGCTGGATACGGCAAAGGCCAAGGACCCCATTTTCGTGTCCGTGGAAGCCCAGCGGGATCATCTGCTCTCCCTGCGTCAGCGGGGGATCGAGGGGGATTTCGTGTACGTTACCGGCTGGAACCGGATGTTCAGCCGTAGCTTTGACGTGATCCTGTACGGCTTTACCCTGGTATTTGCGGCGGTGCTTTTCACTACGGAATACGGCGCGGGTGTCACCGAGATCCTGCGCTCCACCAAGCGGGGACGGGGGCGGCTATTCGCCACCAAGTGCCTGTTGGCGGTTACCGTTTGTGGCTTGCTGGCTATCCTGTTCGGATTGGCCGATCACACCAAGCTGACCGAGCTGTACGTCTTTACAAGCGGCCTGTCTCCCGTGCAGAGTCTACCCATGCTGTCGGAGATCAAATGGAATATCACCATCCATCAATACTTAATGATCTTTGAAGCCGTGCGTGTCTTGGGCGTGATGCTGTTGGCTGTGTTAACGGTGTCGGTTTCGGTCATGGGCAAAAAGCCCGTCAACACCATGGCTGTTGTGGCACTTGTGACCGTCATCCCCTTCGTGTTCCGCAAATTCGGCTTGGAGATCGCCAAATACGGGGACTTTACAGCCCTCCTGTCGGGCAACGAGTATATGACGATGGCCCACGGTGCTATTCTCTACGGCATTCTGTTTACGGCTGTCCTGCTTGGCGGTTGTGCGGGGGTCCTTTGGTGGGCATGGCGCAAATGGGTAAAGGCATGACGGGTTCAGCGTTTGGAGGTGTTACCATGAAGAGCTTGAAAAGAATGATGATTGTGTCCATAGCCGCCGCTCTGCTCCTTTCGGCGCTCGCAGGGCTAACGGGTTGCACAACGGGACTCCCCGCGGAGGGGGAGACCGAGCGACCCTTTGTGAACCCTTACGACGAGGCGGAGAATACCTGTCTGGCTCACCGATTTACGGACGGTGAATGTCAACAATGCGGCGTTGCCTACACTCCCTCAAAGGGGCTTGCCTATATTCTTTCCGAGGTTGGCGAGGGGGAATCCGCCTATTTCGTCAGCGGGATGGGAGACTGCAAGGATACCCAGCTGATGATCCCCGCCACCCACGAGGGTCTGCCCGTTTTGGGCATTTATCCCCGCGCCTTTATCGAGGTGAAAACTCTGACCTACGTACATCTTCCCGAGGGGGCCACCACCATCGGAGAGTGGGCCTTTCAGGGTTGCTCCAAGCTCCGCCGTGTGGAGATCCCCTCCACGGTTCAGCACATCGGGCGGGAGGCCTTTGAGGATTGCCTGCGTCTGACCGAGGCCGTGATCCCCGAGGGCATTACGGCTCTGAACGAGGGAACCTTTCAAAGCTGTGTCAATCTGACGGCTGTCACCCTCCCCACTACGCTGACCGAGATCCACAGCTCGGCGTTCAAGGGGTGCCGCTCCCTCACCGAGATCACTATCCCCACAGGAGTACAAATGATCGACAGCCATGCCTTTTCCAATTGCGACGGCTTGACCGCCGTGTACTATGACGGGAGCATGAAGGACTGGTGTGGGATCGACTTCGGCCTCGTCCTTGCCAATCCCGTAGCGGTGGCGGGGCATCTGTATATCCAAGGACAGCTTATAGAAGGGGTTCTGACTCTCCCCGACGGGGTGGTCGATATCACGCGAAACGCGCTGGAGGGGCTTGTGGATATTACCGCCGTGGTCTTTCCCGAGAGCGTGGAGAACACGGGATCCTTTCAGGGCTGTGTGAATCTGGAATATCTGCTGTTCAAGGGATCGCCCGTTTACACGGGGGATACGTATTCCTTTGAGAATACCGGCTTGAACCACGTCTATCTGTCCGATACCAATGATGAAGCAATCTCGTATATCCCCTATCTTGCCGCGGCCTGTAAGGCGGTGGAGGCGCAGTGGTATTATGCGGATGCGTGGGAGTATGACGACAGCGGAATTCCGCAATTAAAGCCAACAAACAATCCGTAATTTATGAAAGGAAAAACACCATGAAAAAAAGTATTGCTATTGTTTTAGCAGTGTTGTCAATTTTAACTGTGCTTGCCTCCTGCAACCGCAGAGATCAATACCGTGACCCTGTGGGTACAGAAACTAATGCAGAAACAGCCACACCTACTACCAATGCGGTCACAGATCAGCCTGACAATCCGGATGAAACTACCGGGCAGGACACCGAATCGGGAACCACACCCGTAAATCCCGGCAATTCTCCAAGTCCCGAGGGAACGGGTAATCCTTATGCGGGTATGAGCAAGGATGATCTGCTGGCACTGTATCAGCAAACTTCCGAACGAACCATGTTCTCCTGCGATGCCATGTTCAATACGCCATACTACTTCATTATGAACCGAGGAACGGGGGGGCAGGCATATAGTAAATTAACAGGCAATGTTATTACTCTTTGCAAACAATTGGGGTGTAATCACCTTGATGATAATTGTGTGTTCAAAGGCACTATACAAGAATGTGTAATCATTGGAGACCGTATTTATCTTGGGATTCAAAATGGTTTTGCAGATAGATTTCGCTTGTATTCGTTCAACCTCATGTTAGATGATGCTGAGTTGATTTATGAGTGGAATGATTTGGATGATCCAACCGGCTTTGGAGCATTTAACGGTAAGATTTATTTGGCTGCTAAGGTGCTGAGTGATGACAATACTGTAAAAGGTTCAATGTTTGTGATTGATCCTGTTCAAAAGACATGTGATTTTGCGTTGGGTGAGGAGTTCGTTTTCCAAGTTGGCAGAGGTATGATAGAAAATTGCTTCTATTATACCGCCACGGATGGTGCCCTGTGGCAGTATGATATGCAAAGCAATGTGCATACCTGCCTGTTAGAAGCTTCTCTATTAAATCCTGAAAATGGGGACATTCGTTTTTGGGCTCTGGAAATTGCTGGTCCAAATCACATTCGAGTCATTCGTCAGAATGCCCAACTGAACAAATATCTGTGTTATGACCTGCATACAGGGGAGATTATTACCGAGGAATCCATTATTGGTGAGGATAAGGTGTACCTTATGTGGAACAATGCAGGACAGTACCTGCTGACCAAGCACAATACCGCCTCGTATGTGAATGACCCTCATTATACCTACTATAATGACATGATAGAAAACTGGCTGGTCAACTACAGCGGCGGTCAGCTTTGGTACAGACAGGACAGCGACGATGAGCTTTCTCTTCTTGTCTATATGCAGACCGATGGTATTCCGGATGCTATACGCGATGTTATAGCTACAGACGGAAAGACCCTTGTGGTATACTACAACACCTACAAGGATTTTGACAACATTTATAATAACTATAACAAGGAAACGAGAGGGGACAATCCAATTCGGTTTGCAATCATTGATCTCCAAACCGGAACGGTTTATAAAAACAACTACATAGCAAGTTAACTAATGCTACGAAAGGATATTTATTATGAAGAAAACGACAGCCATCATTTTGGCATTTATTATGATTATTGCTGTACTCGCTTCATGTGGAAGAAGAGATCAATACCGTGACCCTGTGGGTACAGAAACTAACGCAGGAACAACCACACCTACTACCAATGCGGTCACCGATCAGCCTGACAATCCGGATGAAACTATCGGGCAGGACACCGAATCTGGGACAACGCCCGCAAATCCCGGTAATCCTCCAAGTTCGGAAGGAAAAGGAAATCCATATGCGGGGATGAGCAAGGATGACCTGCTGGCACTGTATCAACAGACGCCCGAGAGAGCTACATACTCCTCTGATCAAATTATCAACACGCCTTACTACTACATTCGTACCCAGTATAACCCGAGGGGCCGGGCATACAGTAAACTGACCGGCAATTACGTTACTCTTTGTAAAGAACTTGCTTGCAGACACGATGATTGCGTGTTCAGCGGTCAGCCTGAGGAATGCGTCATAATCGGTGACCGTATTTATCTGACTATTAGGGATTACTTTAATGAGTGGTTCAGACTGTATTCGTTCAATTATATGCTTGATGACGCTGAGCTGATTTACGAGTGGAATTACGCAGATGAACCTTACTCATTCGGTGTATACGAAGGTAAGATTTATATGGCCAGCAAAGTGCTTAGCGATAGCACCCACGTGAGGAATTCATTGTTTGTGCTTGATCCCATACAAAAGACCTACGACTATGCGCTGGGAGAGGATTTCATATTTGGGGTCTGCGGGATCGGTGTGTCGGATGGCTGCATTTACTATACAGCTATCGACGGCGCACTCTGGAAGTATGACTTCAAAAACGACACCCATACCTGTCTGTTGGACGCCTCGCTGCTAAACCCCGAGGAGGGCGACGTGCGTTTTCATGCATTGAACGTCGAGGGGCCAAATCACATTCGTGTCGTTCGCCAAAGCGTTCAGGTGTTCACATACTTTTACTATGATCTGACTACAGGCGAAATCGTCACCGAGGAATCTCTGTTGGGTGAGGACAAGGCAAATCTTGTATGGACGAGTACGGCACAATATCTGCTAATCAAACACAATACCCCTGCCTTTGAGAATGACCCCCACTACACCTACTATAACGACAAGGTGGAAAACTGGCTTGTCAACTACAGCGGCGGAGAGATCTGGTTCCGTCCCGACAGCGATTCCGAGCTTTCCTTGCTTGTCAGTATGCAGACCGATGGCATCCCCGATGCGATTTATTGGGTTGGAGCAACCGACGGCAAAACTCTGGTAGTGTCCTATAAAACCTATAAGGATTTCGAGAACATCTATAATGATTACAATAAACTGACAAGCGGAGACTCACTGCGCTATGCCGTGATCGATCTGGAGACGGGAACCGTTTATAAATGATGTCAGAAGACAGAAAAGAAAGGATAGTCGCGATGAAAAAATGTATAGCCGTTTGCTTGACATTCATACTGCTGTCTGTCGGGTTCGCGTCCTGCAACCGCAGAGATCAATACCGCGATCCCATCGACACGGGCACGCCCGATCATGGAACCGTCACCGAAGCCCCTACGGAAACCTCCTCGGACACGCCCGCGGACAAAGCCCCGGAGTCAAGTGTTCAGCTCACCGAGGGAAACCCCTATGAGTCCATGTCCCCCGAGGAGCTTCTCACTATGTACCGCAGCACCTCGGATTACACGGAATATTCCTCCGATATCGTAGCCAATACGCCGTATTACTACATTTTCAGTCTGGCAACCTTTGGGAATGGCGGACAGGCATACAGCAAGCTGACGGGGAATATCGTCACGCTTTGCAAGGATCTGGCTTGCGATCATTATAGTGACACCTGCTTGTTCTACGGCCAAATTGATGAATGCGTGGTGTTGGGGGATCGGATTTATCTTTTGATGGAAATGTTTGGAGGGGGCTACCGCCTGTACTCGTTCAATTTGATGCTGGATGATGTAAAGCAGGTGTACGAATGGAATGAACTGGACTTTCCCGATTGTTTCTCGGTTCATCAAGGAATGATCTACATGATTGGCGGTGTGTTGAAGGACGATGGGCGCGTTTCGTTCTCCCTATTCGTATTTGACCCCCAAACCAACACCTGCTCCGCCGCAACAGACCCAAATTTCACCTTTCAATCCGGTAGAGGGCTTGGCCGGTATCTGTACTATACGGCTTCAGACGGGGCATTATGGCAGTATGATATCGACACAGAGGAGCGGAAGTGCCTGCTGAAGGCCTCTCTTTTGAATCCGGAGGACGGGGACGTTCGGTTTATCGTTGTGGGGCGGGCCGGAACCTCCCATTTGATGGTGCTTCGTCAAAGCGTAACAGCCAATAGCGTCTTGTATTACGATCTCAGTACCGGGGAAACCATGACAAAGGAAAGCTTTATGGACGAGGAAACAGGGGAGCTGAATGCCTGGAACCAGACGGGGCAGTATTTCTTCTTGAAGCATAATACACCTGCCTACAAGGACGATCCCCACTACACCTACTACAACGACAAGGTAGAAAACTGGCTGGTCAACTACAGCGGCGGAGAGATATGGCATCGCAAAAGCGCTGATGACGAGCTGACCTTACTGGCCACCCTGACGACAAACGACATCCCCGATGCCATCCGCAGTATCGTGGCTATGGATGGGAAAACCCTGGTGGTGGAGTACAGCACGTACGAGGATTTTGATAACGTGTACAACGGTTATCAGAAAATAACCGGAATCAATTGGGAATTGCGCTATGCGGTGATCGATATGGAGACAGGGATCGTCTATAAGAACGGGGCAGTCTATTCGTGAAGGGAATCTGTCCCGCCAACATAGCTTTAGAGCTTCATAAATCAACCCCGCGCCGACGGGAAAAATGCGAAGGCTCGCCAAGCGGCTCAGCGGCGACCTCGCATCCGTCGGCCGTTACAGGCTTGATTTTCCGTGTTGCGACGGTTAAGTTGTTTTAGGCGTGTGCTTGTCTCGGGCGAGCGCAACGAGCCGACTTGTATAAGACAAGCACACGCTACGGTGCCAAAGGGCCGGATAGGATACCTCGATTGTTTGATATAACTTGCAAATTGTTCAAATAATTCAACCGTCAGTTAAAATCATGTTGCCTATGCTTCGCTTGCATTTCTTGGATTATGTGCTATAATAGAATCAGAAACGGGCCTGTTTACTTAACGCATAAGGAGAATCATTATGGAACTGAATATTGGAATGAATATCAAACGCCTGCGCCTTGCCAGAGGGATGACACAGGAGCAGCTTGCAGAGCTTTTGACGATCTCAACGGCGGCGGTAAGCAAATGGGAGGCTAAAAACACATACCCCGACATTACGATGCTGTTTCCTCTTGCAGAGATATTCGGCGTTACCGTTGACGAGCTTTTGGGATATGACGAAGCAAAAGCCAAGGCAGACGTAGACAAAATTCTTGCTGAATATCAGCGGTTGTACGTAGACGGAAGATTCAGCGAAGGCAAGGAACTAATCGTTAATGCACGAAAGAAATATCCCCACGACTACCGCATTATGAACACGTATATGTGGAATTTGGCAGGAGGAAGTGCAGGAAACGATCCTGAAACCTTGATCAAGAACAAGGATGAAATAACACAGCTATGCGATTGCATTTTGGAAGGCTGTAAGGAGGAAGACCTGCGTGTCGAGGCGGTTCATATGAAAGCAAAGCTTCTTCACGCGTCGGGTAATACCGAAGCGGCTCTTGAAATTCTTTCAAGGCTCCCTTCTTGGTATGCGCCAATCGTTAAAGAATGTCTTTTCAGCAAGGATACCGCCGAATTTCGGTATTGGAACAAAAAGAATTGTTTCGGCCTTATGGACGTACTGGCTGTCAAGCTCGCGCGGATCATTCGTTTTGATCCCTCGCTTTCTGTTGCGGAG
This sequence comes from Clostridia bacterium, assembly GCA_017483125.1. Taxonomy (GTDB): domain Bacteria; phylum Bacillota; class Clostridia; order Oscillospirales; family CAG-272; genus CAMEON01. The sequence continues at coordinate 15,953 of JAFULU010000270.1, forward strand.
AAGATCGAACGCATCGAATCAATGGCAGAAGCTTTTGGGGAAATGAGCAAACGGAAAGATCTTGAATTTTTCTGTATCGGAGAGAAAACCCTCTATGAGACCTTTGTAGGCATGCTTACAGCGGACAACGCCCCCATCGAAGACGTGATCCGCATCAGAGAAAAACAATTTGCCGCCATGGAACGAGTGATGGCTTTCGCCGAAAATGACGATGTTCATAAAGAGCAAATCAGGACTACCTATAAAACCGATGACCTAATTTCCTGGCACTTGAACCGTTTGCTGTATTCACCACATCCTCAATTTGCGAAGCTGAGGAAAAATCCGAAGTATATGGAAATGCTGAATAAGTGGGCAAGATAAACGAATGCCGCCGAGAGCGACCAATTACGGTTACTCTCGGCGGTATTATTATGGTTTATAATCAGCCTTGCATGACTACATACCGCGGATACTTCTTCTGTATGCTCTTTCTGCGACGCCAATCAGTCGTGTTATTGACATTCTGCATCTGGGCAATGGCTACAAATCCAAGACCTGCCATGTAGTAGTTCAGAGTCTCGGGCTCGGCGATGGTCAAACGCATTTGATGGATGATGGTATCGACCTTGGTGTAGTCTTCGATTTCATACTGGGTCTCGAAGTCAATAGAAGCGTCGGCGGGCGAGCATTCTTCGATACTGATCATCTTATAGCCGGAAAGATACTCCTTTTCGATGTACCGCAGGGCGTGACGGTAGCAGGCAATGCGGACGGTCAGTAGCTCACCCTTGCGATTCTGACAAGCCAGATCGTCCAGATTGTGACCCATATAGTGGCAAAGGAAACAGATTACCTCGGATGCGAGATCGTAACCATCCGAGAAGGTCGTGTTGTAGCCTCGGTTGCCGTAAATGTCTTCGACAAGACCGGCATACAGCTTATCGAGCGAACGCGGATGGTGTGCGAATCTCATCATTTTCTTGATGGCAGACAATGCAATGCACTCACCGATATGCTGGACATTTTCACCGGTGATCCTTACGTTTTCATTGGTGATTCTTTCTTTGGTTTCGGTTTTCATTTTCTATACCTCCCGATTTTCTGAACAGCTTCGCTGTTCGCGAGCCATTTCGGCAGGGTCGGGGGAGCATAGGTCGGGAGGAAATCGGGATCATTGCGAGTGAGGTGTGCAGATGTCAACGAGAGGTATTGACTACTTTCAGTACAAGAAAAAATATTACATAGGGACAAAGAAAAAGCCAAGTATTGCTACTTGACTTTCTCGAATATATTCCATTTTTCAGCGATAATTTTTCACGTTGACAGCTACGAGAGCTATGCTACACTGGACACGGACGAAAGGCAAAAATCGGGGTTCATTTCCGATATAAAAAGAAAGAGCCTCACTAATCCGCCTACCGTAAAAAGTAGGTTCAAATTAGTGAGGCTTGGCTGGGGTTTCCAAGTTTGAACCGTATCGTTAATCCTTCTTTCAAATTGACAACCTAGAGACGATACTTTTTTGTTTTTCAATTCTTCCGCATAGTGATCAACCCTAAAGTGCTCGATTCCAATAACTATGCCTTCTTCTTTATCGGTAGGCGGGCAATACCTTAAAAAATCAGGGGCTTCATCGTTCTCCCTATTAATGTCATTGCCTGAAAGTAATCGTCCAATCTTTTTTGATAGTCCTTTTTGCTTTAAACACTTTTCAATTGCTATATTGAGACATGATGTTTCGGTTGTCTTATTTCCCATTATTCTACAATCTCCGCAATAATCTTATCAATCTCCGCCCGCAAAACCGCTTCCCTTGCTACGATCTCTGCGATTTCCGCGTTCAGCTTGACAATATCCACTTTTTCACGGGTGTCCTCTGCCTCTACATAGGTTGAAACAGAAAGGTTATAGGCGTTTTCCGTACTGCCAACTGTAGCATTAGGAACAAGCTGACAGAAATGGGGCTCGCTCTTGCGCTCAGCCACAGCAGAAACGATGCGCTTGATATTGTCCTCGGAAAGGCGGTTGTTCTTGGTCACCTTCACAAACTCCCCCGACGCATCCACAAACAGAATGGAGTTATCGGTCTTGTTCTTGCGAAGGATCAGAATATCAACCGAAATGGTCACGTTCAAGAACAAATTGGACGGGAGCTGAATAACAGCATCCACATAGTTGTTATCCACGAGGTACTTACGAATCTTTTGCTCCGCTCCACCGCGGTACATAATGCCGGGGAAACAAACGATCGCCGCGGCACCGTTGTTGGCAAGCCAGGAAAGGCTGTGCATGATAAATGCCATATCTCCCTTGGACGCGGGAGCCAACACACCCGCAGGAGAGAAACGAGGGTCGTTGATCAGCAGAGGGTTCTTATCTCCTTCCCACGGGACCGAGAAAGGCGGATTGGAAACGATCAGTTCAAAGGGCTGGTCATCCCAATGCATGGGAGAAACCAAGGTATCCTCACGTACAATATTGAACTTGTCAAACTCGACGTTATGGAGGAACATATTGATACGACAGAGGTTATATGTGGTAAGATCAATCTCCTGACCGTAGAAGCCACGCTCAATATGATCCTTACCGAGGACCTTCTCTACCTTCAAAAGAAGGGATCCCGAACCGCAAGCGGGGTCATAATATGCTACGGAACAATTCTTCCTGTTCTGCGTCTCGTTTGATGTCTGCCATTGTACTCTCCTCGCTTTTCTTGTTACGCTTCAATACACGTGAAATATATAAACCCAGTTTTTTATACCATATTTCTGGGAGAAATTCAACAGAATTTAGGGAATTCTGTTGAATAATCTTGCATTTCCCTTCTCTTTTCTATCAATTATCTTGACCCCAACGCCAATACTTATCGCAACCCGTAATTCTCCCATTTTTCAATGATATATCATCACTATGAGAGCCTGTGCGCCTCGACAGATCATAGGAAAAACATAGAAAAAAAGGAGAATAACCATGCGAAACGAAACCTGTGCCGAATGCGGCCGCGTCCTGCTTGAGGAGGAGGCCACCGAGTTTGAGGGGAGAGTTTACTGCCCCGAGTGCCTGGACAGCCTGACCACCTTCTGCCGCTACTGCGGCGACCGCATCTTCCGCGACGACAACGAGGGATCGAGCGATACCCCGCTTTGCTACGGGTGCTACGAGAACTACTACACCCACTGTGGCCGTTGCGGTGAACTGATCCACAACGACCGCGCCTACTACATGGATGACTTGGACGACGTTCCCTACTGCGAGCATTGCTACCACATCCTGTACCGAGCAGATCCTGCTGGAGACATTCCGCATCTTTACGGTTCCCTTCGGTCAGCCCGAAACCGTGAAATTGGTTGATGGAGAGATTTTGAAGATAGACCCAATAGGGAGATGCTCCAAGTCAACCTTTGACACAAAAAACCTTTCTGTTGTTTCCCACACCTACCACAACTGGCCTCCCTACGCGCGCTTCTCTTTTGGTGGTGCGGGATCAGAGACCCACGATCCTTACGTTTCCGCGCTGAAATCGGTGGCTCACTGGTTCGGGTTCTCGGGGGACGACGTGGAGATGATGCTGGCGGATGGGTTTACCTTGGAGGAGATGTTCTACGATGGGTATTACTGATCTGTGCCGCTGTGTCGGTGTCGGGGTGAAAACTTTTGGGTGGAAAATTTCTATCCGACCGCGATTCCCA
>JAFULU010000271.1 GCA_017483125.1 Clostridia bacterium
CGCCCCATGATGCTCTCCCTCCCCTTTGACGAGGATGATGACGAAGAGTATTCCCTCCTTCCCACCCACGCCGACGCTGAGCGCAAGGCGGTGAAGCTTCTGCTGGGGGGGCGCATCGACCGCGTGGATATGTACCGTGCCGAGGACGGGGAGACGGTCTACGTCCGCGTGGTGGACTACAAATCCTCCAAGCACGATTTCTCGGTAAAGTCGGTCACCGAGGACATGAACATTCAGCTTCTGCTCTACCTCTTTACCCTCTGCTCCCCCGAAAACCGTGCCCTCTTCGCCGCGGAAACGGGGACACTTCCCACCAGAGTCCTTCCCGCCTCGGCGGTCTATATGTCCCCCGACGAATCCGACCGCATGGGCACTCTCCTTCCCTGCCGCACGGGCATCGTGCTGGGGGATCCCGAGATCATCGCTGCCGCCAACCCCGACGATACCCAGACCTACCTTCCCTCGGTGCGCCGTGGCAAGGACGGCGGGTTTACGGGTAAAGGTCTGTGCACCGCCGCCTTCATGGCCGAGCTGGAAAACATCCTCCACACCGCCATTCGGAATACCGCCGCCGCCATGTACAGCGGTTGCGCAAAGCGTACCCCCTCGGATGACGCCTGTAAATTCTGCCGCATGAAGGATTCTTGCGGTGTCTCTCACCAATAATCTTACCGAAAGGAGCCAACTATGGCCAGAAATTGGACCCCTGCCCAAAGCGCGGCCATGTCCACACTGGGGCGTACCCTACTCATTTCCGCTGCGGCAGGCTCGGGTAAGACCGCAACCCTGACCGAGCGCATCATCCGCCGTCTCACGGACCCCGAGCATCCCGCCGACCTCTCCCGTATGCTCATCGTGACCTTTACCAGAGCCGCGGCGGCCGAGCTGAAGGAGCGCATTTCGGCGGCTCTTTCGGAGGCCATTGCCAAAGACCCCGGGAACCGCCACCTCCAACGCCAGCTCATCGGTCTGGGCGGTGCCCACATCAGCACCATCGACGCCTTCTGCCGTGAGCCCGTCAAGGCCAACTTCGCGGCGCTGGGTCTTCCCGCCTCCACCCGTATCGCCGACGATGCCGAGCTTCTCCCCCTCTGCCAGCGGGTCATGGGGGATCTCATTGACGAGTTTTACCTGAAATACGCGAATCAGACCCGCGGGGCCGACGCCTTCTCCCTCCTCTGGGAGAATCCCTTTGCCGATCTCTGCGACAGTCTGACTCCCTCCAAAAACGACGCGGATCTGATCCCCTCCTTCCTGACCCTCTACAACCGTCTGCTCTCCTTCCCCGAGGAGCTGGGACGGCTCCATACCGAGGCTCGTGAGCTGTCTGCCGCCGCCAGTGCCAATTCCTTTGATTTCTTCACCACCCGTCACGGTGCCATCCTCCGCGACTGGACAAGGGAGCTGGCCGCGCACGGCGTTTCGGTCATGGAAAACGCCCTGGAGGCTCTGGACGGAGACGAAAAGGCCCTGAAGGCCTACAGCTCCGCCTTCTCCGCCGATCTGGACTTCTGCCGCCGTTTGAAGGAGGCTACCACCTATGACGAGGCCTACCTCCTGTTCTCGGCCTACCAAAACGAGCGGTTGGGATCCCTTCGCAATCCCGATCCCGTTTTTGTGGCCGCAAAGGAGGCCCGCACCGATCTGGTGGACGATATCAAGTCCATGCGGGACACCTACTTCCGCGACACGCCCGAAACCATCCGCGAGCAGATGGCCGCCACCGCGGTGCTTTGCTCGGTGCTGTACGATTTCCTCCATGAATACGACTGCCGTATCCTGGAGGAGAAGAGGAACCGCGGGATCTGCGACTTTACCGACAACCGCCGTTACCTCCACAGTCTGCTGGAAAGTCCCGAAGGCACCCCCACTCCCATGGCTCTGGAATTCCGTGAGCGGTTCGACGAGGTCTACATCGACGAGTACCAGGACGTGGATGAGATGCAGGATACCATCTTCAAGCTCATCGGTGACAACCATCGCTTCATGGTGGGAGACATCAAGCAGAGCATCTACGGCTTCCGAGGTGCTGACCCCTCTGTCTTTGCCCGCTACCGCCGCGATCTTCGTCAGCTTCATATTCAGGATGGAGTTCCGACCGGACACGATCCCAACGGGAACAGCATTTTCATGTCGGATAACTTCCGCTGTGACGAGTCGGTCATCCGCGTGACCAACGCCGTCTGCGGTCATATGTTCCGCGCTTGCCCTCTGTCGGTGGGCTACACCCGGGACGACGATCTGGGCTTTTCCAAGCTCAAGCCCTCCGAGGAGTACGTATCCCCCAAGGTTTCGGTCAGCGTTCTGGTCAATCCTCCCCGCGCCCGCGGTGAGGACGCCCCCGCCGAGGGTGGTGAGCTTTCAGGCGTGGAGGCCGAGGCAACCTATGTGGCAAGTGAGATCTCCAAGCTCCTCCGTAGTCGCGCACCCCTGGCTAACGGTGAGCCCGTCAAGCCCTCGGATATCGTCATTCTCATGCGTAACCGAACCGCCCTGTCGGCCTACGTCAAGGCCCTCACCGATCTGGGCATTCCCACGGGCTCCGAGGAGCTGGAGGCCGCCGAGGCGGGGAGAGATCTGTTCCACGGCTCGGATATGTCCTATCTGGTCAACCTCCTGCGAGTGCTGGACAACCCCGACGCGGATATTCCCCTGTCCGAGGTCCTCCGCGCTCCCTTCCCCGGGCTGGATCTGGAGGAGCTGATTGTGGTTCGCGGGGTGGGGGATCGCACCGCCGAGTCCCGATCCCTCTACATGGGTGTGGAGGAATACCCTTTCACCGAGGGGGCTGATCCCGCTCTTGCCGCCAAGCTGACCGCCTTTACCGAATGGCTGGAGCGGTACCGCCGTCTGGCCGCCACCCAGCCCGCAGACGGTCTTCTCCGTTTGCTTCGGGGTGACGAAAACTGCGCCTGCCGTGAAACTCCCGCCTTCCGTTGCCTATATGAAAGCGCGCGGACCTGCCGTACATCGACCTTTGTGTCTCTCAACACCTTCCTGCGTTACTTTGAAAGCAAGCTGGCTACCACCAAAAACGCCCCTGTCTCCGAGGGCAAGGGGGATGGCCACGTCTCCATCATGACCATTCACAAGTCCAAGGGTCTGGAATTCCCCGTATGCTTCGTGGTGCGGTGCGGTCAGTCCTTCTCGGCCCGCTCCTACTCCGTCGACATGATCTTTGAAAAGCAAGCGGGAGTGTCCCTGAAGCTCTACCGACGAAAGCGGGACGGGGATGTCACCACCCAAGCCAAGACCGACACCACCCTCCGCGCCGTTTCGGGTCTGGCTGTCCGCCTGTCCGAGCGGGAGGAGGAGATGCGGGTGCTCTACGTAGCCATGACCCGTGCCCGTGAGCGGCTTTACCTCGTAGGCATGGGCAACGGAAAGCCCCATTCCTTTGCTGTGGGGGATCGCTTCGCTACCCTGTCCTGTAATTCCTATCTCAAGTGGATCCTCGCGGGTCTGGATGCCCATCCCGAGGTCATGGAGCACGCCGCTCTTTCGGTCATTCCCACCGAGGAGATCCAAAACGGTGAGCCCGTTAACATGACCGATCTGTCCCGAGGCGCGACCGTTGACCCCGCCCTGACTGCCCGTTACGCCGCCATTCTGGAGGGAATCTCCACGCCCTCCCCTCTGGAAAATGCTCTGCGCCACGTCCCCACCAAGGTTCCCGCCTCCCGCATGAAGGAGGGGCTTTTGGATGAGTGCGTTTTCTACGATACCGACATGGCCCGAGACGACGGTGGAAAGCTTCCCGTAGGTGACGAGGAGGGCTGGTGCGATGCCCAATCCGTCGCCGCCATCCGTCAATCTCTCGCCCTCATGGAGTCCTGCGGGGACAACGAGTTTGAGCTTCTGTTGAGTGAGAACCGCCGTCCCACCGCCTCCGAAAAGGGTACCGCCGCCCATCTGTTCCTCCAGTTCTGCGACTACAGCCTGGTCAAGCGGGACGGGGTGGAGTGCGAGATCAACCGCCTTTTGGAGCTGGGCTTCATCAGCAGCCGAGCCTCGACGATCATGGACAGAGCCATGCTGGAGGCCTTTTTCAGAAGTCCGTTCTTTGCCCGTATGAGTCAGGCTGAGACCGTCAGGCGGGAGTTCCGCTTCAGCCGTCTGATCCCTCTTTCGGGGCTGACCTCTAATACCGAGCTTTCCCTTGCTCTGGGTGACCGCACCCTCTTTGTCCAAGGCTCCATCGACCTGCTCTGCTTCTTCCCCGACGGCTCTGTTGAGCTGTGCGACTACAAGACCGACCACATCACCCCCGCCGAGCGTCAAAATCCCACCCTGCTCCAGACGCGGATGCAGGAACGGCACGGGGATCAGCTGGCCCAGTACGCCGCCGCTGTGGAGGAGACCTTCGGGAAACGCCCCGCCAAGGCCTATATCTACTCTCTCCCCCTGGGTGAAGCGGTGGAGATCACCATCCCATAAAAACAATCGGGTCTTCCCCACGGAAGGCCCGATTCTTTTATGGCAAGAGAAGAGGAAAGAAGGAAACACGGATCCTCCCCTTTGATTTCTTCGGCGTTTTTTCCTCATGACGGCGATGGGATCTGATCTCGGCGGCGCGGTTCCCCACCAGCTTATCCCAGAGGTAGGAGGCGGTATCCTGGTCGGCCTCGGGCATTTCCTTGAAGGTCTTCAGCGCGGTCAGAGCGGCCTTGACCTTGCCGTTATGGAGCTCTGTGAGGGTCCGCGCCCCCGTGGATTCCAGCAAAGTGAACATGAGGCGAATGAACTCCTGCCTCTCCCCCGTGGTCATGGCGGCGATGCGCTCCCGCACCACGGTATCGTTGCGCTTCCCCACGGTGGAAAGTCCCTCCGCCCGTATGAACTGACCGCCCAGCACCTCCCAGGAAAGGCCGTCGTGCTGGAACAGCCCCTTGCGGTTACTCTTGATCACGGTGTAGCGGGGATCCTGATCCAGAAGCAGACCTATCAAGGAGTCCTCGGGGATGATGACGCGGATACGGTCGGACAAGGCTTTATATGCCTCTGACTCTACCGTCCCCGCCGAAAACCCCGGCCCGTCGTTGGAATAGACCTGACGGATCCTTCGGCGCACCTCCTCGCCCGCGTGAACCGCCCCCCACACCGCCAGATTTCCGCCCTTGGAGTGACCGCCCACGTACAGATCCGTGTCGGGGGTCAGATCCAGATTATCCAAATACTGGGCGGCGCGGCGTTGGGCGGGGATCTCGTCCATGATGGACAGGTTGAAATCCTCCTTCCAGCCCACGATGGTATCGTCGGTGCCGCGGAAGGCAACAAAAATTTCTTCCCGCGGAAGCCTTACCGTCAACGCCGAAAACTGGATCTCTCGAGTCTCGCTGATCTCGTTGATGTAGCCTGTCAGAAGCAGATCACGGTACCTGCGGGTGTGGGCCATTCGGCGAAAAAGGGTGAGAATATCAGCCGGTATGATCAGCCCCAGCGGTCTTGCGGTGTATGCGGGGTGGGAGAAGAAGTACTCCGCTGCCGCCTCGCGCACCGTTACGGTTCCTTTTTGATCCTTCGGTACGATCCCCTCCAGATCCACGTAGGCCAACAGGCAGAACACGAGGTTGTCCACTTCACACAGGGGGGCTTCTGTGAAGGTAAGATCCCCTCTCCATTCCAGATAGTCCATGAGATTCGGCATGACGGACTCCTTTCTTTTTTTGTATAGAGTATACCGAATCCCCTTGAATTATGTTTGAACCCACCGTAAACCCAAAATAAAAAAGCCCCCGAAGGAGCTTTTTTTATACTTATTGAATGCGGAAGCCGTGGACCTCAAAGTCCCCTTCCAGCAAGAGCCACAGAGCGTGGCGGCCGCTGACGGGGGGGATGGGAGCGGTGACCTCGGCGGCCTCCACGTGGTCGAAGGACAGCTTGCAAAGGGTAGTATCGTCCTCCAGCTTGACCTCGATCCTTCCCCGTCCCTTGACGGTCAGGGCAAAGGTGCGGTTCTCGCCGTCACCAAAGTCCAGATACTTGTACTCGGCCCAGTCCCGGGTCCTCCAGTGGCCACCCTTCTTGGAGACAAGAATCTCCCGATCCCCTTGGAGGGTGATGTGGCACGCCCCCATCATGCGGCAGGCGGCGCGGGCGGGGATGCCCTCGATGAGATTCAGGGCAGGCTCTGCCCCCGAGGATGTCATCTCCACCTCTTGGATGTAGCCGTTCTCATCGAAGTAGATGGGCTCGACGCAGACACGGCGGCAGGTCTTGCGGTTCTGGGAGGAGCGATGGTAGAAGACGTACCACTGACCCTTGAACTCGGCGATGGAGCCGTGATTGTTCCAGGAGGAGGGGTCGCAGTAGATATTATCCACGATGACACCGCCCTTTTTGTAGGGGCCCAGGGGATTGTCCGAGATGGCGTAGGATATGCAGGTGGCATTCCCGCGGGAGACGTCGGTGTAGACCATGTAGTACTTGTCCTCCCGCTTGCGGATGCTGGCGCCCTCGTGGAAGCCGTGCTCCCATTCGGTGAGGATGCCGTCCTTCACGGTATCGGGGATGAGGGTCTTCATGTCATCCATGAGCTTACCGCCTCGGAGAGTGAATTGCCCCCAGAAGTAGTAGGCCTGACCGTCGTCGTCCACGAAGACCGTAGGGTCGATGCTGTCTCCGTTAGCCCCTTCGATGGGCTCGGCGGGGGAGAAGGGACCTGTGGGGGAGTCTGCCACCGCTACGCCCTCGTCGTTGCGCTCACCGCAGACGTAGTAGTAGTATTTTCCGTCCTTATGAATGGCGTCGGGGGCGTAGAGCCAGCTTTGGGGGTTCCAGGGCATCCCTTGGAACTCCTCGTCGTTACGGAAGATGACACCGTGATCCACGAAATGGATCATATCGTCGGTGGAGAAGCAATGGGCTTCGCGGCTGCAGTAGTAATCGCTGTGCGAGTGGTCCCAGGAGCCGTAGAGGTAGAGTCGGCCGTCGGGCATGACCCTGGCCTCGACGTCGGGGACAAAGCAGGTATCGGGAAGGATTGGATTCATATCAGCATCAATTCTGCCGCTCTGGGGCGGCGCCTTTCTTGTTCGGTATGAGACAAGTGAAGGCCTCGGCGGAGACCTTCACTTGATGTGTCCATCAGACGGTGTGGACTCCGTTTGCATGGTCGGCGTTCTTGTCGACGCCGTACTTCTGGTTCTTTCTGTACTCGAAGAACTTCAGCGCCACCTTATCGAAGAGGGCGTAGGACAGAACGTCCTCGTCCTGCTCCAGGTAGCCCGCGGGGATCTCGGCGCGGAGCTTGTCCAGCTCGGGGGCCAGGTCGTCGGCGGGACGGTAAGTGATGGGGGTCTGGTCGCCGATGATGGTCTTGGCGAAGGCGGGGTCGATGGCCACGGGGGTCTTACCGTACTTGCCCAGGACGATGTCCTTGAACTCCTTGGTGCAGGTCTTGTACCGCTCGCCCATGAGGACGTTGAACACGGCCTGGGTACCCACGATCTGGGAGGAGGGAGTGACCAGGGGAGGATAGCCCACGTCGGCACGGACCCGCGGCACCTCCTCCAGCACCTCGGTGAGCTTCTCCTCCTTGCCCGCCTGCTTGAGCTGGGACATGAGGTTGGAGAGCATACCGCCGGGGACCTGGTACAGGAGGGCGTTGACGTCCACCTTCAGCACCTTGGGATCCATGAGGCCTTCCTTGAGGTACTTCTCGCGGAGGGGGGTGAAATACTTGGTGATCTTATCCAGCTTCTGGAGATCCAGGCCGGTATCGTACTTGGTGCCGGCCAGGGTGGCCACGATGGGCTCGGTGGGAGGCTGGGAGGTACCCAGAGCCATGGGGGAGATGGCGGTGTCGATGACGTCCACACCTGCCTCGACGGCCTTCAGAATGGTCATGGAGGCCAGACCCGCAGTGTAGTGGGTATGGAGCTGGATCGGAATGCTGACGGCGGACTTCAGGGTCTTGACCAGCTCATAGGCATCGTAGGGCTTCAGAAGGCCCGACATATCCTTGATACAGATGGAGTTCGCACCCATCTCCTCCAGCTGCTTTGCGTACTTGGCGTAGTAGTCTAGGGTATAGACCGCGCCCGTGGTGTAGGAGAAGGCTGCCTGGACGTGACCGCCCTCGCGGATGGTGGCATTAATGGCGGTCTTGAGGTTGCGGGGATCGTTCAGCGCGTCGAAGATACGGATGATGTCGATACCGTTGGCGATGGACTTCTGGACGAAGTACTCCACCACGTCGTCGGCGTAGTGGCGGTAGCCCAGGATGTTCTGGCCGCGGAACAGCATCTGAAGCTTGGTGCGCTTGACGGTGGCGCGTATCTTGCGGAGTCTCTCCCATGGATCCTCGTTGAGGAATCTCATGCAGGAGTCGAAGGTGGCACCGCCCCAGGCCTCCAGGGAGTGGTAGCCCACCTCGTCCATGGCGGACAGGATGGGGAGCATCTCCTCGGTGGTCATACGGGTGGCGATCAGGGACTGGTGGGAGTCACGCAGGACGGTTTCGGTAATTTTTACCTTGCTCATAGTTATTCCCTTTCAGATTCAATTATGCAAAAGTAGACAGGAACACGCCTGCGGCGACGGCAGAGCCGATAACACCTGCCACGTTGGGACCCATGGCGTGCATGAGGAGGAAGTTGGTGGGGTCATACTTCTGACCCACGGTCTGGGACACGCGGGCGGCCATAGGCACGGCCGACACGCCTGCGGAGCCGATCAGGGGGTTGATGGTATTCCCGCAGAGCTTGTTCATGATCTTCGCAGTGAGCAGACCGCCGCAGGTAGAGACCACGAAGGCGGCGAGACCGCAGAAGATGATGAGGATGGTCTCCAGGCGCAGGAAGTTGGCGGCGGAGGCGGTGGCGCCCACCGAGATGCCCAGGAAGATGGTGACGATGTTCATCAGTTCGTTCTGGGCGGTCTTGGACAGGCGGTCGGTGACGCCGCAGACGTTCAGGAGATTACCGAACATGAGACAGCCGATCAGCGCCAGGGCATCGGGGACAATGAGGCCCACCACGAAGGTAACAACGATGGGGAACAGGATCTTCTCGGTCTGGGACACGGGCCGCAGAGCGGTCATCTTGATCTTGCGCTCCTTGTCGGTGGTGAGGAGCTTCATGAAGGGAGGCTGGATCATGGGGATCAAGGCCATGTAGGAGTAAGCCGCGATGGCGATGGCACCCAGAAGAGCGGGGGCCAGGGTCTTGGTCACCAGAATGGCGGTCGGTCCGTCGGCGCCGCCGATGATACCGATAGCGGCGGCCTCGTTGGGGTCGAACACGCCCGAGATCAGGGCGAAAGCAAATGCCACGAAAACACCCAGCTGTGCGCCCGCGCCGATGAGCAGAGACTTGGGGTTGGAGATCAGGGGGGTGAAGTCGGTCATGGCACCGATACCCACGAAGATCAGACAGGGGTAAATACCCAGCTTGACGCCCAGGTAAAGGAGGTCAAGGAAACCGCCGTGGTGGAGGATGAAGCCGAAGTCAATGTTGTCGGCGATGAAGTAGTCCAGATGGAACAGGTTCGCGCCGGGGAGATTGGTCAGCATCATACCGATGGCGATGGGGAGGAGGAGCAGAGGCTCGAATTTCTTAACGATGGCCAGGTAGACCAGGATACCCACGATGACGTACATGACCAGAAGCTGCCACGCGGTGGGGTTGAACGCCCAGCCCGAATCGGCCAGATCAAAGAGACCGTGGCCCTCACCCGTGGGGGTGAACAGCACCTTCCAGATACCCGTGCCGGTCAGAAAGTTCAAGAGGCTTTGAATCAAATCGGACATGGATAAACCTTCCTTTCAAGTATTTTTTGTGATAGGAATGGCTTATCAGTTCAGAGTCAGCAGGACCTCGTCGGTCTTGACGCTGTCTCCGCTCTTGACGTTGACCGAGGCCACGGTGCCGTCGGCGGGGGCGGGGACGTCGTTCTCCATCTTCAGCGCCTCGATGACGCAGACGGGAGAGCCCTTGGTGACCTTATCGCCGGGCTTGACAAGAACCTTCATGACGGTACCCTGGAGAGGAGCCTTGACGGCAACGGCACCTGCGGGGCCTGCGGGAGCGGCAGGTGCGGCGGCAGGAGCAGGGGCAGCGGCGGGTGCGGGAGCAGCCACAGGAGCGGCCACAGGAGCAGCCACAGGAGCGGCCACAGGAGCGGCCACGGGAGCGGGAGCGGCTACGGGAGCGGCGGCACCGCCGATCTCCTCCACAGTTACGTCGTATGCGACACCGTTAACGGTTACGGAAAATCTTTTCATGATGGTAATTCCTTTCAAATTTCAAATGTTAGTGGTTCCAGGAGGTCTTGCCGTTTTTCTTTTTGAAGGAAACGACGCGGAAGCCTCCGGCGAACTGGGAAGAGAGTGCGGGGTCGGAGTCGATATAGGCGGCCACGGCGGCGGTAATGGCGGCCACCAGGGCACCGTCATCGGCGGGAGCGGCCACGGGAGCGGGAGCGGCTACGGGAGCGGCGGCACCGCCGATCTCCTCCAC
>JAFULU010000272.1 GCA_017483125.1 Clostridia bacterium
CCTCCCCTACGGCCAGCGCTCGGGTCTGGCCACCGCCATCAAGATCCTTGAGGGCATCGACGATATCGCCATCCACTACCTCACCGATAAGGACGTGGTGCGCCACCATCTGGTACAGAAGATCATCCTGGCCTACGACGCCTACGACCGCGAGCAGGCCGCCAAGCGTCGGCAGAATACCGAGAAGCAGGATGCCCGCGATAACCGCACTACCCGCGATACCCGCGAAAACCGCAATTCCCGCGACAGCCATGACAGCCGCGACAGCCGCGACCGCCATACCTACAGACCCCGCCGTAACAACAGTTAAGACGCCCCAAGGGAAAGGAGTTACATATGCAACACGTGCCCCCCATGATCTACTTCGTCAACGACCAGGACAAGCTCCCCGTGACCTATAAGCTCAAGATGCTCACCCGCCGCGCCGTGGAGACGGTCCTGGAGCACGAGCAGTACAACAACCCCTGCGAGGTGTCGGTCACATACACCGATAACGAGCAGATCCACGGACTGAACCTCCAATACCGAGGCGTGGACCGTCCTACAGACGTTCTTTCTTTCCCCCTCATGGATTTTACGGGGGAGAGCGACGAGCCCGTAGCCGACGAGCCCGTGGTGAGCCTGGGGGACATCGTCATCTCCCTGGAAAAGGCCGCCGAGCAGGCAAACGAGTATGGCCACAGCTTTGAGCGTGAGGTGGCCTTCCTCACCGTCCATTCCATGCTCCACCTGTTGGGCTACGACCACATGGAGGAGGACGAGGAGCGGGATATGCGGGCCCGCCAGCGCGACTTTATTGAGCTTCTGTGCTTGACCGTGGCCTCATAGGATGATTAAGGAGTCATCATTAACGAGAATAACGAACATAACGGCGGCCTTTTCTCGGACGAGTACGAGGCCCCCAAAAGAGAAAACCCCTAATTGAAAAAGAACCGAGAAAAGGCCAATGCCGAGAAGGCACCCAAGCCACCCAAGGAAAAGAAGACCAAGCCCGTCGGGACCGAGTCCCCCTACGTCGCCGTAGAGGACAAGCCTGCCTATACCCCCGCGCCCCCCGTCCGCGAGGAGGGAGAGGGCTACGTCCATAAGCGCACCTTCTCGGATTGGATGTTCGAGCACGTCAAGCTCATCGCCGCCATCGCCACCTCCCTGGCGATCCTGGCTCTGGTGCTCATCACCGACGTGGTGGACGTGGTGCACAACCTCATCACCCAGACCCAGCAGGCCGAAAGGAGGAGATCACCCTCAACTACGTCAAGGGCCTCTCCGAGAAGTCCTCCCCCATCACCTGGGAGGATCTGGAAAAATTCCGCTACGACCATACTAAGGCCAGCGACTCCATCACCTGGATGCTATCGGTCAAGGGTACCGACTATGAGCTCTGGATCTCGGGCGTCAGCACCGAAAAGCCCCCCGTCTACGTCTACCTTTACGACATGAGAACAGGCGACCGCCTGGTCATAGGCGAGGAGGACTTCGACGCCTTCATTGAGGCACATTCCAAATAACTGCTGTGAGAAAAGGATCAACAATATGAAAAGAACCGGCTTTATCGCCCTGGTGGGCCGACCCAACGTGGGTAAGTCCACCCTGCTCAACGCCATTCTGGGTGAGAAGATCGCCATCGTCTCCTCCAAGCCCCA
>JAFULU010000273.1 GCA_017483125.1 Clostridia bacterium
AAAAAGTCTGTATTTTCCTTTTGGTATCAACAAAAAGAGGGGTTTCCACATACCCTTGCCTTCCCTTGGGGGAAGGTGCCGACCAGCCCCTGCGGCGGGAGGCGGATGAGGGTCACCGTACCCATTTCCGCTCGGTTTCGTCAGCCCGATAAACCCAAATTTGAAATCAAAAAGGACTTCTCACAGAACTATGTGGGAAGTCCTTTTCCATTCACGTCAGCATCCCCAGCCCCCGCAAAGCCTCGGCGACCTTGGCGCGTACCCCTTGGTTGGCCTTGGCCAAGGGAAGCCTGACCTCATCCGAGCAGACCCCCAGTAGCTCCATGCCTGCCTTGACGGGGATGGGGTTGACCTCGCAGACGAGGGCGTCGCAGAGGGGGATGAGGGAGAGCTGGAGGGCGCGGGCTTCATGGGGCTTGCCCTCCCGCCAGAGACGGCAGAGCCTCGTCATGGCCTCGGGGCAGAGGTTGGAGACCACCGAGATGACGCCGAGGCCACCCATGGAGAGGATGGGGAGGGTCTGGTCGTCGTTGCCGCTGTAGAGGGGGAGGGAAGCACCGCAGAGAGCGGCCGTGCGGGCGGTGAAGGAGAGGTCGCCTGTGGCATCTTTTAGGCCGACGATACGGGGGTGGTCGGCCAGGCGCTTGCAGGCGGCGGGGGTCATCTTACAGCCCGTGCGGGAGGGGACGTGGTAGGCGATGAGGGGGAGGGCGGTAGCTTCGGCGACGGCTTGGTAGTGGGAAATCAGACCTTCCTCGGAGGCTTTGTTGTAGTAGGGGGTCACCACCAAAAGACCGTCACAGCCGCAGTCCTCGGCCATGCGGGACAGCTCACAGGCGCGGCGGGTGTTGTTGCTCCCCGTGCCCGCTATGACCTTTGGAGGGATCTTGCGGTCAGCGGTGGCGGCCTCGCGGACGGCGGCGGTGAAGAGCCAGCGTTTCTCGGTGTCGGTGAGGGTGGGGGATTCTCCCGTGGTGCCCGCCACCACCAGGGCGTCGATGCCGTCCTCGATCTGGCGGTGGAGGAGGCGGAGGAAGGCGGGCTTGTCGAGGGAGCCGTTTCGGAAGGGGGTGACGAGGGCGGTGGCACAGCCCTGAAAGAGGGGGGGAGTATGTGGGGTCATGGGGGCCTCCTATTTTCAAAATTGAGATTGCAGGGGAGTTCACGCCCGAAGGGCATATCGCGCCCAACGGGCATATCGTGCTGAAAGCATATCGCGTGCGAAGCGCATATCGCTCGCCGTAAGGCGAAATCAGTCTTTTTGTGGGCTTGCGAGATGCCCTTCGGGCGCGATATGCCTAACGACGCGATATGCCTAACGGCACGATATGCCCTTCGGGCGTGACGGGCTCCGCCCGCTAAACCCCAATTTGAATTTCTCTCAAAAAATCCGCAAAACCCGTTGCATTTTTCCCGAAGATAAGGTATAATAAAAACTGGGTATATATGTCGAGCGGAACGGGGGGAAGGACCTCGTCTGCTGTCAGTATATGCGGAATACCGACGGTCTGCGACGGCGGCCGTCATGGGAAAGGAACACCTATGAGCGAAAAATTCATCATAAATGACCGCCCCGAGACCAACCTGCGGACGGCGGATTTTTTCTACCACCTGCCCGAGGAGCTGATCGCCCAGCACCCCATGGAGAAGCGGGATCACTCCCGCCTCATGGTGCTGGATCGGGGGGAAAAGACCATTGACCACAAGCACTTTTTCGACATCCTGGACTACATCAGACCCGAGGACGTGCTGGTCATCAACAACTCCAAGGTCATCCCCGCCCGCCTGTACGGTCACGCCGAGGGCAGACCCGAAGCGGGGATCGAGCTGCTGCTTTTGCGCCAGCGGGCCACCGACACCTGGGAGTGTCTGGTCAAGCCCGGCAAGCGGGCCAGGCTGGGTCACCGCATGGTCTTCGGCGAGGGGATGCTGACGGGAGAGGTGGTGGACATGGTGGAGGAGGGCAACCGCCTCATCAGGTTCGACTTCGACCGCGAGAAGTACGAGAATATTTACAACATTCTCCATGAGATCGGCCTCATGCCTCTGCCCCCCTACATCACCGAGCGGCTGGCCGACCGCGACCGCTACCAGACGGTCTACGCCAAGACCGAGGGCTCGGCGGCGGCTCCCACGGCGGGGCTCCACTTCACCCCCGAGCTGTTGCAGGCTCTCCGCGACAAGGGGGTGGCCATCGCTCCCGTCATGCTCCACGTGGGTCTGGGCACCTTCCGCCCCGTGAAGGAGGACGCCATCACCGACCACGTCATGCACACCGAGTTCTTCTCGGTTCCCGCCGAGTCGGCCCGCATTATCAATGAGCGCCGCGCCGCGGGCGGGCGGGTGATCTGTGTGGGCACCACCTCCTGCCGTACCCTGGAGAGTGCTTCGGACGAGAGCGGTATTGTCCACGCCATGGACGCGGATACGGGGATCTTCATTTACCCCGGGTATAAGTTCAAGGCGGTGGATGCCCTGATCACCAATTTCCATCTGCCCGAGTCCACTCTGCTCATGCTGGTTTCGGCGTTCTACGACCGAGAGAACGTCATGAATGCCTATGAGGAGGCGGTGAGGGAGAGGTATCGGTTCTTCTCCTTTGGAGATGCCATGTTTATCCAATGAGGAGCATTCGGGTATTTCTGCTTTTCGTCCCGCTCCTGTTGCTTTTTTGGACGGTTGGCTGTACCGAGGAGCCGTCCGCCGAGGACTTTGTCAACGCCACGGAGTGCGGTGTGTCCCCCGAGAACACGGGGGAGGAGAACAGCCGCGCCCTACAGGCTCTGCTGGATGAGCTGACCGAGACGGGCGGTACGGTCTACCTGCCTGCAGGGGAGTACGAGTTCGCCGAAAACGGCCGTCAGACCATCGGCTCCCACTGCATCAAAATGCGCTCCAATATCCGCATTGTGGGGGATGGGGAGGCCACGGTTCTGAAGCCTGTGGGACGCACGCCCCGGGGGCTGGATATGTTCTACTTCAACGAGTATCTGGACACAGGCGAGGCGGTCTATCTGGAGAACTGCTCCTTTGAGGGCTTTGTCATTGACGCCGTGGGGACCTCCTGCGACACCTATACCTCGGCGGGCAAGGGCTTCATGTTCAATCTGTTCCGAGGCTGTCATTGGAAGAACGTCACCGTGAAGTATACCGACGGGACGGGCTTTGGGGTGGACTGCCCCATGGACAGCACCATGCGGGGCTGTACCGCCATCGGCTGCGGTAAGGCGGCCACCGAGGACAGCGGCGGCGCGTCGGGCTTTGGCATCGGCTTCGGCTACCGCGAGGACGAGAGCATGAGCATTACCGATTGCGAGGCCTACGGGAATCGGAAATTCGGCTTCTTCTTTGAGCATCAGGGACGGTTCAACGGGGATATGTATGCCGCTGCGGTGAAGGGGACCTTTACGGTCCAAAATTGCCGCGCGGCGGAGAATCTCTTTGGCTTCGGCGGGATCTGTGCCGTGAATACGGTGTATGAGCAATGCGTGGCCGAGGACTCGTCCCGATATGGCTTCTACTTTGAGGATTCCTCGGACTGTCGGGTGGTTGCCTGCCAAAGCAAGAATGGTGGTGAAGCCGCTTTTGCCTTGATACAGAAGGAAACAGACGGTTGGCCGAGGGTGACCGACGTGATGTTTTCGGGGTGCTTGGGAGCGGACTCGCCCATGGGGGTTCTTTTGCTCTGTGAGGACACGGCTGACCCTATGGGGGACAACCGCGTGGAGGATTGCCGATTTGTGGGTGTCGAGGTGGCGGCGCGGACCGTGGGACGGATGGAAAGTCTGGTCTTGACGGGGAATCTGGCAGACACGCGGAAAACCGCCTTTGAGGCGGATATTACGGATTTTCGGAACAGCGGGAACAGCTGGAATTGAGGGCGTGTTCCCAATTGACTTGAAAGGAGCCTACCATGATCTTCCGCTTCGGAAACTACACCCTTGATGTGGACGTAGAGCGTACCCGCGCCTTCTACGCTCGCGGTGACGTGAAGACCACCTCCCAGCAATGCACCTGCGCGGGGTGTCAGAATTATGATAAGGCTATTCTGAAAATGCCTGCCGCGGTCACGGACTTTTTGGAGAGCCTGGGGCTGGATCCCCGCAAGCCCGCCGAGGCTTTTGACGTGATGGGTGGGCTTGCCGAGGACGGAAAGGTGCTGTACAACGGCTTCTACCATCTCTGCGGCGTGCGCCTGCGGGGGGAGGATGCCTGGGTCAAGACCGCCAAGGACATGAAGCATCTGGACGGGGACCGTATGTACGCCGTTGACGGTGACTTCAAGGTCTCCTTTGAGGAGGAGATCTGTCTGCTCCACGAGGCCTTCCCGACGCCTGTGTTGCAGATGGAATTTGACGCCCGTCTGCCCGTGGCTTTGGCGGGTGGGTATCATTACGTACCCTCGGCGGTGTATACCGTCTCACGGGACGAGCAGGGGAACGTGACCGTTCGGGAGGAGGACGCGCAGAAATGGGCAGATCCCCTCAAGGCTGATCCCTGATCTGAAACATAGAATCCATACACATGAAATGCGAGGTAATCACCATGAAAAACTCCATCCATATGCTGGCCAGTGTAGACGGCGGCCAGATGAACAGCTTCATCGTCACCACCGAGGGCGGCCATGTCATCGTCATTGACGGCGGTGAGAACAGCGACGCCGACAACCTGATCGGCCATCTGAAGGCCCTGACGGGTAAGGAGATCCCCCACATTGACGCGTGGATTTTGAGCCACCCCCATGCCGACCACATCTGCGCCTTCCTCCAGACCATGGAGACCATGCCCGAGGCCGTTACGGTGGGGAAGGTCTACTGCAATTTCCCCTCGGCGGACTTCATCGCGGGGCTGCAGCCCTGGCCGGATGGGAGTCCCGCCCGCTTCTACCGCGATCTGCCCCTGTTCGCCGATAAGCTGGTGGTGGTGACCCGTACCGACGCCTTTGACGTGGGGGATGCCCACTTTGAGTGCCTCTACTCCCCCAATCCCGAGATCACCGAGAACGTCTGCAACAACTCGTCCCTGGTGCTGATGATGACCCTGGGCGGGAAGAAGACCCTCTGGCTGGGGGATGCCGGTGAGGAGGAGGGCGACCGCATTCTGGCTCTTTGCGGTGATCCTTCTGCTCTGAAGGCCGACTACGTCCAGATGGCTCATCACGGACAGAACGGCGTGAAGAAGGACTTCTACGAGGCCGTCTCCCCCGTTGGGTGCTTCTGGAACACCCCCAAGTGGCTGTGGGAGAACGACGCGGGTCTGGGCTACAACACCCACGGCTGGAAGACCATCGAGGTACAGGGCTGGATGGCCGAGATCGGCGCTACCGAGCATTACGTCATGATGAACGGCGATCAGAGCGTGGAGTGGTGAATTGCAGTTTATCGTTCTCTGCCTTCCCCAGCGGGGAAGGTGGCACCCGCTTTAGCGGGTGACGGATGAGGAGAGCGGATTGAAGTTTTGTTATCGAGTGTCTGATTGAAAAGCTATATGCGTCAATGGTTTTCTACACCAAGAGCAAAACT
>JAFULU010000274.1 GCA_017483125.1 Clostridia bacterium
ACTTGGCCGTTTTCTTATGGGATCAATCTTCTTTCTTCTTCCCCACGCAGACCGCGGCGGCGCACACGGCGGCGGCCATCACGGCGGCAGAGGAGAGAGCCGAGCCACAGCCCTTCTTGGGGGCATCGGTGTCGGCGGGGTCGCTGTCGGGAGTCGCGGTGTCGGCGGGATCGGCGGTACCTGTGTCGGTATCGGCGGGATCCGTGTCGGCGGGAGGGGTATCGGGGGCGTTGGGATCCACCAGCTTGTCAGGAGTGGGAGTGCCCTCTCCGTCGGTGTAGAGCTGAATATCCGCGATACGGGTGACCGAGTAGCTGTTGCCCGACATGGGGTTGAACATGGCCTCGTAGGACAGAGTACCCAGCTGATCCTGGCTCACATTGACCGCGTCGGCGTTGAGCAGGAGGATCTTGACGTAACGGTAGGTGCCCGCGAGAGGCTCACTGCCCGCGCCGGGGTTCACCCGCTCACGGACCGAGGTGTCGGTGATGACCGTCCAGAGATTCCCGTCGTTGGAGCCGTAGACACGGAAGGTGGGGATGATGGTGCCCTCGGCGGGGGTGACGGTGAGGTGGGTCAGCTTGTGAGGGGTGCCCAGATCCAGAAGGAAGGTCTGGGTGGTGCGGTTGGCGAAGGGGGACCAGACCGTGGCGGGGTCACCGTCAAAGAGGTAGGCGGTGGGGTCGGTCATGGTCTGCTTGTCCTTGGGGGTGCCCTTGTAGGTGATACCACCGACGGCCTCCACTTTGACGGGGGTCATGGGGTTGCCCGTGGGGGCGACCTGCTCATAGTCGGGGTTGAGGTCGGTGGGAAGCTCCTCCTCGTAGTGGACGCCCAGACCCTTGGCGGTCAACAGCAGCACCCAGTCAGCCTTGGTGGGACGGCTGGGGACGGTATACTCTCCGTCCGCGGCGGTGATGCCCTCGGCAATGGGGATATACTTGCCTGTGCGGGGGTTGAACCAGTAGGCGTCGTAGGTCAGCTCGGGGTTGAGGATGCGGATGGTC
This sequence comes from Clostridia bacterium, assembly GCA_017483125.1. GTDB lineage: Bacteria > Bacillota > Clostridia > Oscillospirales > CAG-272 > CAMEON01. Next base: position 1,008 of record JAFULU010000274.1, read on the forward strand.
CCCGTGGATTTGGATCTCTCGTTGTAGAAGTAGGCCACGATGACCGAGGCATCCTCGGTGGCGGCCAAGGCCGAATTGCCCCGCTTCAGGAAGGGAGCCGAGGCGCTGTTATCGAAATGGGGGATCAGCTCCTGCCAGGGGCCGATGGCGGTGAAGAAGTCCTTCATGTAGGACACCTCGAAGGAGCCGGGCTTATCCAGGCCCATGTACCACGGGTCATAGCTGTAGGAGCTTGTCTCGCCCAGCCAGCCCGTGTAATCACTCGTGGAGAAGGAGCTGGCCCAGATGCCGGTGACGCCGTAGGTGAAGCCCGCGCTGCCGCAGAGCATGGCGTTCCACGCGCTGTAGCGGTTGAGGTCGTAGCCCGTAAATCCGCCGCAGTTGATGTCCTCGTAGTTGGCCTCGGCCTCGATGAAGGGCTTGATGACCCCCGTGATGCGGGAATCGTAGTAGCCGCGGTAGAAGTCCATGGGCTGGATGAGGCAATGACCGCCCTGGAGGGTCCAGGAGTCGTGCCACTCGGTCTTGTCCAAACGCTGGGCTCGCTCGTCCTCAATGACCATGGGGTACATATGGGCGGAGTTGGGGTGGCCGTAGCCGTCCAGCTTCTCGATGAGGGCGGAGGCCTCCAGGTAGCACTCAAAGGCGGAGTAGCCGGAGGTGGCGCTGGGGGAGTTGTCGGTGATCTCCTGACCCGAGATCCACACCACGGAATAGCAGGCGTAGCGGGCTACCACGTAGCGGGTGAAGCGCAGGAAATCCTCCAGCTTCATGCGGGAGACCGTGGAGGTATGGCACCCCAGACCCAGGGCGATCACGAGGCCCTTGTCGTGGAGGTACTCGAACATCCCGTCGATCTTATCGTTAAAAAGCTCGGTGTCGGGCTGTTTATGCTGGTTGTCCAGCCACAGAGGCTTTTCGCCGTTGCCTGCCTCGGGGACGAAGTAGGTCTGGTAAACGGTAAAGCCCTTCTCCACGCGGTTGTCCACGATGTGCTTGAACTGGCTTCCGCACTTGCATCCGGGGTAGTTGCAGACCGTGGTGGAGAGGTTGGTGAAGCCCTGCCAGTTGGTGTCTCCCAGCCAGAAGAAGGGGTGCCGTCGGCGTAGCTGTAGTAGCGTTGGTCCTTCTGCACCGAGACAAAGCCGTGCTTGGCCAGGTCGGTGTCTCCCGTGGACTCGGTCGCGGTGACCGTACCCGACTTGGTAAGGCCCTTGTTGTCCTTATCGGAGCAGGTGATCTTGTAGCTCCACTCACCCGTCTTGGTGGGGGAGAAGCGGACCGCCCAGATCCTTCCCTCCTTCCAGAAGCCGGGGAGGGTGATCTTGGTGCCGTCGGAGTGGGTGAAGACCGCGTCGATTTCGGCCTGCAGGTAGGGGTTCTTGTAGCTCACCTCACTCCACAGGATGATCTCCACGGGAGACCAGAGCTCGGCCTTGTAGTCGGTGATGAGGTGGTCGTTGTTCTCGGGCTTGGCGTTATCGTCCAGGATGCCGTCGTCGATCTGAATGGTCAGATCCTTGAACTCAATGCTGTCCAGCTTTTTCAAATCCATTCCTCCCAGATTATCCACGCAGAAGATCCATTCGGTGAGCATATCGCTGTAGACCTGCTTGCGGGTCAGGCTCAGCGTGGTGGTAAAGGTGTGCCACTTTCCGTGGGACATGGGGAAGGCTTCCCCGCAGAAGCTCATGATGTTACCGCCGTACATGGCGAACAGGGCGGTGTCCCCGCCGACGGACTGGTTGTACTGGCTGTTCCACGCGGTGTCGTCCAGTCCCCCCTTGGCACTGGTGCCGCGGAGCAGGGGACGGGCACTGACGGTGGACTTCTCGCTTCCCGCCTTCATGGTGGGGCTCAGGCTCACCGACAGCTTCAGCGTGACGCTGTCCTCCTCCCCGAGGGCCTCCTTGACGGCGGGGAGGATGTCCACACCGACGGAATCCCAGGAGTTGGAGAGGTTCTTCATGACGGCACCCATGTCGGTCTTTTCAAGGGCGGCGGAGCCTACAGTCTTGTTCCAGACCAGGAAGGCGGCGAAATTGACGGGGGGCTCGGGGGTCTCCTCGGCGGATACGGTGGGGATCAGGGGCAGTCCCACCGACAGAAGCATAACGGCCGCGAGGATGAGGGAGAAAAAGCGTTTCATGGACGGAGTCCTCCTGTTTTGTAGTACGGGACGCGGGGTGGCGGTGGTTCTCCGCGAGGGCTTACGCCCCTGCCTTGAGGAGCTTGATGCGCAGCTCCAGCTCCACGATCTCGTGGGTGAGGTTGGTGATCTCGGCCACCTCGGCAGCGATGGCGTTCTCAATATCCTCGGTGACGTCGGTAGTGCGGGGGCGGTACTTGGTGTAGGACAGCTCACCCAGACGGGTGTAGGCGTTCTTGCGCTTGTTCTTGGCCTGGCTCAGCTTGAACTTGAGGCGGGTAAGCTCGGCGGCGAACTCAAGGCCCTTCTTGACGTTGTCCGTGGCGGTGGGCTGATTGTTCTGATTCTGTGCCATGATTCTGATTCCTTTCTGTTATTCCAGCGTAATGTAGGCGCAAACGGCGTTATGGTCCGAGTAGTACTGCCCCTCCACGGGGTTGTCCTCCACCACGTAGGCGGACTCGCACTTGCCGTCGGTGAAGATATAGTCGATCTTGACCCGATCTTCAGGGGCGAGACGGCCGAAGTTGTGGAAGGTGGGACCAAGGTCCGCGGTGCAGTTCACGGTGCCACGGCTACCAAGAGCGGCGGTGATGAGCCCGATCTCACGGGCGTCGGGGGTGGCGTTGAAGTCTCCCGTCAGGATGAAATACTCGCGGTGAGCCGAGATATACTGGCAGAGCTGCATGGCCCCCAGGTAGCGGGCGTCCTTGCCCACGTGGTCCAGGTGGGTATTGATGAAGTAGAAGGGGGCGGGGACGGCGTCGTGCTTGACGAGGGCGGCGGTGAACATACGGGGACAGCCGCTCTGGTCGCCGCCGAAGGTGGAGCCGGGAACATTCGGCGTGGGGGAGAGCCAGATATTCTCCAGGGAGATCAGCTCCACCGCGTCCTTGCGGTAGGCGATGAGCATGGACTCGCCGTGGTAGTCCCGGCCGCGGCCACAGCCCTGGACGGTGTAGCCGGGGAGGTGATCCCGCAGGCGGGCGCGCATACTGTCGGTGACCTCCTGGAAGCCCACCAGATCGGGCTTTTCTTGTTCAAGAACCTCCACCACGCGGTGGAAGCGGTTGGTAAAGGAATTGATGCCGTCTCCCGTGTTGTCCACGCGGAGGTTGAAGGACATGATCTTGAGGGTGGTTGCCATGGGGGCCTCCTTTTTGGGGATTGGTTTGGTTTTATTATACCATTTATGGGGGGGATTGTCAAGGATAAATGCAAAATGCGAAAGGCAAAATGCAAAATCGGGCACAAAAAGGTGCTGGGCGAGTACCTTCGGGAGGGGGTAACGGGAATCTGAACCCCGCCGAACATAGTTCGGCAACAAACCGCTCCAACAATACTTAATTGAGAAGATACACTTGCGGTTTGAAGCGGGCTCTCGCGCCCGTTACTCTTCCAATAGAAAAGGGACATCCAAAGATGTCCCTTTTCTATTGGAGCGGGTAACGGGAATCGAACCCGCGTAGCCAGCTTGGGAAGCTGGAGTTTTACCATTAGACTATACCCGCGAACGCATATATTATATACCATTTCCCTCTTTTTGTCAAGGGGTATTTTTGAGAAAGAGAAAGTTTTTTCCGTCTCCGTGCGACAGGTTTCCCGCACATTCTCCCACCGCCGACATACAATGATAGTGGAGACGGGCTCCCCCGCCTCCCTACTTCATATCTTTTAGGAGGTTCACTATGAACAACTGTCTGTGCAACGTCTTCGACAACAACAACTGGATCTGGATCGTCCTGATCATCCTGCTGTTCTCCTGCTGCTGCGGCGGCTGCTGAACATCACCCCCGCTCCCCCGCCGTGGGGGAGCCTCTTTTTGGTTGGGTGGTTTTTTCGCAAAATTTACATTTCATTCCATGAAATCTCCGCAAGCCCGTTGCGTTTTCGGGAAAAATGTGTTATAATAATTATGAATTACCATTTGAACCCACCCAAGGAAAGGGCTTTACCGTATGGATACCATTCTCGAGCTTCTCACCACCCTGTGGGGCCTCGTCTCACGGGCTGTCATATCCGCGTTCCCCCTCCTCAACACCGTGATCATCATCGGCGGAGGATGTCTGGGTTTGCTTCTCTACGGGCGCTTCAAAGCAGGCGTCCGCGACATCATCATCAAGGCTCTGGGCATCGGCGTGGTGCTCTTCGCCATCTCCGAGCTGTGGAACAGCTTCTTCGTTCTGCAGGACGGCATGATCGAGACCGAGGGCACCCTGCTGGCGGTGATCGCCCTGCCCTTGGGCTGGCTCTTCGGCGAGGCTCTGGCCATTGATCAGGGACTGGGCAAGCTGGGTCTGCTCCTCCACAGGGTCTTTGAGGAAAAGGAGCCCGTAGGCAAGGAGAAAGCCCCCGAGCCTACCCCTGAGGAGACCGCCCGTCTGGTCCTGACCCGTGAGAATCGCGCCACGGGATTCATCATCGCCTTCACCCTCTGCGGCTTTACTTCCCTCCTCTTCACCCGTTTTCTGGAGGGCCGCATGACCGACGATCCCATCCCCATGCTCATCAAGCTGGCCTTTGACTTCGTGCTGGTCTTCTGGCTGGCCTCGGTCTACGGCTCGGGGGTTCCCTTCGCGGGGATCGGCGCTCTGGTCAGTGAGGGACTGCTGGGCATCGCCTACTCCCTCTGGGGTGACTTCTTCACCCCCAAGCTGGTGGGTCAGCTGGCTCTGGTAGGCGGTATGATCCTACTGCTTGGCGGCATCTCCCTCTGCCGCGGCAAGCGGTTCCACGCTGCCAATCTCCTTCCCGCCCTGTTCATTCCCATCATCTACACCGCCGCTATGGACAAGGTGGAGAGTGCCGTGGAGAATGCGCTGGAAAAGGGCAAAAAGTAATGACCTCTCCGGTCGTCCCATAGGATGGCCGCGGTCCATAAATTTTTATCCAAATCGGAGGTAAAAAACAATGGCAAAGGGCAAGCATGCCTACGCAAAACAGCGCCGCGCCGAGCGGGAGGAGCTGGACAGACGCAAAAAAGAGAGCTTTTGGGGTAAAGTCAAATCCCTCCCCAAGCGCTACTTCATCGACGCCATGGGCGCTATGGCCTTGGGTCTTTTCGCGTCCCTGCTCATCGGCACCATCTTCGACACCTTGGGGAACTACATCCCCTGGGACGGACTCAAGCTCATCGCCTCCTACGCCAAAGCCGCCACGGGTATGGCCATCGGCGTAGCCATCGCCCACAAGCTGGGAGCGCACCCCTTGGTGATCTTCACCTGCGCGGGGGTGGGTGCTCTGGGTAACGCCATGGGTGCCATCATCTGCGACAACGCCCTGATCCAGTGGGCGGCCACCGCCTCGGACGGTGAGGCGGGACACATCTTCTACAGCGCGGGCCCCGCGGGTGCCTTCTTCGCGGTGATTCTGGCCGCCGAGGTGGGTATGCTGGTCTCCAAGAAGACCCCCGTGGACATTCTGGTCACCCCTGTTGTCACCCTGCTGGCGGGCTTTGCGGGGGCGTGGATTTTCTGTCCTCTGGTGTCCTACGTTATGTACTTCCTGGGGATCTTCATCGCCTCCACCACCACCCTGTATCCCCTGTTCATGGGCATCATCGTTTCCGTCGTAGTGGGCATCATCCTGACACTCCCCATCTCCAGCGCGGCCATCTGCGCTATGATCTTCTCCCCTGCCGCCGTGGAGGTAGCCACCGCCAACGGCACCCTGGAGGGTCTGCTTCTGGCGGGCGGTGCCGCCGTGGTGGGCTGCTGTGCCCAGATGGTGGGCTTTGCCGTCAGCAGCTTCCGCGAGAACCGCTGGGGCGGTCTGGTCTCCCAGGGTCTGGGTACCTCCATGCTCCAGATGGGCAACATCTGCCGCTGGCCCGTGATCTGGGTGCCTCCCACGCTGGCCGCCGCCATTGTGGGTCCCCTCTCCACCATGGTCTTCAAGCTGGAATGCACCGGCGTGGCCGCGGGCATGGGCACCTGCGGCATGGTAGGCCCCATCGGTGTCATCGCTTCCACCGAGCATTCTCCCATGATGTGGGTGGGTTTGGTGGTCTGCTGTATCGTGGCTCCCGCCGTGCTGTCCCTGCTGTTCTCCGAAATCATGCGGAAGTTGGGATGGATCCGCTATGGGGATATGAAGCTGGCGGAATAAAATATGGAAGCCTGTCATAGCCTGCTCGCAAGGCATTTCGGTGTACTTACCTTTTTGATCGCGCTGGCTTTTCTCGCGGTCGTAGCCGGTATGGTTTTATCGGTCAAAATGAAGCTCCCCAAGCCTTTGCCCGTGTTTCTCGCCTTCTGTCTTCTGGTCCTGATCCTACCGTCCATCCATATCGTGATGGGCTTCATGGATCTTCACGAAAAGGATTACGTCGTCTATTGCGGGGACTTTACGGTTTCCGAGCGGCATGAGCTGAACGGGAACCTGACTCTGCATGACAGTGAGCGAACGAGGGTTCGTATGCGAGGAGGAGACTTCCTGCCGCCCGACGGGGAATACGCGGGTTATGTTGTTTATTCCAAGCGAACTCGCTTGCTGTTGGCTTACGATCCCTATGAGGATCCTTTGGCAACCGAATCGGCTGCATACCGTACCGATTCTCGAGTATTTTTGAAATAATATCCATAAAAAGATCAGAGAGCCTTGGGGGCAGCCCCTCGGCTCTCTGTTTTATTATGCTGATTTCGGTATTTTTCCTTACAGGTAATTCTCGTTCCAGATGGGATTGCCAATGGCGATCCGCAGGTTCTGGGATACGTCGAATACCTCGGCGCGGTAGAATCTCGCCGACTCCTCGGTGGTGAGGGAGTAGATCGCAGGCTCGGTGCAGGTGATGCGCCTGCGGGCGATCTCACCCCGGTCGTCCAGAATGACCAGCTCGTACTTATGCACGGGATCCTTCACCGACACATGGAATTTATCTACCGACACGGTGAGCTTCTGACCGTTGAAGACGCACTTCCCGCCCATCCTGGTGTCTCCCGCGCACATCCGCATAGCCACCGAGCCGCAGACGAAGTCGCCCACGCGAAGATGGGTCAAAAAGCCCGCCGAGCTCTTCTCCCCCGCGTAGATGGCGGTCAGGGCGGTGTCGCGGGCGCAGGCGTGGCCGTCCTCACCGGCGCAGACGAAGATCCGCTTACCCAGGGCCAGGAGATCGCACCAGAGCTTGTAGTTCTGTCTCGTGGCCTCACTGCGCATATCGCCGTAGAAGGCCTCCAGGCCCGTCTCGTCGCGGAAATAGTAGTCCATGGGGTCATGGGATTGGAGCTGCTGCTTGGGGTGGGGCTGGACCCAGAAGCCGCCCTTGGAAAGCACCGTGTCGATCAGCGCCGCCATCTCGGCGCGGGTGAAGCTGGGGTAACGGAAGTGGCCCTCCGCGCCACCCGTGAACTCGTAGCGAGGCCACTCGGCCAGAAGCTCCTCCAGCTCCCCCGGGGAGGGGAACAGCATATTGTAGTGGATATCGTTATGCCCGCCGATGGCCACGCAGTCCTTGATGACCGCCCCCGGCTCGGTGCCGCAGATGAAGAGGCCATCCTCCCACTCGGGAAGGTACATATGGCGGACCTGCCTGTGATCCAGGATGCCGACGAAGTCCATGCGCAGGGCCTCCAAAGCACCCTTCCAATGCTCCAGGGTGCGTGTGCCGTCGCTGGTGCCGCCTGTGTTGGCGTGGTTGTGGAGGTCGCCGAAGTAGAGGGTGCGGCCTTGGTAGAGGGTATTCAGGTGGTTGATCTGGGCGGGGCTGGCTTTGGTGACTTTGGTCATGGTGGGGCCTCCTTGGGGAAAATGAAGTTCAAATTTGGGTTTATCGGTCTGTGACCGAAATGTAAAATGCAAAATGCAAAATGCAAAATCAGAGAACGGTGGGACGATGCGGCATCTCTTGAGAAAAATATTTCCTATAGGGGACAACAACTTTTGGGATGTAGAATCACAAATCCTTACCACAAAATAGGCTTTTGCGTCAGCAAAAGGCTACATCAATTTTGCATTTTGCATTTTGCATTTTGTATTCTCAAACTCCCCGATAACCCCCAATTTGATTTCCGTTTAAATGAAACAATTATCTTGATCATTCACCGTCTCTTTCGGCGGTAGTCGGTGGCCGTCTCTCCCGTGATCTCGCGGAAGAGGCGTGCGAAGTAGAAGGCGTCGGGAATGCCTACGGCTGTGGCGATCTCTCCCACGGATCGGTCGGTCTCGGTGAGGAGGAACCGGGCACGGCGGATGCGGACGGAATTGATGTAGTGGCTGGGGGAGACCCCGAAATAGTCACGGAAACGGCGGTACATGGCCGAGCGGGAGCAATGGAGGACGCGAGCCAGATCCTCGGGGGTGATGGGGCTTGCGTAGTGATTCTCTACGTAGCTGCGCAGGCGGGTGACCTCCTCGGGAACGTGGGATTTGGGAGTAGCGCACGCCAGAAGGATGGCGACCATGCGGTGAAGCGCGGGAAGTCGGGTCAGAAAGTCCTTCTCGGTACGGATCGTGTGTATGAGAGAAAATATCTCCTCATTGTAAGCGGCGGGGAGGATCACGGGAAAGTCGTAGAGGTCGTCCAGCTTGTAGAGGCGGTTGATCTCCACGTCGAGGAAGACCCAAGGGGCGTCCATGGTGCCGTCGGCGGAGGGAATATGGGACAGGCGTTGGGTCACCTGTCTGGGGGCGATAAAGACCCCCATGTCACCCGTCTCGGTATCGGGACTGCCGTCCACCGACACGCGATAGGAGCCGCGGATGCTCTGGACCACCGAGAGCATGGGAAGAGACTTTACTTCAACCTCGGAGCTGACTCCGACACGGTCAAAGCCGCCGGAGATATGCTCGCAGACACAGAGAGAGCGGATGTCCATGGTATGTTCCTTTCATAAATTTGGGTTTGTCGGGCGGAGCCCGTCACGCCCGAAGGGCATATCTCGCCCGAAGGGCACATCTCGCCTGCAAGGCATATCGTGCCCGAAGGGCATCTCGCAAACCCACAAAAAGGCTGATTTCGCCTGACGGCGAGCGATATGCGCTTCGCGCGAGATATGCCCGCTGGGCGCGATATGCCCGTTGGGCGCGATATGCCCTTCGGGCGTGAACACACCGCTAAACCCCAATTTGAAATCCGTCAAGGCCACTCCAAGACCCTTACTTCCTTCCTATCATACACGCTTTTGTCTCATCTGTCAATAGGGTCTCATCATTTTCGTACATTCTGACGAATGTTATTTTTTGCTTTGCTGGTCAATTTGTTTTTCGTTTTCTTGATTCCTCTTGGGACTATAGTACAAATTTTCGGAATCCTAGTAAATTGCTTTTTCACGGTTTTGTTGCTATACTGATGATGGCTTATTCTTTGATCCTACTCAAGAAAGGACGAAAATTATGAAACTCACCCTCCGACGCGCGCTTTCGGCTCTACTGGCTCTGGTCATGGCCTTGACGGTCATTCTGCCCGTGGCGATCCCTTCCGTGGGGGCCATGGATCTGGCCGAGTACGAACAAAAGACCTACTACAAGAACGGCGCTTCCCCCATGGCGGCGAAGCCCACCACCGTGACCTTGAACAAGGGTAAGGCTCCCGAGCAGAGTGAAACGAACTATACCCTCTCCCTGGACGGCACCTGGAAAATGACATCCACGGGAAAGGTCTCGGATCTGGCGTCGGGCAAGGGCTGGGAGAAGGCCTACGACGCCGCCGTCCCGGGGAGCATCTACACCGCCCTCACCGATGCGGGAGTCATCGAGGACCCCTACCTGTCGGACAACATGAAGTCCGCCAACAAGTACAGCGAGAAGAGCTGGTACTTCATGCGCACCTTCACCTACGAGGGCAAGGGCGAGCGGGTGGAGCTGGCCTTCGACGGGCTGTGCAACGTGGCGGATATCTACCTCAACGGCAAGAAGATCTCCTCCCACGAGGGGATGTTCGGCGGGCCTTACGTGGATGTGACGAATACCATCAAGAAGGGGGAGAACACCCTCATGATGCATCTCTACCCCGCCAAGCACTACGCTAACACCGTAGTTTTCAACTGCTCCTACGGCTGGCACTACGCCAAGCTCTTCCCCCTGGGCATCTGGCAATCGGTGACGGTGCGGGACCTGCCCACCGTGACCCTGGACTCTCCCTTCATCACCACGGTGGATCACACCAAGGGCACCGTGGATCTGGCCATCGAGCTGGACAGGCAGGCAGGCGCGGCCATCTCGGGAGAGCTGACCGTGAGCTTTGCCCCCAAGAACTTTGCGGGTACGGCCTCCTACTTCATCAAGACGGTCTCGGCAGGTGCGGTGGACTCCACCACTCTGCGCTACCGTTGCGATATCCCCGACTTCAAGCTGTGGTGGCCGGGTGGGTACGGTGAGCAGAACCTGTACACCATGAAGGTGACCTTCAAGGCCGCCGACGGCACCGTGTCCTACGCCGAGTCGGATTTCGGTATCCGCACCCTGGACTACAAGGCCCTGCCCGCGGGGGAGCATCAGAACACCTACAATCGCGTCTTCGTCATCAACGGTAAGGACATCTACATGAAGGGCGCGGGCTGGTGTACCCTTGACTCCATGATGCGCTTCACCCGCGAGGACTACGACCGCATCCTCTCCCGTGCCCGCGACGCGGGGATCAACTACCTCCGCGCCTGGGGCGGCGGACTGGTGGAGACCGAGGAGTTCTACGATCTCTGTGACGAGTACGGCATCTGTGTCTACCAGGAGTGGCCCTGCTGCTGGGACAGCACCAATACCCAGCCCGCGGACGTTCTCTACGAGACGGTCATCCTCGGCACCAAGCGGCTCCGCAACCGCGCTTCCCTGGTGGTCTGGGGCGGCGGCAACGAGGGCGCGGCTCCCTACACCGACAAGGTGCTGAACAACATCGGCAAGCTGACCTACGAGACCGACGGCACCCGCGACTTCTGGCGGCAGGACGGCGGTACGGGCGGCACCAACATCACCCACGATCACATCTGGTGGTCGGGCGCCTCCCCCGAGCATTACATCAAGACCTACTCGGATATGCTGAACGTCAACCTCACCGAGTACGGCCTGGGGGCTATGATGAACCTTGACTCCATCGCCAAGTACGCCACCGCACAGGAGATGTCAGAGTGGCCCGTGGATCAGAAGGGGGTCATATCCTACCACACCGCCACCTTCAACGGCTACGAGGGCTGGACTCCCTCCCCCCATGGCTACGATATCGACACCCATCTCCATTATGCCTCCATGTTCTACAAGGTGGATTCCCTCGCCGACCTGGTGAGAGGCTCCCAGCTGGCCCAGGCCCAGGCGGACTATCTCCCCGCCATGAACGCCCGCATCAACTACC
>JAFULU010000275.1 GCA_017483125.1 Clostridia bacterium
ATACTGGTGTGTACGGAAACCCTTGATACGACAAGAGAAATCATGCCCGATGCCGAACGGAAACTTGCTCTCCTCATCCACCGCTTTGCGGTCCCCCTTCCCCGCTGGGGAAGGCTCACGAGGAAACCCACCGATAAACCCCAATTTCCCGCTCACTTCTCCTTCACGATCAGACTCTGCAAAGCCCCCAAGGTCACGGTAAACCCAAACTCATCCCCGTCGGGGGTGAACGCGCAGGGAAGTACCTCGTCGGCGAAGGGATCGTAGAGGACGGGGGTCTTCATGCCCGAGATAGTGAAGCTGACGGTAACAGACTCCTCATTGGTATTGACCAGCAAGCAGGCGCGGCCGCTCTCGGTGTCTCGGACCAGGCGGAGGACGCCGTGGGTGGCTTCTTCTGCGGTGAGGGCGCGGCGGGTCAGGCGGTCGGGGATCTCCTCGATAGCGGCGCGGACGTCGGTGTCGGGGGTGATCTGGATGACGTTGCCCCATGCGGCGGTATCCGACAGGAGGTTTGCCATGGCAGGGGTGTACTCCATGGGGGGCAGGATCAAGGCGGAGTAGCGGTCTCCATGGGGGGACAGGAGGGTGCCGTCCTCGCAGACGGTCATGCGGGAGAGGACGTCATAGTCGGCGTAGTCGAAGTCGATCTGGTTGTCCAGAAGGGTATTCTGGATGGCCATGAGGCCCCGCTTGCAGTTGTTCTCGGCCTCGGTGTAGGTGCCGTACTGGGCATCCGAGGGGCGGTGGTGCATGCGGAAGGTCTCAATAGGGTAGTACAGGAGGGCATCGGCTACGGTGCGGCCCGCCATGATGGCGTCGATACGACCCAAGGCGTGGTTGTACTTGGTGTAGGTCTCGGGATCCATGAAGCGCTCGCCGTAGTAGTAGGTGAAGATGTCCACGCCGAGGGCGTACTGGGCGCAGAGAGAGGCGTACATCTGGTCATGGGTGACCTTACCCCCTTGGGCGTGGGCGGATACCTCGCTCATGACGTGGGGGCGGTTGTAGGCGCGGGCGATGGAGGAGACCAGCTTGGGGGTGAAGGCGTAGTCGCTGTGGCAGAGCATGGAGGGGATGGACTGGAGCATATCGACGCCGGGGAAGTGCATATGCCGCAGGAGGGAGAAGAAGTTGCCCTCAAAGACGGTGTGGTAGCGGATATCGTCTTCAAGCAAGAGGTGACCCGAGAAGCTGATGCCGTTTCGGGCACACCAATCCGAGATCTGGGAAAAGAAGGACTCCTCGTAGAGGTCGGAGAGGAGGGTATAGTAGTCGTAGCGTACCGACTTTGAGCGGTCGGTGTCACCCAGGAAGATGTGGACGAGGTCGGGCATGAGGTCGCGGCCGTAGCGGGAAGCGTAGGCGTTGGCCACGTCGCGTCCGTAGGTCAGGACGGGGTAGAGGGGCATTTCGTCGTCGTAGGGGTCCTTGACCGTGTGGGGGTAGAGGCCCGCGTTGATGTAACAGCCCATGAGGGAGGGCTCGTCGGTGAAGATGGCCTCGATCTGGCCGATTTTGGGGATGATCCGCCCCGCGCCCGCGTTCATGTGGGTGGGGACGTGCTTTTTGTACTGATCGTAGGTGTTTCGGAGGAAGGCGGCCACGGCGTCGCGGTTGGTGACGTCGATGTAGCGGCGGCACTGGAAGACGTTGTGGACGCTGTGGGTACCCTCGTAGAGGCGCTTGCGGACAAAGCAGAGGGCGAGGGCGGGGGTGTCGGTGGGGTTTTTGAGGGTGACGGGATCGGTGGAGCAGCGGCAGTCGGCGGTGTCTACGGGGGTGTAGCTACCGTTTTCATCGGGGATGAGGGTGCCGTCCTCATTGCAGGGATAGGCGGCCGCCCAGAGGAAGTGCTGATGGCCGCGGGGAAGCTCCACCGTGACGGCCTCGCCAGCGGGAAGCTCGGTCTTGACCATGACCACAGCGGTGGCCTCGAAGTCGGGGTTCTCGGCGATGGTCAGGCCCCCCGCCGCGCCGCTGGGGTAGCCGTCCTCGTCGTAGATCCAGAGGCGCAGGCCCAGCCGCTCGCACTCGTCGGCGGTAAAGGCGAAGACCTCCCACTCGGTGGGGTCTTTGGTATAGTTGCGGGTGCAGACGTTATTGACGATACCGCCAAAGCCGCGGGACTTGATGTCGAGGAGGTAGTTTGTGACGACAGACTTCTTCTCGTCGAGGGTGGCGTTGGCGGGGTAGGGGAAGTTGTGGATGATCTTCAGGGGGAGGCTTTGGGTGTTGGGGGTCATGGTGAGGACTCCTTTCGGGAAATGTAAAATGCAAAATGCAAAATGCAAAATCGGGGGACGAATGTCATATTTGGGTTTGACGGGGTGTTTGGGTTGGCACGAACGCCTGTAGGGAGCGACGCCCTCGTCGCTCCCAAAACTGAAAAGATACTGATCTCTTTTGGCCAGACTCTTCTCCTATCCAAAAACAAACAGAATGTTATTGGATTAGGAGCGACGAGGGCGTCGCTCCCTACAATGGGTTATTGGTAACCGAGCCATCGAGCCTGACATCCCTCTAAACCGAAATTTTCCGTTTACTTAAAATCTAATTCCTCGCCCTTATGATTGGTGAACACGTATTTCACACCATCCTCGGTGAAGGTGATCGACGTACCCGTATACTCACCGTGGGCGTGGCTGCCGCGGAGGGGCTCGGGTTGGTCGCTGTGGGCGGAGGTCAGGAGGTTGGGAAAGTGCGGGGGGGGGTC
>JAFULU010000276.1 GCA_017483125.1 Clostridia bacterium
TGTCAACCTATAGAGTTGATATATACAACGGGGGGTGAAGATGTGTGCTTCTGTAGCGGCTACTATGGAAAACCATTGACATAATAGTTATAATACAGCCCACCAGGGAGAAGATACTGTTGTGTACATGAATGGCATTCCTCCATCTCCGCCACGAAAGGACCCGAATCGAACGTGATTTGTTCGGTTCGGGTCCTTTTTTACATGGAGCAAAAATGAAGCCAACTGCTGTTTATAACCGTGGAAGGATCTTATGCCCAGCTCGTTGTTTCGCGGCGACATCTGTGAAAGACACTCCCCCGGAAACGGCGAAAGACAAAACGAAAAAACCGGACTTGTATATCTTTTCAAAAAGGTCTGAACCACAACTAGAGATGGCCCATGATTTACTGATATTCCTATTGAGAATAGATCACAAATATGATATGATAGTGGTATCACACCCCAAGGAGGCAACCGTTATGTACAAGATCACAACCGCTCTCATTGACTCATATCGTTCCTATCTCATCGACGAAGAAAAAGCCCAGGCGACGATCAGCAAATATGTCCGCGATATTCAAGCCTTCGTTGGGTGGCTTCAAAACCGCGATTTAGACAAAGCGATTGTTCTTGCTTACAAAGCCCATTTGATTGAGTCCTACGCGCCCGCCAGCGTTAACGCAGCCATTTCCTCGCTGAATAGCTTTTTCACGTTTTGCGAATGGTATGGACTTCGCATGAAAAACTTGAAGATACAGAGGATGATCTTTGTCGCTCAGGAAAAAGAGCTTACAAAGCCCGAGTACGATCGGCTACTGCGAGCCGCGGCGGGAAGGAAGGATCGCCGCCTTTTTTATCTGATGCAGACTATCTGCTCAACAGGCATCCGTGTGTCCGAGCTTCGCTTCATTACGGTTGAGGCTCTGACACGAGGTCGCGCGGAGATTCGCTGTAAGGGGAAATGCCGAACGGTTTTCATGCCTGCCGCGTTGTGTAAACTCTTGAAGCAATACTTGAAGGACACCAAAATAAAAAACGGTCCGGTTTTTCAAACGAAAAGCGGAAAACCGATGGACCGTTCCAATATTTGGACAGAAATGAAAAAACTTTGCAAAGTGGCAGGCGTGTCAGAGAAGAAAGTATTCCCTCATAATTTGAGGCATTTATTCGCCAGAACATACTATACCCAGCAAAAGGACGTGGTGCGACTGGCGGATATTCTGGGTCACTCCAGCGTGAATACGACGAGAATATATACGATGGAAAGCGGAGAGGTACACCGAAGACAAATTGAAAGGATGGGCTTGATACAGATTAGTTGCACACCATAATTAATATTACGTTGTTTCTTGGTGTATAAATTATACACCCATTCAGTGCATTTGTCAATGTTTTTTCATCTCTTTATCGAAAAAATAACCACTTCAATGACTAATTCAGAGCGCAAATGACTTTGGAGCCAATGAAATTTCTTTTTTCTTCATTGGTTTCATTGTTGCGCCCTTTTTTTATTTGCTTTTCTTTGATGCGATTGGTCGATTACAACGTAATATTAATTACGTTGTAGAATGAAAGGACGGAAAAAATGAAAAAAACTAAGACAACGCGGTTCTTATCGGGATTATTGGCACTGGTGATGGTACTGCTGGTGCTGCCCGTATTCCCCCTTACAGTCATGGCGGAGACTGAAACAAGTGAACTGCCCAAAATGGATTATTCGCCTTTTTTGATTGAGTCCGTGGACGGCAAGGCGGTGTATAACGCACAGACGGCGGATATGCTATATGATTTTTATTTGGATGCGAGAAGTCATATAGATGATTTTTCGGGAGATTTTGTGGATTCTTTTTCTTTACATCAGACAAGTTTTTCTTTTGATTATAACAGCAATGTATATTCTTTTGAAAATGCCTGGTATTGTAAACCAGAATTTTATCCTTCTTGCGGAATTTTGACGGGAATCTTAAACTATGAAATCAATGGTACTACGAAACATGTGGTTTTGATTGCTTTTCGCGGTTCTGACGAGTTCGAAGATTGGATTACCGATGCCGCAATTGTTGCTGGTGAAGACGGTTACCATGAAGGATTTGAAGAAACGGCAGAAAGACATTTTAAAGAATTGTCTAAAACGGCATCCTACAATATGGGTGATGGTAGTAGAATTTCCTTTGGCGATTATTTGTCGAAACTGTCAACAGAAGATAATTATTCTATGCTTATAACAGGGCATAGTTTGGGCGCAGCAGTTGCAGGAGTATTTACTTCCAAATATATTAATCCTATGGTAGGAGAAAAATATATTAATTCTGTGGCCACATATACTTTTGCATCGCCTCTAACTTGCACAGATAAAATTGCTAGTAGTGCCAAAGATAAAAATATTTATAACTACATAAATAAAGATGATCTTGTCACTAAAATTGGAGTATTCAATGGAAATCGTACAGGTATTGATGTGTCTTACAGATTGGGTCAATACACTAAAGTAAGTACCAACCTTAAAGGCTTTTTGGATATTGGTGATCTTAAAAAATTCGTAAAGCATCTAAAAAAGTCAGCGAAAGACATTGGTAATAATCATCATATGGGGACGGCGTATTTGCCAACCAAAAACTATGTTAACAGCCATATTAGCGATTACACTCAAACTTTCGTCCTCTACTCCAACTACGACCCCGCAACCCACACCCACCAACGCATCATTTACAACGACGGCGAACTCATCGTCAGCGGTAACGGCGTGCTGAACGGTGATTGGAGCGAACATACACTGGTGGATTGGGCAAAGGTGAAGGATAGCTGTACCTCGCTCACGTTTGCGCCCGATTGCGGCATCACCGAGATTGGTGATTATGCGTTTGCGGGCATGTCCCAGTTGAAAAATGAGCTGAAATTGCCTGAGAGTGTGACCAAAATCGGCAATTATGCTTTCTTCCATTGTGGGTTTACTGATGATCTGATTATACCTGCGGGTATGAAAGAGGTCGGTATTAGTGCATTCAACGGGTGTTTCGAGTTGGATAGCATTAATGCTTTGGGCGCCGAGGACATGACTTGGGGATATGGCGCTTTTGCAAATTGTGTTGCTAGAGGCTCTTTGGGGTTGCCCGGTGTAGGAGATGATCCCGATGTGTTTGGTGTTTATCATGTTGAAGATAAGAACGGGTATATTTCTCGCATTACAGCAGTAGATCGAACTGCGGGAAATTTTGTATTAGCGGGTGATAAAATTTATATTGGTCGTTTAAAAGATGTTGATTTAGCATGCAGGCCTTATTATGATTTTCACTATCTGCTAACGACAGCCGCAATAGATACCAATAACCTTATTCTTGAAAACGCTAAATCCGTTCTCCCTGGAGTTGCAGAAGTATCGGAAAATGGTGTGATTACTATAGACGACAATTGCCCTGTCGGCACTGGCTTAACTGTAGTTATTCTGGATAGAAAAGATGATGGAACTCCGGACTTTGGCGGTTTGGCACGTGAGAATAACGAAAAGATGAGGGCGATTCACTTTACTGTCGGTGAAAGCAAAAACTTTGCAGGCGGTCTTGGTACGGAGGAAAGACCCTATTTAATTTCTAGTGAAGCACAGCTGTTGAAGTTGGCTACCGATAAGAAATATTATGGCGATTCGAACAAACATTTCAAATTGGTGAACAACATTAATTTCAAAGGAAGCGCTTTTGTGGGTATTCCTGAGTTCGCAGGAACCTTGGACGGAAACGGCCATAATATTACCGGCTTTACCATTCTGCGTGAGCAGGATAATCAGGGAACCCAAAACGGATTCATCAATATCAATCGTGGTACCATCAAAAATCTGACCATTGGAAATACGGAAACCTGTAGTTTTTATTTTGAGGAGGAGGCATATAGGAATTACGGCGTTCACATATTGGCTCGGGAGCAAGTACAGCCGTCTGAAAGCACTGCCATGAGGGTTGGAGCGATTTGCGGATGGAATATGGGAACCATTTCCAATTGCACGGTGAGCCAGGTTTGCGTTCGCGGAAGTATTACCGAGTGCGATGACAATCACGATACGTGGTGTGAGGTTGGCGGTATTTGCGGAAAATCCGGTGATGAAGTGACTGAGAGTATTTCGATTCAGAACTGTTCGGTTCGGCAGTCGTACATTCGTTCTCATGTTTATGCTGCCAACTCCGGAGACAATAATTACGCGATTGCAGGAGGATTTGTGGGAAGCAATACCGGAGTCATAGAGTCCTCCTCTTCAATCGAAAATATAATTTATGGTATTGCGGAAGGCAACGGTATACAAAAAATAGGACCCGATAACGAAGCCATAGCATCAGCGAGAGTCGGCGGCTTTGCCGGTGGCAATTACGGGAATATGACGGATTGCTTTGTCAATGGTAATGATTATGATAACGCATCGGCTGTTAAGATTGGCGACGGAAAAGTAGTGCTTATAGCGCTTAAGGATAAGGTATGTGCAGTGAACGAGGCGGGCACTTACACGACTGCCGACAGTGATCGATCAACCGGACATCAAATATCTGATATTACCCTTACGTCAGTCCCCCGCAAGACCCACTACTATGTTGGCGAATCTCTTAATCTCTACGGCTTGCTTGTTAAAGATAAAGATAACAACGGCAATTCCGTTAACGGTTACAAGGTAGAAGGCTATAAGCCCTATTCCTCTGGTACACAGATCATTACCGTGTCTTATCAAACCGGATATAGCGAAGTTCCGTTGACTGCCTCTTTTAATGTTACAGTCGAAAATATCATTCCCGAGGCAGTTGTGATTACGCCCAAAGATGAGCACTACGATGTGGGTCACAACCTGACCCTATCCGACCTGAATGCAACGGTGTACTATAACAATGGAACGGTGCAAACCTTTGACGATGAGCCGCTGCCGACAGCCGGTAAGATTTATTTCTCCAACAATATTCAGAATGAAAATAGTGCTGTCCAAACGGGTACGATGGTTCATTCTGTTGAATATCATTATGTATCCTATGATTCTGCTGGAGAACCTGATGGTATGCCTTCTTCTGTTACTTTCGCCCTTAACGTAACCTGCCCCCACGACACTCAGATCATCGAAAACCAATCTGCCCCCACCCCCACCGAATACGGCTACACCGGCGACACCGTCTGTGCCGTTTGCCATGAGATCATCTCCGAGGGCGACATTATCGAACCTAACGGAGAGCCCGAGACCGAGCCCGAAACCGAGCCCGAAACCGAGCCTGAGACCGAGCCCGAAACCGAGCCCGAAACCGAGCCTGAGACCGAGCCCGAAACCGAGCCCGAAACCGAGCCCGAGACCGAACCCGAAACCGAGCCTGAGACCGAGCCTGAGACCGAGCCTGAAACTGAGCCTGAAACCGAGCCTGAAACCGAGCCCGAAACCGAATATGTTCCTACCCCCGGTGAGCCCGCTGTTTCCGCCGAGAATAAGACAACCACCGCCGGAAAGACGGTGCAGGTCAAGCTTGACCTTTCCAATAATCCCGGCCTTGCGTATCTCCGTCTGACCGTGAAGTACGATACCGAAGCTTTGGAGTTGGTAAATGCCGAAAACGGTAGCATCATCAAGGACTTTGACCACGGCGTGAACCTCATGTGGAGCGCGGACATGAACGCTACGGCAAATGGTACGATGGTTACGTTGATCTTTGAGATCGACGAGGAAGCCGAGGCCGGTGACTATCCCATCGATATTGTCATTCGTGAGTGCTATGATGCGGCATACAACGATGTGACGCTGTATGCTGTGGACGGCGTAATTACGGTCATCGACTTTATCTATGGCGACGTCAACGGTGACCTCAAGGTAGACGGTAAGGATGTATTGATGCTTCGCAAGTATTTGTCCAACTACAACGATGACACGGGAACATCCACCGTGGATGTCTCCTTCGGTGCTGATGCGAACGGAGACGGCTTTACCAACGGTAAGGATCTCCTGCTTCTGCGTAAGTACATGGCGAACTATGATGACGATCTCGGCTCTTCCACGGTTGTCCTTGGCCCTGCCGCATAAGTGAGGCGTTTTATGAAAATCAAAAAAGTTTTAATCTGTCTCATGTCTGTGCTGATACTGATGGTGTCGTTTGGTATCATTTCTGCATGGGCAACGTCCCCCGCTTCGGCGGGGGATCTGGTGATCTCCGTAGAGAGTGTTACTGCTCCAGCGGGAGATACCGTTATCGTGACCCTGTCGGTTACAAGCAATCCCGGCTTTTCCTATCTTCGCCTGACCGTGACGCAAGATGACACGCTGACATTGATCGATGCCGAAAATGGTAGTATTCTCAAGGATTTTGACCAAGGTGTGAATCTCATGTGGAGTGCTGATACTCAATCAACGGCTACAGGTACGCTGGTTACACTAACATTTAAGATAGCTGATAATGCCGTGCAGGGAGACTATCCTATCACCATCAAATTCCGCGAGTGCTACAACGATAATTATGACGATGTACCCACTATAGTTTTCAACGGATCGGTAACGGTTATCTGCGCACACAAGAACACGGCTGTCAGCGGAAAGATTGCTGCTACCTGTACCACTGCGGGTCTCACAGAAGGGAAGTTTTGTGCTGACTGCGGGGAAGTTCTGATTGCCCAAGAAGTTATTCCTGCCAAGGGTCATACCGAGGTGATCGATGCCGCTGTTGCGCCTACTTGTACCGAAAGCGGTTTAAGCAAAGGAAAGCATTGCGCTGTCTGTAAAGAAATATTGACAACCCAGGAAGTCATTCCTGCTTTGGGACATGACTATCATGAAACTCGAGTCGTGGCGCCTACCTGTACCGAAATAGGATATACGGTTTATACTTGTAAAAACTGTGGCAAGAGCAAAAATGAAAACACAGTTCCGGCAACAGGACATACGTTTTTAAACTATGTGTATAATAACGACGCCAGCTGTACCCAAAACGGTACAGAGTCTGCGCAATGTGAGCGTTGTGATGCCAAGGATTCCCGTGCCAAGGAAGGCACGATGCTGGCTCACGAATATGAGTGGATGCATAACAGCCAATCACATTATCAGGTCTGTGTCAACTGTTTTCTCGAGACAGAACACGGCCCTCATAGATCTGACAGCCCGGCGACTGAAGAAAACGAGGAGATTTGCTTGGATTGTGGGCGTGTGTTGATGCCTCCGTTGCAACACGTTCACAGTATGACCTTGATCGAGGAAAAGCTGCCTACCTGTACCAAGAAGGGTAATATCGAACATTATTTCTGTCATAAGTGCGGAAAGTTATTTGAAGATCAATATGGATTGGCTTGTGTTGAGTTGCAGGATGTGGAAATTCCTGCGATCGGACACAAATACACGTCTGTGGTCACAGAGCCTACCTGCACCAAACAGGGCTATACGTCCCACATTTGTTCTCAATGTGATGATATCTACATTGATAGCGAGGTTGATACGTTGGGTCATGATTATGTAGCTGAGGTTGTCGATCCTACTTGCACTGAGCAGGGTTACACCGCCCACACCTGCTCTCGTTGCGATGATACCTACACCGACGGTGAGGTTGAAGCGCTTGGTCACAGACCCGGTGAATGGATCGTAGATCAAGAGCCTGCGCCGGGTGTTGAGGGTAGCAAGCATATCGGATGCACCATCTGCGGCGAAACGCTCGAAACTGAGGTGATTGAGGCTTTGCCCGTAGATACGGAATCCGAAACCGAAACAAGCACCGAAACGCAGGCACCCATGGAAAGCGAAATTCCCACGGAGTCCGACTCGAAACAAGAAGACCCCAAGGCCTCCAACGGATGCTTTGGCATGGTGCGCGAAGACGTATTCTGTCTCATCATCCTGATGTCAGTCGCTTGTTTGCTGTTTATGAAACGCAGGGAAGAGAGCTGCTAACAAAAAAGCCATCACCTTGTACTTGGCGGTACAAGGTGATGGCAAAATGCAAGTGGGATGGGTCGTTTTACGTCCCTCACCCTCCGCCAATAGCAAAGACACCGCTCGTCGGTGCCTTTGCTATTGGCGGAATGAGGAACCGCTTGAAGTCTCTGCAAGCCGCAAGAGTGGTCGATTGGAGAGAAGCCTCGGGGCGGCTTGCCCCGAGCGGAGCGAGGAGGTTCAATATCTCTCCATCTCCGCCACAAAGGAGCTGAGTTTCCTGCATGGCATTAAGCAATGAGCTCAGCTCCCTTTCTCTATGCCATTAGACATTAGGTATATACGATATACACGTTCGTAACCGCTCCGCAACGTCGGAGACACGAAACTTGCATACCCCTATCCGAGAAAGCAATGAAAAAAAGATCCGACGGGCATACAAGCTCCCGTCGGGTCTTTGCTTTCTTTTTAACCTGCCGTATTGGTAAAGGCTCCTGAACAGGCATCATTTCTTGTCATGGAAGTTCAACAGCCTTTTCTTCCGTACCGCTCCATGATCTCAAGATTGATCCTGCTAACCTCCTCTCCTGTTTTCGCCGCGCGGAGTTGATTCCGTATCCCGCAGAACTCGTCGTGCGTGAGGCTTGCGATATCCGGTTTTCTTTCCAGATACTCCGTAGTATTCAACGTTCTCGAGAACTCCTGAAGGGCTTCGCAGTGTATCCCATCCGATTGCCCACGGTCTCATTACGGTTTTCGGTTTTGTAGAATGCTCCAACTCTGTAATACATAGGTGGATGGTTTCCTTCCTGCGGTTTCGGGAGTTCCGCCTCCCATTCGGTTTTCAATGGTCCTCGGGAGATGGACTTGTTTCCGTCTCCACTCCTACATCATACCACAGATGAAAGCAAAGCAACAGGACAGCTTTTGTCCTGTTGTCGGATCACTATGAAAGTCGGATTTCCAATGAAGCGGCTTCAATACCGTACCGTTCCATCGCCGCCCGTACTCGCGGAACGGTCACCCGTTTGCAGATATCGCTCTCGTTGTTGGTGATGAGTATGAAGCGGCGCTGACCGCCGTCCTCGCTGTTGAGAGCTAAGACCGCGTGTCCCGTGGTGCCGCTTCCCGCGAAGAAGTCCATGACAAGGGCATCGGTCTTTCCTGCGGAACGGATAAATTCTTGAATCATCTTCACGGGCTTGGGTGTCGCGAACAAACCGTATTCACCCAAGAGTTCTGCCAGTTCATCCTTGGCCGATGCCGTAGTCCCCATGAAATCCACAACCGTTTCGAGGGGCTGCAGTCTCTCTTCCAAAATAGACCCGTTCAGGTAGGGCTGCATGACTGGCGCGAGGGTGGTGTTGGCCCGATCCTTAAAGCACACGACTATGAATTCATGGGTCCTGCGAAGCCCGCTTTCGAGGGGCTTTTCCTTGCGGTTGGCATCGAACAAGGGATTCGTTTTCTTCCAGATCATGGAGATGAGATTGTGTCCGCCGAAGATCTCGGAGCAGAGCGTCCACAGGTTGGCAAATTCACTTTCATCAATATGGATGAACATGACTCCCGTGGGAGACAGTAACCGACAGGCCAGCTCCAGCCTCGGGCGCATGAAGGCCACCCATCCGTCCGCGTAGCCGCTATCCTTGTAACCGATGTGGGAAATATCGGTATTGTAGGGTGGATCAATGGGCATCACATCCACCTTGCCCTCGTAGGCGGGGAGCAACTCCTCCATGGCGATCAGGTTATCGCTTTCTATGATCAGATTCTTCAAGTTTTCCTCCATTCTATTTCCGCGGGGCACTCGTTGAACGCGTTTTTGTCGATCACCGTTTTTCGGCTGACGCTGACCTTTTGGAGCTTTTTACAGTAGGCGAATGCCCATTCACCGATATATGTCACGGTATCGGGAATATACAGCTCGGTGAGAGACACGCAATTGGTAAACGCGCTCTTGTCGATATAAGTAACACCATTCAGATCCATCCGCTCCAGATCCACACACCCGCTGAACACCCCGCGGTTGATATGAGTCACACCGTCGGGCACGCGGAAGCTCTTGCCGACGGAACGGTTGGTGGCGCACAGGAGATGAGTCCTGTTTTCGTTGTAAATAATCCCGTTTTCACAGGGGAATAAGGATGACTCACTTTCCAAAAGAAGGTTTTCACACCCCGCGAAGGGATTGTAGCCGATGCGGTTTACATTCTTGGAGATTACGATGCTTCCAATGCCTTTGCAATTCCAGAAGGAATTGCGACTGATGAGCGTTACTGTGTCAGGAATCACCAGACGGTCGATCTCGGTACCGTTCAGACAACCGATGACCGTGGTTTTGAATCGGTTGTAGATCACGCCGTTTTCAAAGTGATAGTAGGGGCTGTGATTTTCCACCGTCAGTTTGGTGCAACCCGAAAAAGGATTGTTTTCCATACGGATCACGCTTGCGGGAATGATGATCTTCTCCAGGTGATCACAGGCGAAGAAGCAATGCTTGCCGATGCAGATCACGGTGTCGGGGATGGTGAAGAGCGTATCGGGTTTGGAAATGGTGTAGTGGATGAGATCCGTCTTGTCCCGATTATACAGAACGCCGTTTTCAAGGACGAAGCAGGGGCTTTTGTTGGCAAGAGTCAGCTTGGGGCATCCCGCGAAGGGATTGTTTCCCATGACACTGACCTTTTCGGGGATCGTCACCTTCTCGAAGTTTGTGCAGTAGTAGAAACAGTCACCCCCGAGCCGTTCAAGGCTGTCGGGCAGGATCACCTCACGGATGTGGGTGTTATTCCAGAACGCTGACGCGCCAATAGAGACGATACCCTCGGGAACATGGACGACCGCTTCTTTGCCCTTGTATGAGACAAGCTCTCGGCCTACAATATCGAAATCAGCAGTGGCGTTGATTCTGTTTTTGTAGTCATCCCGGTCTGAAGGAAAGTCAAAACCGTCGGCGTGAATGTCATATTTGCGTTCCAGAAGCCCACTGACAAGACGGGAAGTATAGTCTACCTCATAGTCCGCGAAACCCCCATCCCAACCGCTTTCGTAATCCTCCCACGCATAGCAGGTGACCCCGATCAAGTAATCGTCATGGTACAGGGTCACGTCAAACAGACCACCAACCGTGATCTGCTCAGGCTTGTAGCCCTGTGTCAGAAGCCGATCCACAAGCTCCAGAACCACAAAGGACTTGTGGCTCGTCAGAGAATACAAGCCCTCACAACGGATCCCGACACCGAAATCCACCGCCTGCTCCTCGGCGTAGACGGTCACCTCGTAGCCGTTGTAGGCTTTCTTGTGTACGTCAAGCTCGGTCTCCACAAAGCGCAACGCCCAGTAGAGCGCGGTATATTTCATATCCTTGCTGATACTCATTATGCCCTCCCTTCGATCCGCTTCACGATCAGCTCCACTACCTCCGCAGGCATCAGCCTGCTTGTGTCAATGACCATGTACGGCATACCGTATTTCTCGCAAAAGAAGACCATCTTCTCGTATTTTTCTTTTGCCGACTTGACCTTGTCCAGATCTCCGTCATGCTCGTCGCGGGAGCGGAGCCTCGCGAAGAGTGTTTTCTCGTCGGCGTAAAGGATCACTGTCAGGGCTGGGAAACCCAACTTTTTCACCAGCAGGTCGTAGACCTCGGTGTTATCCTCGGTACCACTCCACGCGTAGTTGGAAAGGAAGTGGCGATCGGTCACAATATTCCGATCCTTGCAGGTGGCATAGAGATGCATACTGCCAAGCCCGTAAAACCAGGCCGTAAACAGGCGGTCGCAATTGGCGTTGACCCTGTCGCGGATGCGAACGTAGCTTTCGTAGTCACCGTTCTCGTCAAACAGAAACCGCAGATTCTTATCCACAAACTCGTATCTGAGCCGCTTTGCGAGAAGACGGCAGACGGTGGTCTTCCCGACACCGTCCATGCCCTCAATCGAAATGTGTGTCAATTCAGTTCGCCCTCCTGTGCATTTCCTCATTCTTTTTCCCCTTGGTAAAGCCGTCGAGGATCTCCAAATACCCGCTGACGCGGCGGATGCGGGTGATGCTCCCGCTTCCGCAGACGGGACAGGTATCGAATACGCCTGATGCGCCGCACTCATCGCATACGTCCTTGGGAAAATTAAAGCCCAGATAGTGGACACCACTCTCAATGGCGCATTCGATATATTCCTTCAAGCCTTCGTCATTGGTTAAGGGGGCCTCTCCCAGCTCGGCGTAGGTGATGCACCCACCGTTGCAGAACTCGTGAAAGATACCCTCAAGACGGAGCTTTTGGAACGCCGGAAGATCGCTGTCCACATTCACGTGGAAGGAGTTGGTATAGAAGCCCTTGGCGAAAATATCGGCTTTTGTGTTGAACGCCCTCTCGTCCATGTCGATGAACCGTCCCGAGATCAGCTCGCCGCTGGTGGCTAAAAGGGAAAAGTTCAGACGGAAATGGTTCCGCAGAAAATCACAGTATTCCCGCATATGGCGGACGAAACCGAGGGCGGACATATAGCACCTGATATCCTCGTAGAAGCGCTGGCCCGAAGGCACCTCCATGGCCTCGGAGAGTCCGATAAAGCCCAGTGACAGGGTCCCGTGGCGGAAGACCGAGGGGAGGTCTGTGAAGTCCTCTTTCCAAAGGTGATGAACGCGGTTGATGGGAAAATCCGCGTGGGTTCGGGCGCAGACCTGCTCAAAGCGGTCCAGCAGGATGTCTTTGGTGGTAGACGCGATCTCGTCCCACTTGGCGGTGAAGGCATCCATCTTCCGATTGAAATCGGCATCGGGCATTTCCCGCTCCACCATCAGAGCCAGACGGGGGAGATTGATGGAAATATTGTCAATGTTCCCGCGGCCAATAGAGGAATTTTCCCCATACAGATCCGCGACCACCCGTGTCCGACAGCCCATGATGGCCAGCTTCTCGGGATCCACGTCCCGATTGGGTGTACTGTCGCAAAGCACGTAGGTGGGGATCATCTTCTTGGCGCTGCACAGGAGCGCGGCTTTAAGCAGATCGTAGTTGGGATCCTCCTCAAATCGGTTGACTCCCGCCTTGACCTTGAAGATGATGTTGGGCTTGAAAACCAGATCCCCCGAACCCTCAAATTCCTTCAACAGCGTTTTCGCCAGAAAGCGGGCAAACTCACCCTTAGCCAGACCGATGTTCAAGGACACATAGTAGCTGGTCTGCCCCATGCGAGTATGGGTGTGATTGCACCAATGGATCAACTGGTGAATGCAATCGGCGATGAGTTCCCGGGAGGTGGAATCAAGTTCCACCCCAAGGCCTTCCAGAATGGTGGCCAGATCATTGTCAAAGTTCGCCAGCGCCATGCCACCCGACTGCTCGTTTCCGATGTCGGTGAAAAGATTTTTGAGGTATTCGAAGGTCGCGATGATCTTGCGGGTGGGGCTCATATCCTCAAAAACTCCGTAAGGGAAATCCCGCAGAATGTCGAATGTCAGACAGTTGTAGGTCAGGCCGTAGGCATCCAAATCGTGGATGTGAATGAACCCCTGCTCATGAAGCCCCCGTCACTCCTTGGGCAGCGAAGCAAGGATCTCCTGCTTTCGGGCGCGCTCACCTACGGTGAATACCTCGCCCACATAGCTGTACCGATTGGCGGCGTTCTCGTTGCACTTTTGCATTACCGTAACCTCCTGAATTTTTGATTGGTGGAGCCGACAAAGGGCTTCACGGTGGTCTTCAGCTCCTCCCTGAAGGAACCTGTTTTAATATAATTGACACGATCAAGCAGTTCTGCGGGAACGTCACAAAGCGCGTGCCCCGTATAAACCGCAATATCAAAGCCGTCGAGCAATTTCACAAGCTCGAGCAAAGCCTCTGCCTGCATCAAGGGTTCACCACCCGAGAAGGTGATCTTCTTGTTGCACACCTCTTTTTTGAGTAGAGCGGCAAGCTCTGCTACCTCCACCTCTGTGCCGCTTTTCATATCCCAAGTGGACTTGTTCTGGCACCCCTTACACCGCAGGTCACATCCTTGGAAGAATACTACGGTTCGCACCCCTGGGCCGTCCACGAGGCTTCGGTTGAATTTGATGGAATTGATGAAGACGGTCATGCACACTCACCTTCCTTTCGATAATTTTTCAAAACGGTGTCAAATTCTCCAAGAGTCAGTTCCAGGAGCTTTCTGCGGAAGGCTTTGTTTGCCTTTTTGTCGGTGCGAAGCTCTGCGCGATCCTCCACGATCCGTGCCTCAAAATCGGGGATATTTCGCTGTTCCTGAATGTTTTTGCAATGGAGATAGGGATCCATGTCGTTGGCCGCTCGGATGGCGATGAATTCCTCAAAATTGATCTCGGTGACCGAGCGGATGGCATCCCTGTGATCATGCTTTACTCGTCCAAGGCCTCGCACTCGTTTGGCGGCCTCCTTGCCATTCTCCGCCATGGTAGCAAAGGTGACCCACACGCATCGCCCCCGCCCCACGTGTCCGCACTTGGCCTCGACCTTGTAATATTTTCTTGTCATAGCTGTTTCCTCCTGCTTTTTTGTGCTTTTATTATCGCATATTTGAAAGAGAATGAACAGGACTGCTTTTGTCCGCCTGTCCTCTTTGGTTTTGTGCCTATATTATCGCATAGATACCGACAAAAAACAGGACAGGAATTGTCCTGTCCCGAGGAAAAAGTATTGATTTTTCAAAAAATGTGTGCTATAATGAGGCTGTTTCTAATGGATGTCTCCGGAGCATTGCTTAGGCTAAGCAAAGGAGGTTGATGTTATGAAACAACAAGATCAACGCTCTAGCTTAGTGGCCGGGGCGAATTTACAACGACTGATCAAGGAAGCAGGCATGACTCAGGAGCAAGCCGCGGAGAAGCTGGGCTTCAGCGAAGACCGCCATATCCGCAGGCTGATCAAGAACGGCATCACCAAGATCGACGAGATTCAAAGGATCGCGGAGATCTTCGGAGTAACGCTACGTGAAATGATCAGGCCCCTTGATTGAGGCGTTCACCATCCTCCCTTACGGGGGGATGGTTTCTGATATGGGGGGATTACAGTGTTTGATCAATTAACCTTCGCAAGTCCTAAGGAGAAAGAGGACTTTGAAAAATACAAGAGGCTGAAGGGCATGTATCTGCATAAGCAGGTGTATGATATTTTGCTGGAAGCCAACGGCGGGGGAGAGGTTACCTATTATGAGCTGAGCTCGCTGATCCGCTATGATAAGAATTTGAGAGATATGCTCTATAAATATCTGGCGATGGCGGAGGAGCATTTACGGGCTTTGCTTTGTGATAAATACGATGTGAGCAAGGACAACGCAATATTTAAGGGGCACTGCTACAACTCGCTGAATCAAGCACTTGTGGAAAAAGATGATTCCGATGGTCATACATCATATTTGTATTCTCTTTTAGAGCCTGACTTTGCGGATCTTATGCGTATCTGTATTGAAAAAAACTTGATCACTATATCAGGGCAAGAGAAAAAGCGTATTAAAGAATTGCGCAATAGAACTATGCACCATTCCTTATTGATATTTGGAAAAGCCGCAAGATTCTCGGAGCTATGTTCCTACTTTGGAGCTCTTGAAGAAAGAATCAATGCCTTAATGCAAATTCTTCCCGAGGAATACCGCACGGGGTTCGTTACGAGCATCAAAACAATCAACGGGTATCCAGGCAAACAATACCTAACAAAATTCTATTTGGAGATTCAAAATGGCAAAATATGTATCAACAAGTGAATTAACTCCTTACAAAGTATTATTTGATAATGCTTTTAGAATGGTTCAAAGTGAAGCACGAAAAAGCGGGTTGACTTTCGAGCATCATTTGGTAGGAAGCGCAAAGCGTAATTTAGTAGTTGAGCACCCCAACAAAGGCTTTGATTGCGACTATCAACTATATCTACAAAAGAACACTCAAAACCTTTCTGCCCAGCAGATCAAAGAATTGCTGATGGATTTGTTTGACAAGTACATCCCCGATTCCTTTAACAAATGCGAAAATTCAACGTCGTCTATAACGATTTCAAAGATAATTCCAACACAAAGCAAAAAGGAGTTCACCTACGACATTGTCATATTAAAAGATGTAGATAGCATTCCACAAATCTTAAGAGTTGTAAAGCAAGGAAATTCTTTGATGTATCAGTGGAATAAACTACCCGAAATGAAACACTTTATTGAACGCTTTAAGCTTATTCAAGGACCGCAAATGTGGGATGATTTAAGAGAATGCTACTACAAAAAGAAAATGGATAAAATCAACGGTGTAAGATATCACGATAAAAAATCCTTTCAGATTTTTCACGAAGCAGTAAACGAAACCTTGCAAAAATTCCATATTTGAACGATTTGAACGACAAAAGGGGCGAAAATCGCCCCTTTTGTTATTGTAAACTGTTTCTCTTCATAAAATCCTTCAAAAGATGATATTCGATAGTAAGCCCCAAATAACCCCTCACCTCCCCCACCATCCAATAGTACAAAGCACTCCAATTGGAGTTGGGTGAAGCAAATAGTACTCCAACGAACTCCAATCAGAGCGGATTGTACCATACAAAAATACCGGAGGGAACGTACATGAATAACAAGAAAGAACAGACTCCTGCCACTAAGGCCATTGCGGAAATCAAGGAACAGGTTCAGTTAGATCGGTGGAAAA
>JAFULU010000277.1 GCA_017483125.1 Clostridia bacterium
CTCACGCTTGCCTTCCCCTGGGGGAAGGTGGCGCGCCCGTAGGGCGTGACGGATGAGGGTCACACAAACGGTTTCCTCTCGGTTCAAACTGTTCGACAAACCCAAATTTACCATTTCAAAAGAAAGGAAGCCGCTCCATGGAAGTTGAAGTCTACGCCGATCTGCTCTTTCTCATCAACGCAGGGATGGACGGGCTGTGCCTGCTCCTCACGGGTAAGCTCCTCCACCGCAGGGTCAAGGGGTGGCGGGTGCTCCTGTCCGCGGTGCTGGGCGGGGTGTACGCCGTGGTGGCTCTGCTCCCCGATCTGGGCACGGGGCCGTCACTTATTTTGGATATGGCGATCTGTCTGGCCATGTGCGGTCTGGTCTTCGGAGGCAGGTCGGGCGGGGGGTGGCGAGGTCTGGCCGCCGCCGCGGGGGTCTACTTTCTCCTCTCCATGGCGTTGGGGGGCATCATGACCGCCCTCTACCACCTCCTCAACCGCGCGGGCTGGGCAAAGCTTCTGTCCTCCCTCACGGACGGCGGAGGGGACGGTCTTGGCTCGTGGCTGTTCCTTCTGCTGGCCCTTGCGGGCGGGGGACTGTCCCTGTGGGGCGGACGGCTGGGACGGCGGGCGGGGCGGGTCACCTACTGCACCGTGACCCTGGAGCTGGCGGGCAGGACCGTGGCTCTGCGGGGCATGGTGGACTCGGGAAACCTGCTCCGCGACCCCATGGGCGGTCGGGCGGTGATCTGCGCCGAAAAGCGGGGACTTGTCGGTCTTCTGTCCCCTTCCCTGCTGGCGGTCATGGAGGGAACACCGCCCCAAAGTGTAGCCCTCCCGCCATCCGACGTCAGGCGGGTACGGGTCATCCCCGCCGACACCGCCACAGGAAGCGGCATTCTCTACGGCTTTCTCCCCGACAGAGTCATCCTCACGGCAGAGGACGGAGAGAACGGGCGGGAGGTGGACGCGGTGGTGGCGGTGACAAGCATTTCCACAAACGGGGTGGAGGCCTTGGTCCCCACCGAGCTGATCTGAAAAGGAGGATTTTTCATGCTTTGGACAAGGTTACGGCTCAGACTCACACATTGGTTGGCGTTCCGCGGGAGGCGCGGGCTTTACTACATAGGCGGCCCCGACGTGCTTCCCCAGCCCCTGTCAAGAGAGGAGGAGGCTACCGTCATCGCCCTCATGGAGGCGGGGGGCGAGGGGGCGGAGGAGGCGCGGCAGACCCTCATCGAGCGGAATCTGCGGCTGGTGGCCTTCATCGCAAGGCGGTATGAAAATCCTCCTACGGTGGGGGTGAACATCGAGGATCTCATCTCCATCGGCACCCTGGGGCTGATCAAGGCGGTGAACACCTTCCGCTCGGACAAGAACATCAAGCTGGCCACCTACGCCTCGCGGTGCATCGAGAACGAAATTCTCATGTACTTCCGCAAGGTCAGCGGCAAGCAGGAGGTCTCTCTGGACGAGCCTCTGAACACCGACCCCGACGGAGGGGAGCTACTCCTGTCCGACGTGCTGGGGAGTGACGATCCCCCCATGAGCCAGGCGGTGGAGGAGGCCGAGGAGCGGGTGGCTCTGCGGCGGGCGGTGGCGGCTCTGGAGGAGCGGGAGCGGCTCATCATCCGTCTGCGCTTCGGGCTGGACGGGGTCAAGGAAATGACCCAAAGCGAGGTGGCCGACCTGCTGGGCATCTCCCAGTCCTACATATCCCGCCTGGAAAAGAAGATCCTCCGCAAGCTGCGGACGGCTCTGGAGGGCGGATGGTGACCGCGCATACTGTCCGCCCCGTATCCGCAGGGGAGCGGCGATGGAAAAAAGCAATTGTTACCCAAAGATTCTCCCATTCTTAACACGGACTTCACGATTCCGTGCTATACTGTTCCCATCAGAAAAACCATACCCCGCGGCCTCTGCCGCCCATCAAAAAAGGAACCCACCATGAAATTTCGTGAAACCCTTGCCCGCTTTCTCTACGGGCGTTACGGCACGGACGAGCTGTACAACGCTCTGTTTGTCGCCGAACTGATCCTGCTCTTTCTGGCCTCGGCGTTGACCGTCATCGGCCGCGCCGTTCCCGTTTTATCGGTGATCTCGGTCTGCCTCTACCTCCTGGCTCTGGGAATGCTCATCTGGGCCATGTTCCGCTTCTTCTCCCGTAATATTTCCAAGAGACGGCGGGAGAATCAGATCTGGCTCGGTTTCCTTTCCCGTTTCAAGAGAAAGAAAAAGCCCGTCCTCCCTCCCGACACCGCCACCCACATCTTCCGCGCCTGCCCCAAGTGCCGCTCGGTCCTGCGCCTGCCCCGCGAGGTAGGTAAGCATACCGTCAAGTGTCCGCGATGCGCGAGGAAGTTCGGGGTGAAGGTGAAGTAAAAAACGAAAGACCCGCATACGGTTTCGGCCGCGTGCGGGTCATTTTTGTAAATTTGGGTTCGTCGGTGGGTTTCCTCGTGAGCCTTCCCTTGTGAGGGAAGGGGGACCGCGAAGCGGTGGATGAGTAGCCGATAAATGGACATTTCCCGAAGGGAAATGATCTGTTTTCCCTATAGTAAACCATTCCTGATAGTGCTTTTCCCGGCACAGATCAATTTTTTTCGTGTAGCTACTCATCCGTCACGCCCTTAGGGCGTGCCACCTTCCCTTACAAGGGAAGGCTTTCAACGAGGAAACCCAACTCACCGCTAAACTGCAATTTGCGCTCTCTCCTCAGATCAGCCCCAGCTTCCGTATCCCCTCGGCCACCCGCTCTCCCATGACCTTGGCACCCGCCGCGTTGGGATGAATGCCGTCGGTGTAGGTGATGGGCCAGCCCTCGGACTCAATGACGTAGCCATTGGGATACTCACTCATCAGGCGGCGGATGATGGTGGCGTGGGTCTGCTGAAGGGGGATGACGTAGACCACGGGGACATCGGGGTAACGGCGGTACAGGAGGGACATGGTGGCGTTCATAGCACTCATATACTCCAGCATGGAAAAGTCCATGTCATTGGTACCGTGGTTGATGACGATAAGGTCGGGCTTTTGGTTGGCGGCGGGGGAGTCGGCCACGGGGTGGCGCCAACTCAGGCCGTCGATGGCCTTGGCCATGGTGTTGAACCAGCCGGTACGGATCATGCCCGTGGCACCGTAGCCGACGTAATAGGGGGTCACGCCCAGGGCCTCGGCACAGTACCAGGGGTAGGCATGGGTGGCGCTGTTACCGTCGCTGTCGGCGGCCATACTGATGGCGCGGATGCCCTCGGTGATGCTGTCGCCGTAGAAGAAGACCAAGGGGGCGGTGGGCCTAATGCCCCACAGCTTCCCTCCCGCGGCGGGGGTGATGGACTTCAGGGCAAAGCCGATCTCCTCGTACCACTTCCCCTCCCCCTCGGTCATGCCGTCGGCGATGATACAGACGGTGTGGCGGCCGCTGTCGGGCAGGGGGACGGTGGGATCGGTGATATGACAACGGATAGGCTCACTCCCATCAATGGAATAGGCGTAGTAGGGGACGCGGATGTGGGTGATGTCGGTGAAACTCAGGTTGACGGAGGTACAGCCCTCGGTCATGAAGTAGATCTGGGCCCCGTCGGTGGTGGTGGCCATGTGGGGAGTACCGTCCACCTCCTTCTCGAACCAGCGACCCAGGAAGTAGGGCTTGGAATCCTCCAGAATCTCATAGGTGTGGTTGTTGACAATGTACGTATCCATGTTTTTACTCCGAAATATGCGCGCGGGCGGTTGACAGAAGATGCTCCGTGTCGGTCAGATAAGCCAGCGTAATGGCGGTGCCGTTCTTGAAGTCCAGGCGGATGTGGGTACCGTCCACCGCCGTGATGCCGCGGAGATGATTCCACGGGTAGGTCTGGCGGCGAGGCTCGGCGCGGAGGCTGACGACCGTGAAGGCCGTATCCGTATAGCGGATGGAGTCACCGTACTTGCGGCGTAAAAGGACCCAGATCACGGCCACCAAAAGAGCAGACGAGCTGCAAAGCACTCCGCCGAGCAAGTACACAATATCCTTTTTGACAAAAAACAGGATCAAAAGCGCCAGCATCAAGCCAAGCAGGACAATAAAGCCCCACATGACACCGCGGATCCGCCCAACGCGGTCAGAGGTACAAAGCTTGCCATCCGTGGCGGGGATGGGAGAAATGGGCTCCGCCTCTCTTTTCCACTTTTCCATTCTCCGCATGATCCCGTAGACCGCCGAAGCGGCCACGATCCCGCTCCCCACAGAGCCGAAGATCAGCATCAGTATTTCAGTCGTTGTCATAATGCTTCTCCTTTCAGGCTGGATGCGCAACGAAAAGCACTCAGACCCCCGTAGCGGGCGCGTCGTAGGACAGCTTCTCCACCGTCCAGCCCTCGAGGTGCTTGCACAGATCCGCCGCGGCGCGCTTGGCCTCGGTCAGATCGTGCTCCAGGTAGTTGCCGCACTGCCACCGTTCGGTGCCGGGGATCTCCCCCTCGTAGGCGGCGATGAAGGCGAAGGAATCCTGCACCAATTTGATGGCGTTCTCATGGCTCACGCTGTCGCGGACCAGGAGATAAAAGCCCGTCCGACAGCCCATGGGGCCTACGTAGACCACCTGATCCGAAAAACCGCTGTTGCGGGCGTAGGTGGCGAAAAGGTGCTCGATGGTGTGGGCGGCGGGGGTGGGGAGATAGTCGCCGCCGTTGGGGAGCTTCATGCGGATATCGTAGGTGACTACGTCTCCGTCGATGCGGGAGATATACATACCCTCCTTCAGGGTATCGTGATTGACGGTAAAGCTGGCGATGGTTTTCATGGGTGTATCCTTTCTGCCGCGGGGGCTTGGGTTCGTTGTTTTCATTATAGCATAACCGCCCCTCGGTGTCAAGGCTTGGGGCAAAAAACCTCTCCCCCGAGGGTCGGAGGAGAGGTAGGGGGCGCGGGTAGAGCGACCGTCAATCGTTGGGGATGATCTTGTCCCCGTCGTAGCGGTAGCCGAACTGGTACAGCTCGATGTAGTCGATCTTGAAGCTGTTGGCGCGCTCAAAGACGGCGCAGTTGCCCTCGGCGGCAACAAAGGCGGTGTGGCCCTTGGTGGTCAGGACGGTGTGGCCCTTGGCGTCAAGGATCTCGGCGTAGCGGTAGGTCTCGCCCTTCCAGGCTTGGTCCCCGTCGCGGCCCTTGTCGGACAGCTTGACCGTGGCGATCAGCTCGCCCTCGCAGTAGACGGTGACGGTATCGCCCCTGTCCTCAAAGCGGACGGTGGCACCCTTGTCGAAGGAAACGCCGGCGGGCAGGGTGAAGGTGTAGCCCAGGGAGGTGGCCTTCTGTCCGCGGGAGGTGTCCTTGATGTGGATGGCGATCTCCAGGGAATTCCCGAAGGGGTAGAGGAAGATACCGCTGGAGCCCAGATAGGAGGAATGGTCGCCATCGCCGTTGTCGGGCTCGTAGATAGCGGCGGACTTGATGCTCTGGTCGGCGGGGATGCGCAGACCGATGGCGGCGCGGTAGGCGGGACCGCCGTTCGCGTTGTACTTGCCCGCGATCATGCGGGTCTCAAAGGCGTAGTAACGCAGATCCCCGTTGTAGCGGACGCAACGGCCCTCGATCCACTTACCGCAGAGCCAGCCGTTCTCCAGGGTCAGGGTCTCGTCCAGCTCGAAATTTTTCTTGATGTCCGCGATGGTGCCGTCGAAGTCATCACGGATGATGAGGCCTTCCTCCACGGGAGGCTTTTCGTGGATAACGTGGCCGAATTCCCACTCACCCTTGAGGGACAGGTGAGGGTTCCCGCCCTTCAGCTCGGCGTACTCCACGCGAATGGTGTGGTAGCCCGCGCAGAGAATGAGACTACCCTTGGCGGTCTTGACACCGTCCCCGGCCTTGGGGTCAAAGGTGCCGTCGGCCACCAGGCGGCCGTCCACGAAGAGCTTGGCACCGTCGTCGTAGGACAGCTCAAACTCGTAGCTCTTGGTCTCGGGCACCTTGACGTAGCCCTCGTAGAGCAGGCCCACGTTGGTGGAATAGGCCAGACCCTCGGCGGTGAGGGTCGCCACGGTCTGACTGCCCTCCAGAAGGCCGTCAATGAGACGGAAATCGGGCTGGGCGGGGTAGTTCTCCACCAGAGGATAGTAGGAAACGGTGAGGCCCGCCTGCAGGACAGCCAGATCCTCGGCGGAGAGGGTGGCGGCGGGCATACCGTCCACGGTGCCGCTCTCCCGCTTGGGCAGGATCGTCTCGCCTTTGCCCGTGTAGCGGATGGCCTGCTCATAGGCGTAGTTGTTGCGGCGCTCGGGGGCACTGTCACCCGTGGTGAACCAGGATTCCAGGTCGTAGATGTCGGTGACGTTGTCCATCCAATGGAAGTTGACCTTCACGGTCTTGTCGGTCAGACCCAGCAGGGAGCGGGGGATGGTGACGGTCAGGCGGTCGCCCTTCACGGCGTAGGCCAGAGTACCGATCTCCTGCCAGACTCCGTCCTTATAGGCACAGAGGGTGGTGACGGTATCCGAGACCACCTCGTAGTTGACCAGAAAGTCGTAGCCCTCCCAGCCCGTGGTCTTGTCGGCGTCGGCGTCAATGAAGAGGAGCATCCAGTTCTTGTCCTTGTAGGAGGTCAGCTCCCCCGCGGCGCGGGCATAGAAGTAGAGATTTGCGCCGTCGGCGGTGATGCGGGACTCCACGATGTCGTTGCGGCCCGTGGTGTCCACATAGTGGATACGGCCCGTGGTGTCCTTGTGATCGCGGTGGGTAGTATCGTTTGCAAAGTCGGTGTAGACGGGGGAGACCGTCTCCCAATTCTCGAAGACGGCGGGGTCGGTCTCGGTCATGGTATGGGCGCCCGAGATGCCGTCGGCGGGGAGAACGCCCTTGAAGCGGCGGATGATACTGCACATCTGGTAGAAGTAGTTATCGGTGAAGCCGCCCTTCATAGGCTCGATATCGCGGGAGAACTCGGCGTTGAACTGATCCACAAAGCCCGTGTCGGTGCCGCGGTCGGCGGGATCGGTGAAGTTCTGGGCCACCCACTCGTTCCAGCGGGAGATGAGGAGCACCTCGCACTCGGGGTTCTTCTTCATGACCTGCTCAAAGGCGTCCTCAAAGACCAGGCCCTGACCCATGGTGTCGGTCTCCAGGAAGGAGTCCAGGTACTGCTTGGCGGAGAGACTGCCGCTTCTGCCCTGACCGAAGTTGGCAAAGCCCGCACAGCCGATGCCGATGCACTCGGCGTACTTACGGCTCTCTCTGTCGCGGTAGCCGTAGCCGTAGCCGAAGTTGACCACGTTGTTGTCGCTCCAGTAGCCCTCGCTGTACTTGGCGTTGGGCATGACCCAGGACTTGCGGAAGGTGAGCTTGTCCTTGTAGTACTCGTCCTCCAGAATGGGGAAGGAGCCGTCGTCCAGGGGCTTGATGAGGGCCAGGGGCTTGCCCTCCCAATGGAACCAGAGGTCCTTGTACTTCTCCTGGGTCATGAACATCTCGTAGAACTTGCCCGTATCCCCGTGGCCGGGGGTGGCGGTACCGAAGCACCAGGGCACCAGGTAGGGGGTCATCTGCCCCTCGGCGCGCATCTGGAGGCAGGTGTCCAGGAAGACGGTCATGGCGTCCTCGTAGAGGTAGCCGTTGGTCATATCGAAGTAGAGGAAATCCACCCCCGCCATGGCGAAGTAGTACATATCGCGGCGGATCTGCCAGACATCGTCGGCGCGGTGGTAGCCCGTCTCGGGCTCGCTCCACCAGCAGAAACCCCAGCGGGGGCCGAAGTTGGGCTTGTAGGGATTGGTGGCCATGACCTTGGAGTTATCCACGTCACAGGTAGAGCCCACCGTCCAAAGGGAGTAGAACAGGCCCACGTACTTCCCTTCCTTGGGCAGTCCCGCCTCGGCGGAGGTAGGGAGCACACGGCCCAGGGCGTCGGTGGCGGTCTCGTTGTAGTTGCGGATGATGATCTGGGGGGAGTGGCCCTTCTCGGTCAGCACCTGGCCCGACAGAGAGGCGGGGGTGAAGGTCAGCTGATCCAGGGACACGGCGGGAGGCTCGGTGACGGGGGGATCGGTCTCCTCCTCGTCGGTGGGTGCCTCGGTGGGGGTATCGGTGCCGTCGGTGGGGTCATCACCCGCCGTGGTATCCTCGGGGGGCTTGGTGGGCGTACAGGCGGCCATGATTGAGGCCAGCATCAGCCCCGCCAAAAGCAGGGAGAGGAATTGGAACAGTCGTTTTTTCATGGGGGATCCTCCGTTGAAAAGTACTGATTTGATTATACATGATTTTCTGTGATTTGTCAACACCAAACAAAAGAACGGCACGGAAAAGCCGTACCGTTCTTCATTTTGCCATCAATTCTCCAGCTCCCCCGCCTCTTCCAGCTCCAGAAGCCCGTCCCAGGCCTCGGCCACGGCGGTGGCGGCGTATTTGGCCAGGGCGTAGCGCAGGGAGGTGGGGTAGTCCTCGGGGAGGGGGAGGGTGACGACGGGGAGCATCTTTTTCTGGATGGGGTTGAGGGTGGCTTTGGAGCCTTCCTTGAGCTTGGCCATGGTGTTTTTCCTTCCTTTTCAGTCGGATTTCAGCGGTGGGAGGGGTGTTTCCCCGCCGTGTGGGTGGGTGCTTTGGGCTTGGGGCGGGTCAGGATACCGCCCAGCAGGTGCAGGGGGAGAACGCTCATCCGCATTCCCCACGCGAGGAGATCCCCCTTCCCGTCAAAGAAAAGGGAGACGAGGATCAGCAATGCCGCCGTGAGTCCTCCGCAGATAAGACTTTCGGAGACGGGTTGGGCCCTGTTCAGCTTCCCCGAAGCCATCCCGCCGATCAGCGACGATACCGCCAGCACGGCGGCGGACACGGGCGAGATCAATGAGGTGGGGTCGGGGCTGCTGCGGAGGATCAAGGCCCCCACCGTAGTGAGCAGGAGCGCTATCAGGGCGGTGATCCCCAAAACGACGGGGTAGCTTTGCAGAATAGACAAAAAGCCGCCCGCTTTGGTGTCGGACGGCTCCTCGCTCGGCCTCACGCGGGTGGGCGCGGGGCGGTCGGGGTGTCTCCCGACGGTTTTTTGTGATGGGTGGTGGCTATGGGTGTTCATGGCGTCCCTCCGTTCGGTACCGAATTCATTCGGTCTATCCTATGCGGTGGGACTTTCCGTTAGAACAGCATCAGTCCTGGGCGTCCTCGGCCTTGACGTCCACGCGGGAGACGGCGGTCTTGAGGATGCGGATACGGGTGCGGTCGTGGCTGGTCTCCAGCACCAGAGTCTCCTCCTTGATGCTGACGATCTTACCGATGATTCCGCCGATGGTGGTGATCTCGTCGCCAACCTGCAGGGAATCCCGCATATTCTGGGCTTCCTTCTCCTGCTTCTTGTTGGAGCGGCTGGTGAAGAAGAACATGGCGATCATGACCACCAGAAGAAGACCCATGGTAATCCAGGTGGTACCGCCGCCGGGGGCTGCCTCGGTCAGAAAGAAAAGTACGTTCATAGTTGAATTATCCTCCAAATGGAATACATTACCTTATATTATACCGCATTCACGGCAAAATATCAATGGACAATCTGTAAATTCGCGCGAAAATCGCGGATTTACGCCGCGGTCAGACCTTGTTTTCACCCCGCTTGTGGGTGAGGAGCCACTCAATAGCCCCCTCCTCATACATGGCGGGCTCCCAGGCGTTGTGGTTGACCCCGGGGAGGAGGGTGAGCTTGATATTCCCGCCGCAAGCGCGGACGGCGTTTGCCATGCTGATGCTTTCGGTGACGGCTACCGTACCGTCATCCACGCCATGGAAGGCCCAGATGGGGATATCCTTCATGCGGTAGGCGTTCCAGGCCATGCCTCCACCGCAGATGGGAACGGCGGCGGCGAAGAGCTCGGGGGTGGACATGAGCATGGCCCAGGTGGCGTAGCCGCCCATGCTGGAGCCCATGAGGTAGACGCGGTCGGGATCAACATTGTCCATCGTAGCGGCGAAGCGGACAAACCCGATCAGCTCGGAGAAGCACATGAACCAGTTGTCAAACTCGCAGAGGGGGCCTGCCACCATGACGGGAATATGATTCTTGTGGATGTACTCCTCCATCATGTAGGGGTAGCGGGGGAGCTCCAAGTCGTGGCCGCGGCCTCCCGCGCCGTGGAGGTAGATGATGAGAGGGTATTTTCTCGTGGGATCAAAGTCCTTGGGGGTGGCAAGGTTGTATTGGATGGTGTTATGGATGAGATGCTGCATGGGGTGTCTCCTTTCGGTGATGGGGATATGATAGCATATTTTGGGGGAGTTGTCAAGGGTGGAGTTCAAATTCGGGTTTATCGCTCTGCGATAAACCCAAATTTGAGTGAAATACGCCTTGCGGCGTGTGAAATACCTGCGGTGTGAAATTTGCGCTACGCGCAAGTGAAATATGCCTTTCGGCATGTTAAGGTGCAAAACCTTCGGTTTTGTC
>JAFULU010000278.1 GCA_017483125.1 Clostridia bacterium
CAGATAAAAAAACAAGAAAAAGAAAGGATCACAGAAAATCATGAAGCGCAAGATCATTCTCAATTCTGTCGTGATCGCCATCCTCCTGGTGCTGTTCGTGGTGCTGTCCCTGATCGTGGACAATGGTGCCGTCGGTCAGTATAAGGACGCCGACGGCTTCATCATGACACAGGAGCAGGTAGACGCCTACGTCGCCGATGGCGGCAGTCTGGAGGACCTCTCCACCGTGGACACCCCCTACTACGCCACCTACCTGGCTCTCCTGCCCCCCGTCATCGCCATCGTGCTGGCTCTGGTCACCAAGGAGGTCTTCTCCTCCCTGTTCGTGGGTGTCCTGGCGGGCGCCCTGCTGGCCACCAATTTCAACCCCGTCGGTACCCTGACCACCATCGTCAGTGACGGCTTCATCGCCTCCGTGGCCGACGCCTGGAACGCGGGCATCCTCATGTTCCTGGTGCTCCTGGGCATGATGGTCGCTCTCATCAATAAGGCAGGCGGCTCCCGTGCCTTCGGTGCCTGGGTCCAGAGCCACGTCAAGACCCGCGTGGGTGCCCAGCTGGCCACCTTTGCCCTCGGCGTTCTCATCTTCGTGGACGACTACTTCAACTGCCTCACCGTGGGCAGCGTCATGCGCCCCGTGTCCGACAGCAAGAACATCTCCCGCGCCAAGCTGGCCTACCTCATCGACGCCACCGCCGCCCCCGTCTGCATGATCGCCCCCATCTCCTCCTGGGCCGCCGCCGTGGCAGGCGTGGTGGTGTCGGTCAACGGCCTCTCCCTGTTCATCAAGGCCATCCCCTACAACTTCTACTCCCTCTTGACCATCGTCATGATCCTGGTCATCACCCTGCTGAAGTTCGACTACGGCCCCATGAAGAAGCATGAGATCAACGCCCTGAACGGCGACATCTTCTCCGAGGGCGAGCGTCACGCGGGGGACGGCGAGGAGGCCGAGTACAACGCCAAGGGCCGCGTCATCGACCTGGTCCTGCCCGTGGTCTTCCTGATTATCGCCTGCATCATCGGCATGATCTACACCGGCGGCTTCTTCGACGGTACCTCCTTCGTGGATGCCTTCGCGGGTTGCGATGCCTCGGTGGGCCTGGCTCTGGGCTCCGCCGTGGCCGTCATCTTCACCGCCGTCTACCTCATCGCCCGCCGCGTCATTTCCTTCAAGGACGCCATGGCCTCCCTGCCCAAGGGATTTTGCGCTATGGTCCCCGCCATCCTGATCCTCTGCTTCGCCTGGACCCTGAACGGTGTGACCGG
The DNA here is from genome assembly GCA_017483125.1 of Clostridia bacterium. Classification (GTDB taxonomy): domain Bacteria; phylum Bacillota; class Clostridia; order Oscillospirales; family CAG-272; genus CAMEON01. The sequence continues at coordinate 1,270 of JAFULU010000278.1, forward strand.
TACCCTGGGCGCCGCCGTCTACGTCCACGACCTCATGGCCGGTGCCGCCGAGGGGCTGACCATGCTGCTGCCCGCCATCATCTTTATCGTGGCCTGCCTCCTGGCCTTCGCCACCGGTACCTCCTGGGGTACCTTCGGTATCCTCATCCCCATCGTCACCGCCCTCTTCCAGGTGGGTGCCGACGGCTCCATGCCCGAGCTCATGGTCATCGGTATCTCCGCCTGCCTGGCCGGTGCCGTCTGCGGTGACCACTGCTCCCCCATCTCGGATACCACCATCATGGCCTCCGCGGGCGCCCAGTGCAACCACGTCAACCACGTGTCCACCCAGCTCCCCTACGCCATCACCGTGGCCGCCGTCTCCTTCGTCTCCTTCATCATTGCCGGCTTCGTCCAGAACTGGCTCATCTGCCTGCCCATCGCTATCCTGCTGATGGTGGGTACCCTGCTGGTCATCAAGGCCATCACAAAGAAGAAGGCGTAATTTACCTATAAGAAAATACCGCCAGGCCTTAGGGTCGGGCGGTATAATTTTTGAAAAAGGTATTGACAAACCGAGAATTATCGGTTATAATATGATTGACGGAGAGGCCACCATGACGGTTGCTTCCTCTGTGGCTAACTTAAAAAGATAACCGCGGGTGTGGAAACTGGGCGGTTATCTTTTTTTACTGTGATCGCTATGATTGTTATCATCACGATGTAAGTAAGATAAGATGGCAATCACGATCGCCAGAATCTGCAACGAAACGTATACGAAATCCTGCCAAGTCATGTAGTCCATTTCATCACCTCCCCCCATGCAAGCATCAGGGAAGGAAAAAGCTCCGCTTCCCTGTGGGTTGCACAGAGAAAGCAGACCGCCACTTTGACCGAAGTCGGTGACCTCTACGGGTCCTGCCCCTTGCGGGGAGTTCCGTGAAGTAGTATACCATATTCGTCGCCTTTTGTCAACTGTCGGCGGATCATATTCGTCAAACTATTGGGCGGTATTTTTACAACTTCGCGGTTATTGCATCCCGACCTATTCTATGGTATACTGATAGCACAGAAAGGAGAGAAGCATACATGTATCACCTGAACCAATTCTGTAATATCATCACATCCCTCCGCAAGGAGCGTGGGTGGACGCAGACGAGCCTGGCCGATCGGATCGGGATCGCGCCCCAGTCGGTGTCCAAATGGGAGTGCGGCGTGGGATACCCCGACGTCACCCTGTTTCCCGTCATTGCCGATCTCTTTGGCGTACCCATCGGCGTCCTGTTCGGGGAGGAGACTGCCTCTGCAAAGGAGAACAAAGCTATGAACGACCCTATTGTGAGCAACCCGCACGTCCCCGGGAAAACCTGCGTTTTTGAACCCTTGAAGTACATTGATTTCAGCATCAACAACTGCTGTCGCATCCGCGTGATCGACGGCGCGAGAGAGCAAGCCCGTGTCATCGCGCGGGGCGACCCTACCTTCCTGGAATATTTCCTGATCGAGAAGGACGGGGACCGCCTCCGCATTACCGTCAAAAACCCCAGCGGCTCAGCCTTCCATTGGAAGCCCTACGACCGAGGCGGCTGTGAGGAGGAAAACACCGTCACCGTGTACACGGGTGTGGAGGAATCCAACTGCTTTGCCGAAAACTTTCTGGATCTGGTCATGTCCCAATGGAGGACCGAGGAAGGGTACGACGAGTGGGTGGTCTGCACCGTGGAGGAGGCGGAGAAACTGATCCCCGGGCTCCGCGAAGCGCGCAAAAATCCCATCGCTGTGTATGCCACCATGCAGCCCATGAAGCTGGACCCCAAGGTGCTTGAAGAGATCAAAAAATCGGAAAATCACTAAAAGAAAGATCCCGCCGGGCCTTGACGGTCGGGCGGGATCCTTTCATACGGGTATCATGACGGTTTATCCGAACAGCGGCTCTCCTGCCTCCGGGTTGGAGTGGCGGGTAAATACGGGAGACGTAATGACCCATGTGTACGAGCCGGAATATCCCTTGCCCCCGTCCAGGATCCCCGTCTGCTCCTTCAGCAGGGCAGGCACGTATTCGATGCGCACGGTGGCAAAGGGCTTGTAGGCGTTGGGGGTCTGTACGTACACCTTGCCCTGTATCCCGTTGATGCTGCCGCAGAAGCCGTCGGCATCTGCCCAGGAAACGTACATATAGGCTACGGCAGGCTCGTCAGCGGGAGTGGAGGCCAGCAGCTCCTGCAGGGTGGTGGATACGTGGGGCTGGGTGGCTTGGATGAGTGCCCATTTTCCTCCATCCCTGCGCTGGAATTCGCCTCTTTGCTCGTAGAGCACCGATTGCCCGTTCTCGTAGGTGATCTGAACCGTATAGGTGAGTGTTTCGGATTCACCGGGCACACTCCCGTCGTAAACCATAGAGGTGTACAGGTTGTCAAAGTAATCGTGGAACAGAACCACCTTTTCGGGGGCGGTGTACAGACGGCTGGGCTCACTGCTGTGGGAGGAATAGCGGACGTACACCGCTACGGGGTCGGGGTTGGTCCAGAGGACCTCGGAAACGGTTCCGCCCTCTCCGTGCCAGTAGATGAAGTAGACATCATCCTCGGCGGTGCGGTAGGCCATGGTGATCATACCCGACGTTTGAGAACCCTCGGGGCGGCCTACAAGGGCGGTCACCTCGTACATATCCATGCCGGGCTTGATCTTTTCAAAATCCTCATGGGTCGGTGTTTTTTCGGTATAGACGCGGATGTCCGTGATGGCATTCAGATCATAGGTGATGAGCAGAAACTCGTTTCCGATGCGGGGAACGAATACGGTGTTGCCGTATTGGAAGCTGTTGCGGTAGAGGAGGCCGTCCAGTATGTCCATCATATCCTCATAGGGCATACCTACGTAAAAGGGCTTGAATCGGGTGTCGGCGGACTGCCCTCCGGGTTGCTTGCCAGGGGTCAGATCCTGCTGGCCCGCTACAATGATGCCGGCCAGTACACCAAGCGCGACAATGCCCGAAAGGATGGCCGCGGCCAGGTGCGAATTCCAGAAATCCCCCGACCGTCTCCGCTCCCGTCGGGGCTTTTTGACGGACACGGGGGTAGAGGGAATCAGGCTCTCCTCCACTAAGTCGTCACCGACATCGGTGAGCAGGCCGAACAGATGCAGATTGCGGTCGGTCATAACGAATACCCCCTTTCGATCAAATAGGCGCGAAGCCGCTCTTTTGTGCGGCTCAGTCGGTGAGAAACGGCATTGGCCGAGAGGCCGTAGTGGGTGGCCATTTTCTTGACGGAGTAAGCGTGCCAGTAGCGTCCCATAAAGAGCTGTCGATCCAAGGCGTCCTCGGTGCGGAGAAACGCGTCGATCAGGCGGGGAAGCTCGCTTTCCTCCTCGGGCGGGACGGCCACGTAGGGGGCGATCTCCTCCAGGGCTACGGTTGCCTCCCCGCCTCGTCGGGCGGCTTTGCCGGTGCGGTAGCGGTCGATGGCAATATTGCGCAGGATCTTACATACGAATGGGCGCAGAGACGGCGGGCAAGCGGGGGGGATGGCATTCCATACACGAAGCCAGGTGTCGTTGACGCATTCCTCGGCATCGGAACGGTCACCGAGAATGTGATAGGCCAGCTCGTGGCACAGCTTTCCGTAGGCGCGGTCGGTCTCGCGGATGGCGGCCTCGTCTCGGGCGTTGTACAGAGCAATGATGTCGGCGTCGGTCACAGGGCAAGTCCTCCTTTCAAGGATTGGGGGCTGTACCTATTATAACGGATTTTTTGAGGAAATCTGCCATAAAAAAGAAATTTTTTTGCATAAAAAACGACTGAATGCAGAGTGAACCCACCGCCTGCCTTTGATAATGGGCGGTCCACGGTTGACAATCTTCCCGCCTCATGGTATAATGATAAAAAACAAAAGGCGGTACCCCATGAAACGCATCCTTGTCACCGGTTTCGACCCCTTCGGCGGCCAGCCCGTCAACCCCGCCCGCGAGGCGGTTTTGCGCCTGCCCGATACCGTGGGCGGCTACGAGATCACCAAGCTGGAGATCCCCACCGTCTTCGGTCTGGCGGCCGAGACCGTCCTGCAAGCGGCGGAAGAACTGCGCCCCCATGCCATCCTCTGCGTAGGCCAGGCGGGAGGCCGATCGGCGGTGACTCCCGAGGTGGTGGCCATCAATCTCCGCGAGGCAACCATCCCCGACAACGCGGGCAATATCCCCGTGAACACCCCCGTCGTGGAGAACGCCCCCGCCGCCTACTTCGCCACCCTCCCCGTGCGGGACATGGTACGGGCGGTGAAGGAGCGGGGCATCCCCTGCGCCCTTTCCTACACGGCGGGCACCTTCGTTTGCAACGACCTGCTCTATACCCTCCTGCACCGCTACCGCGACACCGACGTGCGGGTGGGATTTGTCCATATTCCCTACTTGCCCGAGCAGGCGGGGGAGGGGGGACCGTCCATGGAGCCGGATACCGTGGTGGAGGCGCTGACGGCTATGATCGGGATACTGAACTGAATAGATAAAAGGCGGCTCGGATGAGTCGCCTTTTTGCGTGATTCAGATCCTCGCAACCCCCGTCTCTCTCGCCGCTTTGATCACCGCGTCCGCCACCACGCGCGCCACCCGCTTGTCCAGGGCGGAGGGAATGATGTTGGTCTCGGACAGCTCATCCTCGGGGATGAGCGACGCCAGGGCGTAGGAGGTGGCCACCTTCATCTCCTCGTTGATGCAGGAGGCGCGGCAGTCCAGAGCCCCGCGGAAGATGCCGGGGAAGGCCAGTACGTTGTTGATCTGGTTGGGGAAGTCGGAGCGGCCCGTACCCACCACGCGGGCACCCGCCGCGAGGGCCAGATCGGGCATGATCTCGGGGGTGGGATTGGCCATGGGGAAAACAATGGCATCCCGCGCCATGCCCGCCACCATCTCGGGGGTCACGATCCCCGGGGCAGAAACGCCGATGAACACGTCTGCCCCCGCCATGACCTGGGCCAAATTCCCCGTCAGCCCGTCGGGGTTGGTGATCTTCGCCATGTCCTCCTGGGCGGGATTGTTCTCGGGCTTGCCCGCGTAGATGGCGCCGAAGCGATCCACCATGGTGAGGTTCTTCACCCCCATATTCAGCAGATGCCGCCCGATGGAGATCCCTGCCGCCCCCGCGCCGTTGATGACCACACGGACTTGGCCGATCTCCTTGCCCACTACCTTCAGGGCACCCAGCAGAGCCGCCGCCACCACGATGGCGGTGCCGTGCTGGTCGTCGTGGAACACGGGAATGTCGCAGATCTCCTTGAGTCGGCGCTCGATCTCAAAGCAGCGGGGAGCGGAAATGTCCTCCAGATTGATGCCGCCGAAGCTCCCCGACAGGAGGTAGACGGTGCGGACGATCTCCTCCACGTCCTTGGAGCGGATGCAGAGAGGGAAGGCGTCCACGTCGGCGAAGGCCTTGAACAGGGCGCACTTGCCCTCCATGACGGGCATCCCCGCCTCGGGGCCAATGTCCCCCAAGCCGAGAACAGCGGTGCCGTCGGTGACCACCGCCACTAAATTGGATCGGCGGGTGAGATCGTAGGACTTATTGATATCCTTTTGTATTTCCAGGCAGGGCGCCGCCACCCCGGGGGTGTAGGCCAGGGACAGATCCTCGCGGCTCTCAATGGGACAGCGGGTCACCACCTCGATCTTGCCTTGCCAGTCGTAGTGCTTCTGAAGAGATTTTTCGGAAATGCTCATAGGAATTGCCTTTCTTTGAGTTTGGGGTAGGGGTGTTCAAATTTGGGTTTGTCGGTGTTCTTTTGCTGTAGGGAGGGGGCTTGCTCCCGCTGAAAAGCCCTCTCACCCGCTTCGCGGGAGCTCTCCCAGAGGGAGAGCCTTTGGAAAACGCTTATCGGGAAAGGGTTTCTCTCAAATTATGGCACGAAAGGCTCCCCCTCTGGGGGAGCTCCCGCCCCAGGCGGGTGAGAGGGCGACACCCAAGGGTCGGCACGAACCGACAGCCTGATAAACCCCAATTACTTATCCGTCTTGACCGCCTCAGCGCAGTACCAATCCCCCTCGATCTGGGTCAGGGTCACCGTGCACCCGGGATGGTACTTGCCCGCCTCCACGGCCTCCTTGCCCGCGTCGCTGACGCAGTACACCAGAGACAGAGTCTTGTCGGTAGCCGCCATGCGGGGGATGAAAACCACCGCATCCTTGGATCGGGCGGGATCGTAGGTCACGGAGCCTACGAACTTCACCTTCAACAGGCGCACAGCAGACTCATCCTGACACTCGGCCCACGCGCCGCCAACCTTGTCCTGCTTCTGAACGTAGAACTCCATGGTGCCCTTATCGTAGTCCACCATACGGTTGGAGTAATTGTAGGCCAGGTAGCCGGGGTTCTTCATCATGTGCTTGACCAGGGCCTCCAGAGAGCCCTCGTTGCCCTCGTAGAACTTGGTGATCTCGTTTGCGGGGACGTCGGCGGAGGGGTTGAGAATGTAGCCGGGATCGTCATTGGGGTTCTTGCGGCAGGCGACGGCGGTCAACAGCATCAGAGCGGCGAGGGCGGCGAGCAGAACACGGATCAGGGTGGTTTTCATGGTTTTTCTCCTTATTATATATGGTAGGGGATCAGGACAGTTCCAGCATCAGGAAAACAATGCCGAGGACAGCCGTGACGAGGGTCATAATCAGACCGCTCTTGAAGCGGGCGTCTGAGGCCACGAAACAGTCGGCGGGGGCGTTTTCGTTGTAATGGACCCACACCTCGTTGCCGAGGGTGGAGGGATGGCAGGGCTTCACCCCGTAGGCCGGATAGTCGGTGCCGTCCACCGAAAAGCGGATCACGGGATAGCGGGCACTTTTGCGGACGCGGGGACGGCGGGTCACACTCTCCACGGTGCCCAGGGTTGCCCCCCTGCACCGCTTCCGTCTTTTGCCCTCAAAGACCGTCAAACGCAGACAAAACACCGAAAGACCGATGACGAGCAGACTCACAGCACCGTACTTTTCCAAAATTGCCAGCACCAGCGCGGCTACCCATAAAAGAGCGGTCAGCCCGTACAGAACCCACTCCCAGACATGGGGGCGGCGGTACAGGGAACGGACGGGGGTGGTATCCACGGGACGGCCCTCCAGCTCGTCCAGAAATTCCCAACGCGCGGGCTTTTTCTTGGGGTTTTTCATGGTTTTCTCCTTACCAAAGGCTCAATCGAACAGCCCCCTCCGCTCGGGGCGCACCACGTCGGGGTCGAGGGGATCGTAATAGAGGGTGTAGATGTCCCCCACCGCGTCGCGGGAGCAGGTAATGGACAGCTCCACCGTATAGGTCACGCCTCCCGCCTCAAACTCCACGATGGGATAGCGGTGA
>JAFULU010000279.1 GCA_017483125.1 Clostridia bacterium
CAAATAACATCATACGGAGGCAATATCAAGCTGAATCTTCCCCTGAATATCTACTACACCGGTAAGGTCGTGGTCATCACCGGCGCGGGCGGTCTCATCTGCTCGGCCATGGCCCGCGCCTTTGCCCAGTCGGGCGCCAAGGTAGCCGCCCTGGACCTCAACGAGGAGGCCGTCAAGGCTCTGGCCGAGGAGCTGACCGCCGAGGGCTTCACTTGCCGTGGCTACAAGGCCAACGTCCTTGACCCCGAGGCTCTGGCCGCCGTTCACGAGTCCGTGGTAGCCGATCTGGGTCCCTGCGACATTCTCATCAACGGCGCGGGCGGCAACAACCCCCGAGCCACCACCGACAACGAGTACCAGCACGAGGCAAAGGAGGGGGGCAAGTCCTTCTTCGACCTTCAGCCCGATGGTGTGGATTTCGTCTTCAAGCTCAACTTCCAGGGTACCCTTTTGCCCACCCAGGCCTTCGCCAAGGATATGGTGGAGAAGGGGGCGGGCTGTATCCTGAACATCTCCTCCATGAACGCCTATACACCTCTGACCAAGATCCCCGCCTACTCCGCCGCCAAGGCCGGTATCTCCAACTTCACCCAATGGCTGGCTACCCACTTCGCGGGTACGGGCATCCGCTGTAACGCCATCGCACCCGGCTTTTTGGTGTCGGCCCAGAACTACAAGCTCCTCTTCAACGAGGATGGCACCCCCACCGCCCGTTCCAACAAGATCCTGAACGGCACCCCCACCCACCGCTACCTGGACGCCACCGAGCTTTTGGGCGCGACCCTGTTCCTCTGCGACGATCGGGCGGCTTCGGCCATTACGGGTGTGGTCCTGCCCATTGACGGCGGGTTCGCGGCCTACTCGGGCGTGTAAGGAGGTCCTGCCATGGAAAAGTTCATTCCCGTTGTTGTGATTAAAGAGCTGGCCGAGACCGACAGGATTTTGACCGCTCTGAAAAACAATAACATCCACTGCGCCGAGATCACCTTCCGCACCGCCTGCGCCGCCGAGGCCATTGCCTACGCCGCACAGCACTACCCCGACATGAAGATCGGCGCGGGCACCGTCATCAACGCCGCTCAATGCGAGACCGCTCTCGCCGCGGGGGCGACCTTCATCGTCTCTCCCGGCCTGTCTCCCGCCGTAGCCGAGATCTGCAACGCGCGGGGCATCCCCTACTACCCCGGTTGCGTGACTCCCACCGAGATCATGGCGGCCCTGGAGCTGGGCATCACCACGGTGAAGTTCTTCCCCGCCAATATCTACGGCGGGCTGAAGGCGCTGAAGGCTCTCTCCGCGCCCTTCCCTCAGGTGAAGTTCATCCCCACGGGCGGGGTGGACCGCTCCAATATCGACGAGTTCCTGGCCTTTGACAAGGTGTCGGCCATCGGCGGCAGCTTCTTTGTCAAGGAGGCGCTGGAGAAAATGGAGGCAGACAAATGAGCAAGGTTATTACATTCGGCGAGATCATGCTGCGGCTCGCCCCCAACGGATACTACCGCTTCTTCCAGAACGACCAGATGCAGGCCACCTTCGGCGGCGGCGAGGCCAACGTAGCGGTCTCTCTGGCCAATTTCGGTCTGGATTCCGCCTATATCACCAAGCTCCCGAAGCACGCCATCGGTCAGGCGGCCATTGATTCCCTGCGCTACTTTGGGGTGGACACGTCCAAGGTCGTCCGCGGCGGCGACCGTGTGGGCATCTACTACCTGGAAAAGGGCGCCTCTCAGCGCGGCTCGGTCTGCATCTACGACCGCGCCCATTCGGCCATCGCCGAGGCCAAGCCTTCCGATTTCGACTGGGACGCCATTTTTGCGGGGGCCGATTGGTTCCATTTCACGGGCATCACCCCCGCTCTGGGCGGTGAGCTTGTAAACATTTGTCTGGACGCCTGCAAGGCCGCCAAGGCTCACGGGGTTAAGATCTCCTGCGACCTCAACTACCGCGGTAAGCTCTGGACCCGCGCCGAGGCTCGTGAGGCCATGACGAGGCTCTGCGAGTACGTGGACGTCTGCATCTCCAACGAGGAGGACGCCAAGGACGTCTTCGGCATCGAGGCCGAGAATACCGACATTTACGGCGGTAAGCTCAACCACGAGGGCTACAAGTCGGTGGCCAAGCAGCTGGCCGACAGGTTCGGCTTTGAGAAGGTGGCCATCACCCTGCGTTCCTCCATCTCCGCCAGCGACAACGACTGGGCGGGTATGCTCTACGACGGCGAGAACTACTGCTTCTCCAAGTCCTACCACCTCCACATCGTGGATCGCGTGGGCGGCGGTGATTCCTTCGGCGCGGGGCTGATCTATTCCCTGCTGACGGGCAAGTCCACCCAGGCGGCCATTGAGTTCGCCGTGGCGGCTTCGGCTCTGAAGCACTCCATCGAGGGTGACTTCAACCGTGTCAGCGTCTCCGAGGTGGAGAAGCTGGCGGGGGGAGACGGCTCGGGGCGTGTGCAGAGATGAGGTAACGCCCGACAATACCCAACAAGAGTCCCTTTTCATGGGGGCTCTTGTCTTTTTTGCCTGTTTTCCTTGACAAATCCGTCGGGATACTGTATAATATGGATATCACTATGGGCGGTACTCCCGCCCCACGGAGGTACTCTATGAAGTTTTCATCCAACCGAACAAGACGCATCCTTTGCGCCCTGCTGGCGTCCCTGATGGTGGCCGCTCCTCTGGCCTCCTGCGTACAGGGCGGCGGCGATACCGACACCACGGTCGGTGACACCACCGTAACCGATCCCGCCACCGAGGCGCCTACCGAGGCCCCCACCGAGGCCGAGACCGAGGCACCCGACCTGTCCCTCAAGCTGGTGGTGGACGGCGCGTCGGACTATATCATTGAATACGATTCCGACCTGACCAAGATCTCGGCTTACACCCTCCGCGAGGCCGTCAAGAACGCCACGGGGGTGGAGCTCCGCATGGATAACTCGGAGTACGGCACCCCTACGGGCTATGAGTGCGCCGTTAACTTCTATGACGGCGATGCCGAGGCTCTGGGCAACTACGGCTACGAGATCACCGCAAGCGGCACCCAACTGACGGTGAAGGCCGCGACCCTTGCGGGCTTCGACATGGCCATTGCCCGCCTCATGACCGACTGCGCCGCCGACGGCACCGTCAAGGTTCCCGCCGACTACGCCGTCACCGAGCAGTTGAATTGGGCCTCCGACTACGTTTTGGAGGATGACGATTTCAAGACCGAGTACGTGGACGGGATGTTCTACAACGACAAGAACGACTCGGTGGCCTACGTCTCCAACGCCATGTGGCATATGTTCGGTCTGGTCAACGACGGCCAGAATCTGGTCTACCGCTTCGGTAACGAGCCCACCTGGTACGAGTGGATGTCCGAGAAGATGATGTGGAGCGGCGACGCGGGCTACATCAATGAGCTGAAGGGCAAGCTCCGCTCCTTCCCCCAGGTCTCCACGGGCTATATGTGGTCCTGGGGCTCCTTCCCCTACTGGCAGGTAGGTGACTGCTACTCCATCCACTACGACGGCACCTTCCGCTACATCGCCGCCGTCTATGACGTCATCTCCTGGGAGGGCAACACCGATTTCCTGTACGTCACCGACAACGACACCGCGGGCGGTCAGTATGCCTCGGTGGACGCTTCCAATGGCCGCACGGTTCTGGACAAGACCGAGGCCTGCATGAACTACATTCTGGAGTACCTCCACGGTAAAGAGGGCTACATCCTTCTGACCGAGGAGTCCACCTACCTGGGCACCGACGGCTCCGAGCGCTTTGACTACGTCAAGGATACGGGCAAGTACTGCTGGAACAATACGGGTAAGGACGGCTCCAACGCCTCCAACTACTGGGACAACCTCTGCTTCGGCGGCTACGACGGCTACTCCAACGCTCTGTTCTACAACGCCCTCCACTCCATGGCGGGCATCTACCGTATGCTGGGCGGGGACTATATCGCCAAGGCCGAGGAGCTGGAGGCTCTGGCCGTGACCGTCAAGGCCAAGTTCAACGAGCTGTACTGGTCCGACGAGACGGGCCGCTACATCGCCTGCATTGACTCCGACGGCAGACGGGTGGACTTCGGTCTGACCTTCCACAACTTCGAGATCCTGAAGTACGGTCTGGCGGATGCCGACAAGGCTCAGTCGGTCTTTGACTGGATCGACGGCGACCGCATCATTGAGGGCGAGGAGCGCACCGGCGCGGATATTCTGTCCTACGGCATGAACATCCACAAGGCCATCTCCCGCCGTCAGCTCAAGGATCTGCAGGATCGCGGACTGCGTCTGGCCGCTGTGACCAACACCATTCCCATCAACAACCGCGAGAACCAGAAGCTCAAGGTGGCTTGGTGGCACGGCCCCGAGGGTATCAACGTCTGGGGCAGTGCGTCCTACGGATGCCATCTGGAGAACGGAGGCTACATCTTCTACCCCGTGTTCTACGAGCTCATGGCCCGCACCGAGTACGAGGGTGCCCAGTCCACCATTGACCGTCTGGCCGACATCGCCAAGGTCTACGAGTACAACCGTCTGGTGTCGGATCTGGCCGCCAGCGGCTCCACCAACTGGCTTGAGGGTCTCAACGGCGAGTTCCCCGAGAGCGGTCTGGTTCCCGCCACCTACATCTACAGTCTGGTGGGCGCTACCGCCTCCTACGACGGTCTCCATCTGGCTCCTGCCTGGGGTGACGCCTATGAGTACATGGGTGTCCGTACCCTGAAGTACAACGGCAAGAGCTACGATATCAAGGTCAGCCGCGACGCCTCCTGCACCATTACCGCCACCGACGGAGCTATGGATATGACCCTGCACTACACCCCCGCCCGCTTCGCCGACATGGCCTACACCGTTACGGTCACCGCCGCCGACGGCACCACCACCTCCTCCACCGTGACCCCCGTGGACGGCGTTGTCACCGTGGAGCTGAAGTATGAGAGCGTGGCCAGCGTGACCATTGCGCCTGTGCTGGGCTGATGGGGGAGTTTTCGGATGTGAAAATTGCAGTTTATGGAGAACGAGGGGCTCTGCCCCTGGTCTCCCTGCGGGTCGGTCACGACACGGCTCTGGATGCCACCGGCATCCATTCACTACCGTGTCGCCGCTTCGCTACCCCCGCAAGCCCCTTTTGAAAAAGGGGCTTGACCCCGAAAACTTTAAAAAGGGCATTGATAGGCCAAGAGATTTGATAGTGGGGAGCATAGAGGGCACCCCCATGGGGCCCCTTCCCCATTGGTATCGGCACTTTTATCCACCTCCCCGATAAACCCATATTTGAACCACTTTTGTCCATCCCCCATCATTCATCTTTCAAGGGAGTCTGCTCACGCGGGCTCCCTTTTGGCTTTGTTCGCTCCCGCCTTGACAGAATGGGTTGGATGTGATATAATAGGAGCAGTTACCCGCCATCCCCCAAAAAGGAGATCACCTATGAAGAACCGTAGTTTATTCTGCCGCTTGACCGCCGCCGCCCTGGCCCTGCTCATGCTGGCATCCTTCCCCGCTTGCGTAAATCAACCCGATGACCCTTCCGAATCGGGCAGCGATACGCCCTCCCAACAGGTAACCGACGTCCCTACCGACTCGGTCACCGACACCCAAGGGGACGAGACCGAGCCCGCTGACCCCGACGAGGCCGACGCGGTGCTGACCCCCGACAACGCCGTGGTGGTGACCTCTCCCTATGCCGCGGGCTGGGAGAAGACCGCCGCCGAGGAGCTGGCCGCCGAGCTGGGGTTGACGGTGGTGAGTGACACCGAGATCCCCGAGGGTAAGTCCCGTCTGGCCATAGGCTACACCACCATGAATGAGGCCTTTGGCGCGGATTTTGACGCATGGGGAGATCTGGGCTATGCCGTGACCTCCGTGGACGGTGACGTACTGGTGGCCGCCAACTCCCAAACGGGCATGGCCGCGGCGCTCTCGGCCTTCCGCGCGGCTCTGACCTCCGAGAAGACCCTCCCCGCCGCCACGGATATGGTGGTGAAGGCCTCCTCCGATAGTGAGGTCACCCCCCTCTACCAAGGGGACTGGGGAGACAACGTGGCCCACGCCGCCAATCTCGCCAACACCGTGGGCACCCACTACGGGGACATCCGCCGCACTCTGTGGACGGTCTACAACAAGCACGTGATCCTCCACTACGACATGAAGAAGGAGCACTGCCTCACCTCCATTGAGAACGAGTACGGCATTCCCTACGCCTTCAACACAGGCGAGGTCTACGTGGCCGACGCTCAGGGTAAGCGGTACTACACCACCTCCTCCAAGGTGCAGGGCCGTACCAACACCTACCAGATGGGCTTCTACTACTCCTCCGCCCACATACTGGACGAGGGCTTCGGCCTCCGCACCAGCGATACGGGCATCCACAACCTCAGCGTGGACCGCACCTTCCACCTCTACGCCGATAAGGTCAATCTGGTTCAGCACCTCACCACCACGGGAGGCGAGGCCACGGGGATCTCGAGCTACGGGCAGATCTACAGGCTGGACGCGGGCCGTGTCAAGTCCCTCATCATCAAGGACGGAAGCGGCACCCACACGACTCTTGACGGAGTGGACTTCACCACCTGCGAGTACGTGGGCTTCGACATGGAGCGGGCGGGGGTCATCGGCTTCATCCTGCTTCCCTACGAGGACAATGAGGGCAAACTGACGGTTACCCTCAAGGACGGTATATACACCGTGGAGCAGCATATTGAGAACGACACCGACGCGGTGTACCCCCACCACGCCCACCTCTACTTCGGTATGCGGCTCTACACCAGGGCTGACCACGATCTGGAGGCCTTTACCCGCGTAGCCGAGGCCGAGCGCAAGCCCCTCACGGCTCTGGAGATCACCAAGCGGCTGGACGGCGCGGCCTACGTGGGCTACGATGCCCTGCGGGGTGCCTACCGCTTCGACGTACAGGGCGGTGACTTCGGCAACAACTACTACAACGCCCCCAATCAGGTCTTTACGGTGAACGCCGCCATTACCGCCGACACCCTTGACCGTGACATTTACGTCTACACCCACACCGCCTCGGGCTGTCTGGAGTCCGCCGTCATCATGGACGAGCACCAGACCCTTATCCCCATTCCCCTGGAGGTCACCAAGAACTTCTCGGGCGAGAACGAGGACAGTATGTACCTCCCCGGGGACGTGTCCTACGGCGAGACCTTCTTTCCCCTCACCCTCAAGGCGGGGGAGACCAAGAAGTTCACGGTGCTCAACCTCTACCAGAACTGGGGCAAGCTCCCCTTGAAGCAGCTCTCCTCCATCCAGTTCGTGGCTCCCTACTACCACCTGTCCACGGGGGTCACCGAGACCAACTGCATCGCCCCCTCCTTCGTCTACGGTAAGGACAACTGGCTCCTGCCCGATTTCCGCGCCATGTCGGCGCCTCTGTGGGCCTCCCAGCCCCAGCATACCGCCATCGGTCAGCTTTTCGTGGTGCGCTACGACACCGCCGACCGCGTAACGGGCAATCTGGAGAACTACCGCAACGACATTGACTCCTACGGCCCCGTCTACGCCGACGTGACCATGGACTATCTGGCACAGGACGGCGCCATCCACGTCACCTACCGCCACGTGGAGATGCCCCAGACCGACGAGAACCGCACCTACTACTCCCTTCGCGTTGACGTGCTGGAGGACGTGACCTTCAAGGACTTCAAGTCGGATTTCTCCCTCTTCTGCTTCAACGGCCGCCATCCCAAGTTCAACAAGCTGGGGTATCTGGACGAGAACAACACCCATCAGGTCATTGACCTGGGCATTGCCTCCGCCTCCCGCTACGACCGCTTCTTCAAGCTGGGAAGCGAGTACCCCTTCTTCGACTACTACGAGCCTCTGGCCACCGATGCGGTGAACTTCGCCCTCATCGTCAAGGACTCCCACATCGTCATTGACGGCAAGGAGTTCACGGGGGGCTTCCTCATGCGGGACCGCTACGACGGATCTTTGAACTTCGGAGACCTGACCCTGGATCTGGGGGAGGTCACCCTCAAGGCGGGTGACTGCATCTGCGTGGACTACATCCTACTCCCCTGGGGCTTCGTGGACTCCAAGAATGACCAGAACGTGCTGAACGTGCGGCAGGATTCCTGCATCGACCCCTACAAGCTCACGACCGAGGCGGGGACGGTTCTGGAGGACGTATACGTTCCCAAGGTGCGTGTGGGGGAGGATCAGACCGCGGTCTTCACCCTGACGGGCGGGGACAACAACGGCGTGGTCCGTGTCTACGGGCTGACGAGCTACCGGCGTCCCGTGATCGAGGAGCGGGTGAACGGTGAGTGGGTGACCTACAAGGACACCACCAACCGCGACTACGACGGCTACATGATCTACGCCGACGGGGACGGCACCTACTCGGTGGCTTTCGCGGTGCCCATGACCGATGCCCCCGAGGGAGGGAGAACCTTCCGCGTGATTGGGCAGTAAGATCTCATACGCACACAAAAACGGCCAAGTCCGATGAGACTTGGCCGTTTTCTTATGGGATCAATCTTCTTTCTTCTTCCCCACGCAGACCGCAGCGGCGGCACACATGGCGGCGGCCATCACGGAGGCAGAGGAGAGAGCCGAGCCACAGCCCTTCTTGGGGGCATCGGTGTCGGTGGGGTCGCTGTCGGGAGTCGTGGTGTCGGCGGGATCAGCGGCACCCGTGTTGGTGGAGGGATCTGTGTCGGTGGGATCATCGGTGGGAGGGGTAGCGGGGGCGTTGGGATCCACTAACGTATCGGGGGTGGGGTCACCCTCTCCGTCGGTGTAGAGCTGAATATCCGCGATACGGGTGACCGAGTAGCTGTTGCCCGACATGGGGTTGAACGTGG
>JAFULU010000280.1 GCA_017483125.1 Clostridia bacterium
ATATCGCAGATACTTCTTCTGAATGCTCTTTCTTCTGCGCCAGACAGTCGTATTATTAACGTTCTGCATCTGCGCAATCTCAACGAATCCAAGTCCTGCCATGTAGTAGTTCAGAGTTTCTGTCTCGGCAATGGTCAAACGCATTTGGTGGATGATGGTATCGACCTTGGTGTAATCCTCAATCTCATACTGTGTCTCGAAGTCAATGGAAGCATCGGCCGGCGAGCATTCTTCAATGCTGACGGTCTTGAACGCGGATAAATACTCTTTCTCGATGTACCGCAGGGCGTGACGGTAGCAGGCAAAGCGGACGGTCAGTAGCTCACCCTTACGATTCTGACAAGCCAGATCGTCCAAATTGTGACCGATGTAGTGACAGAGAAAGCAGATTACCTCGGATGCCAGATCATAACCATCCGAGAAAGTCGTGTTGTAGCCTCGGTTGCCGTAGATGTCCTCTACGAGGCCAGCGTAAAGATTGTCAAGAGAACGTGGATGATGTGCAAACCGCATCATTTTCTTGATGGCAGACAGCGCGATGCACTCACCGATATGCTGGACATTGTTCTCGGTGATCTTTGCATTTTCATTTGTGATTCTTACTTGGCTTTGGGTTTTCATTTTCTATACCTCCCGATTTTTATTTCGCCTTTCGGCAGGGTCGGGGGAGCATAGGTCGGGAGAGAATCACGATTATTGCGAGTGAGGTGTGCAGCTGTCAACGAGATGTATAGTCTCTTGCCAGTACACGAAAAAATATTGCTTATGGATATAGAAAAACCAGGTATTGCTACCTGGCTATTCTGTATCTTATTTCATTTTTCAGCGATAATTTTTCACGTTGACAGCTGCGAGAGCTATGCTACACTGGACACGGACGAAAGGCAAAAATCGGGATGATTTTATATTTATATTCGCATACTCTCCGTGCTCCTGATTTTTCTGCCTTTACAAAAACCGATTTTTATGCTATAATAAAAAAGTCATAATCAACACATATGCAGAAATGGAGAGTACACCATGACCTATCGCATAGCCATCTGCGACGACGAGCAGACCCAAATTGAATATCTAACCTCCGTTGTCTCTACTTGGAGCAGCGAAAACGGTCATATCTGCGAGATTCGATCCTTTCCCTCCGCTGAGGCGTTTCTATTTGCGTATGAGGATGACAATGCCTACGACATTCTGCTTCTTGACATTGAGATGAAGCATATAACAGGTGTCGATCTGGCGAAAAGCATCCGCAAGAAGGATCAGACCGTGCAGATTATCTTCATCACGGGCTATTCGGAGTACATCTCCGAGGGCTATGAAGTAGCTGCACTCCATTACCTTATGAAGCCTGTCAGCCAACAAAAGCTGTTTACGGTGCTGGATAGAGCTGCAGAAAAGATCAAGCAGAACGAAAAGTGCCTCAATCTCGCTCTGTCCGGTGAAATGGTTCGCGTCCCTCTTCATGAGATCAAATATCTGGACGTTCACCAGAACTACGTTACCGTCCACGGTAAGGCAGACTATACCGTTAAGCGCACGCTGGGCGAGTTTGAAGACCTTTTGGATACCCGCTTTACCAGAGTTGGTCGCGCTATGATCGTCAATCTCACCTACATCAGCCGCGTCACTAAGACCGACGTGTATCTCTCGGACGGTACGGTTTTGCCCCTGCCTCGCGGTGCATACGAGCCGTTAAACCGAGCCATCATCACCCACACCTAAGGAGGCCGCCATGTCATTCTTTTCTAAGCAAGTGGATAAGCGCCTCGCCGCCTATCAGCGCGAGCTGATCGACACGCACTACCAAGAGGTAGAGACCATGTACCGTCAGATTCGCGGTTGGCGGCACGATTACCGCAACCATATCCAAACCATGAAGGCATTGGTTGCTAACGGCGACATGGAGGGTATCAAGGCTTATCTGGACGAGCTGGACACCGATCTTTCCACCGTGGATACCGTGGTCAAAACGGGCAACAGTATGGCGGATGCCATCTTGAACAGTAAGATCTCTCTTGCCAAATCCAAGGAGATCACCGTCAAGGTGGATGCTCATATTCCCGTGGAGCTGAAAATGTCCGAACTGGATCTCTGCGTCATCATTGGCAACCTGTTCGACAACGCCATCGAAGCTAGCCTCGCTCTGCCGCCTGCCGAGCGCATGATCCGTGTGTATATGGATATGAAAAATACCCAGCTCTACATATCCTTCACCAATCTGACCGCTACAGCCAAGCTTCCCAAGGTTGGCAAGGGCTTTCGTACCACCAAGGGAGACAGTCACGGCTTCGGTCTCGTCCGCATCGACAACATCATTGAGCGTCTGGACGGCTATCTCTCCCGCAACAGCGAGGACGGCGCGTTTACCACCGAGATCCTGATCCCACAGGTGTAAACCGACGGCGCATTTTACAATTCGTCCCCCGAAAATAACGATTCGTCCCCAAAATCACACGGGGACGAATTTTTGTGATATGATAGGGGCAGAAAGGATGGTGATCTTCGTGAAGAAAGACAAGGAAAAGAAACCGAAGAAAGAAAAGCCACCAAAACCCAAGTACAATATGTGGCAAAACTCCTGGTACATGATCAAGCTGGCATGGAGCATCAAGGAAAAGAAGGTGCCGCTTCTGTGCCTAGCGGTCACGGTGCTGGCGGTAGCAAGCAATCTGGTGAACTTATACATCTCTCCCGCTATTCTCGGGGTATTGGAGCGGAAGGCATCGTTGACAGAGTTACTGCTGACAATTCTGTTGTTTGTGGGTGGGATCCTGCTTCTGTCGGCTTTGACAGCTTATGTGAACCACAATACGATGTTTGGGCGTATTACAGTGCGCTGTGAGCTGCTCGCACAAATCAATAATAAGGCTTGCCATACATCCTATTCGAATTTGGACGATCAAAGGTTTTCTATGCTGTTCAGTAAATCGTTGGATTCAACCAGCGGAAACCAACAGGCTACGGAGGCGATTTGGAACACGCTGACGTCTCTCTTGACGAATCTAATAGGCTTTATCATCTACCTGTTTTTGTTAAGCCGTATTCCTATTCTTCTGTTATGCGTAATTCTGGCTACAACATTGCTTCAATATTTTGTAAATCGCCGGGTGAACGGATATGCATACCGACATCGTGACGAGCAAGCAAAACCGAGTCGGGAAACATCCTATCTGAATCGCATTACATTGGATTGGACAGCAGCTAAAGACATCCGCATTTTCGGTCTTCGTCCATGGATCGAAGAACTGTATCAAAAAGGCGTAGATACCTTGCTGGCCTTTTCCAAAAATCAGAACACAGTGCATCTGATTGCTCATGCGGTTAACCTCGTCACCGCTTTTATCCGGAACGGGATCGCATATGCGTACTTGATCTACATGGTTGTCAGCGGCGGTCTTTCCGTGGCAGAATTCCTGTTACTGTTTACGGCAGTGCAGGGCTTTACATCATGGGTATCCGGAATACTGGATACGTTCAACACTCTCTTCACACAAAGTTTGGAGCTTTCAACTGTACGGGAATATTTAGATTATCCCGAACCTTTTACCTTTGATGGCGGCATTCCCCTGTCTCCTGAATCCGAAACGAATTATGAACTGAAACTGGAAAACGTCTCTTTCCGCTATCCCGGCGCGGAAATTGATACCTTAACGAACATCAACCTAACCCTGCATCCGGGCGAAAAGTTGGCTATAGTGGGTTTGAACGGTGCGGGTAAAACCACGCTGATCAAGCTCATGTGCGGCTTCTACGATCCCACCGAGGGACGGGTACTGCTTAATGGTATCGATATCCGAACTTATAATCGAGCAGATTACTATTCCATGTTTTCAGCTGTGTTCCAGAACTTTTCTCTGCTTGCCGCCACCATAGCGGTTAACATAGCCCAAAATGATAGAGAGATCAACATGGATCGAGTCAAGGCCTGTGTCGATAAAGCCGGCCTGCTGAAAAAGATCGAAACCCTACCCGATGGCTTCAACACCTATCTGAACCGCGAGGTTTACGATAATGCAATCATGCTTTCGGGCGGCGAGACCCAACGTCTCATGCTAGCGAGGGCACTTTATAAGGATGCTCCCTTTGTTATCTTGGACGAGCCTACTGCGGCTCTTGACCCCATAGCAGAATCAGAGATGTACCAAAAGTACAACGAAATGACAAAGGGAAAATCCTCGGTGTATATTTCTCACCGTTTAGCCTCTACCCGCTTTTGTGACCGCATCATTTATATTGAAAACTCAGTGATTCGTGAGGAGGGCACCCACGAGGAGTTGATTCGCCGCGGAGGACGGTACGCAGAGTTGTTTGAGGTGCAAAGCCAATACTATCAGAAAGGAGACGAGCATCATGAAGAAAGCGCAAGTTGAAAAGCGAGTAACATGGGCGGAAATCTTCAAAGACATCACCCGCGCACGAGCTCTTATCCATAAGTATCGTCCCCAAATGGTTCTGATTCGGTGGCTGCGTGTAATTTTTGAGGCATTGACTCCTTATGTTGGTATCTATCTTTCAGCTCAACTGATTGACGAATTGTCAGGAGCGCGTGACCCCGAACACCTGAAAATACTGGTTTGGAGTATACTTCTCGCTGCTGCTGTCATTACGGTGATATCCGTCCTGTTGAACAGATGGATTATGAAAACATCCGACTATCTCTGGCACACCATTCAATGGATCTATGGCGATAAAATGCTTAGCATGGACTATACAGATATCGACGACACTTCAAGACATGAGTTGTTAGAGAAGATCAAACAGAATCAGTATGGCGGTGGATGGGGGATTTATCACGCACTTTACCCCTATGAAAATCTTATTTCGGCTCTGCTTCAGATATTAGGGGGAGTTGCACTGACCGTATCTCTGTTTACCAGTCGTGTGCCTGACAGTGCGGGGGGATTGACGGTTTTGAATCATCCGCTATTTATCCTGCTTATGATTATCATCATGCTGTTTATTACATGGTTGGCTCCTATTCTGTCAAATCGAGCGGGGAGTTATTGGGCGAAAAATCAGCATCTGCACTTAATGGCAAATCGCCAGATCAGTTTCTACTTTAGATTGGCTTCTCAAAAGGATATGGCAACTGATATCCGTATGTACAGGCAGGATACGATCTATTCAAAATTTGTTCGAGATAAAAACGGAACGTTCTATTCCAAGGGCGAATTTGCAAAATATGCGCAAGGCTCGATGGGGTTCTTGTATGCTGCTTCTGCCGCTGTTTCGATAATTTTTACCGGTGTAGTCTATGTTTTTGTTTGCCTGAAAGCCTGGGGCGGTGCCTTTGGTATTGGCTCGGTGACTCAGTATATCGCCGCCATCACCGCTGTATCGGGCGGCATGGCAACCCTCATTTCGACCATGGGCAAACTACGGAATAATGCCCCCTTCTTGAAGCTAATATTTGAATTTTTGGATATTCCTAACAATATGTACCAAGGCTCCCTTACTGTAGAAAAGCGCCGCGACCACGACTACGAAGTGGAATTCCGCGACGTGTCCTTCAAATATCCGGGAAGCGAGCAATATGCCCTCCGTCATGTCAATATGAAATTCAAGGTTGGCAGTCGACTGGCCGTGGTGGGCATGAACGGCTCGGGTAAGACCACCTTCATCAAGCTTCTGTGCCGCCTCTACGATCCCACCGAGGGCGTTATCCTCCTGAACGGCATTGACATCCGCAAATATAACTACCTAGACTATATGATGATATTCTCGGTGGTCTTTCAGGACTTCCGCCTGTTTGCATTGAAATTAGGTGAGAATGTGGCATCGGGACGTGATTATGATCCCGATTTGGTGACCGAGTGCCTCATCAAAGCCGGCTTTGGAGACCGTCTCAAAGCCCTGCCCGACGGACTGGATACCTATCTCTATAAGGATTACAACCCCGAAGGTATCGACATCTCTGGCGGCGAAGCCCAAAAGATCGCCATCGCCAGAGCCCTATACAAGGACGCGCCCTTCATCATCCTCGACGAACCCACCGCCGCCCTCGATCCCATTGCCGAGGCTGAAATCTACAGCAAGTTCAATGACATCGCCGGTGATAAGACTGCCATCTATATTTCCCACCGCCTCTCCTCCTGCAAGTTCTGCGACGAGATCGCCGTCTTCCACGAGGGGCAGGTCATCCAGAAAGGAAGCCATTCCGAGCTTCTGGCAGACGAATCGGGAAAATATTTTGAGCTTTGGAATGCGCAGGCGCAGTATTATACTGAAAAAGAAACGACTTGATTTTTCACCTACCATATGGTTTATTGTCCGTATGGTAGGTGCGTTTTTGTTTGCGGTATAATAAAAATGGCCAGTATGCTATACTTGGTACACAGAAGATTAATCTTAGGGAGATCTACAATTAATTAACACAAATGGCATTGATTTTTGCGCATAAATATGGTAAAATAATAATGAATATTCGGCTTGTTTCTTGTATTTTGCTTGAA
Source organism: Clostridia bacterium (assembly GCA_017483125.1). GTDB lineage: Bacteria > Bacillota > Clostridia > Oscillospirales > CAG-272 > CAMEON01. Next base: position 6,450 of record JAFULU010000280.1, read on the forward strand.
AGTGTCGAAATAATAACTTGATGACATGGCTAATATATTGCATTGTCAAAGAACGAGGGGTGAAATCATGGATTATGAGCAGCTTGGTACGACCGCAGTTATTCACGCAGTTTCAAAAACAGACAGATTAAAGGCCTTCGTGAACAGCGGCGATAAGGAACCTTCGTTCGATGGAAGTATTTACATCTACGACAACAATAAGTACTCCAAAGACAATATCAAGCGGGTAGCTGTTCAGGTCAAAGGTAAAGGCGTTCTCTCTAAACCTACTGCAACAATCAAATATCCAGTCTCTGTTACCGATCTCGAAAATTTCATGCAAAATGGCGGCGTGATGTTTTTTGTCGTTTACATCGACAGGGAAAGTGGCAACACAAAGCAAATATATTACTCCGCATTACTACCATTCAAAATTAAGGAGATACTGAAAAGCAAAAAAACTGCCGCGAAAAATGTCAGGATAAAATTCAGACAATTACCGGTAGATGTTGACGAAATAACAGAACTGTTTTTGAACTTCCATTCTAACGCCCAGAAACAGATTAGTTTCATTGGAAAGGAACTGCCGACCATCGAAGATCTGTATCAGAATGGGTTATTGGAGAGTTTGACGTTCTCTTATGTGAGTATGCAGGGGAACCAAGACGTTACATCCTACCCAAAATTGCTTGACGGGAAAGAACTTTACCTCTACGCAAACATCAAAGGCGGTGTGGCTCCCATTCCTGTTGAGTATTATTCGCAGATCAGTCAGCTTCAACTGAGTTGTACTGACGAGATTCCAATTGGGGTAAATGGAGTCGTTTATTATTCTGGCCTCGAAAAAACCATAACAGCTGAAAGAATTATCTACAGAATCGGAAGTAGTGTTACTATTTCCATTCCCAATCTGGACGAGCCTGTAGATGATATGGAAGAGCAAAAAGGTAACGTCAATGTAAAACTGAGAGGCACGCTAAAACAACGTATACAGGCATTGGAATTTCTGGTGGCTATGTTCGAAGCAAGAAATTTTGATTTTGGTGGCATTAACTTCCCAGCGAATTTTCCAGAAGCCGAGTTAGAAAAAATTAATCCAAATGACTATCCCGAAATATTAAGTGGCTACAAAAGAGTATTGGCTGTATTGGAAAAGCTGAATGTAAAAAAAGACCTTGCACTCGATGATTTTACAGAAGAAGACTTTGTGAAACTAAATTCACTTGTCGGAGCTATCGAAAACGGAACCCCGGTTCGAGCGGTTAAAGATGACCTACCAAGCATAGTCAGTTTAAATTTTGGCGGCTTGCGATTAATTATGATATGTCGAAAACAAGAGGACGGCACGTACCTGCTGTGGGATTATTTCAACAAGCAGATAGATATCTGTGTTGTTAATAGAGATAATGAGAAGCTACCTGCATCCCAATACTCTATTATGAAAGCAGATGATTTCCTCAAAATAGATAATCTCCGGCTACAGAGTGTGGTAGATGATTTCAAGCGGATAGCGCCACAACAGTTCATTGTTGAGAATGGCAATGTGATTATGCTTGAAATGCTTAAAGCCTATGACAAAGAACCGAATGCTGAACTGTTCGATGCGATCAAGCAGATGCATTCATGGCTTGAAACGGTACACCAGTATCTTACTGATGAAGTAATGCTCATTAACAAACTTCAAATAGTACGTAGAGAGCGTGAACTGACCTTCGCCGAAAAGCAACAGTTATTTGCGATTGCAAGTTCATCTGAAGATGTTGCATACAGAATTGGAGCATTAATCCTCTTGAATGAACAGGGAGAAGCCGAGCGATTGCTTAATGATATGCCTCAAGAAAGAAAAGACGAGTTTATGTCTTACCCGATATTTAGGTTTTACACAAAGCCTAAAAAGAATGAAAACAAACATTCTGACAATGTATCGTCTGGATGCGGGATTGGTATCCATTCATAGAAGTTAATCAAAAGCGTTATTTTCCTATTCGACTTTGCTGTATTTATCTCCACCAGCAAAAGGGACTGCAAAAGCAGTCCCTTTTTGTTGCGTGGGGATAAGAGGACGAGAGGCTCTGTGCAAGATGCCGGAGAGTAAGCGAGCCTTTTACTTTGCAGCGGAGAAAGCCGCGGAGAGCATCTTGCCCGGCCCATCCGAAGCAAGGCGGAGGATGGGGTGTGGGTTCAGACTCCCCGCCGCGCTCGCGCGGCGATCTCCACCAGCAAGAAGGACTGCAAACGCAGTCCTTTTTCGTTCCTTGAAGATAAAAGAACGGAAAGCTCCCCGTAAGCCGTATGCAGGGGCTCTTTGACCGCAATAAAAATGACCGACCGTGAAAAACCGCGGTCGGTCTTTTTGATTCGTGGAGTTCAATTCTTGCGGGACAGCTTCTGGGCGCGGACGTCGGTGCCCAGGAAGGGCAGGACGGTGTACTCACCCAGCACACGGGAGGTGATGCGGTCCCAGTAGCGCTTGCGGAACTCGTCCTGGGTCAGGTTGGTATTGATGATGGTGGACTGACGCTTATTGAGACGGGTATTGATGAGATTATACAGGACCGAGGTGGTGAACTGGTTGTTGACCTCGGTACCCAGATCGTCGATGATGAGGAGGTCGCAGGAGAAGTAGCGGTCGGTGCCCACACCCGTCTCGCCGCCCGCGCTGTTGCCGAAGCGTTCCCGCTCAAAGTCGGAGAGCATACTGACCGCCGAGACGTAGAACACGTCACAGCCCCGCTCAATGACCCCGCGGGCTACGGCGGAGGAGAGGTGGGTCTTGCCCAGACCCGTATCGCCAAAGAGGACGAGGTTGCCAGACTTCCCTGCCTCGAAGGTCTCGGTGTAGAGCCTCATGCGGGCGAGGATCTGCTCCATACGGCGGAGGGCGGTGGGGTCGCTCTGGTAGTAGGTAAGGTCAAAATTCTCAAAGCTCTGCTCACGGAGGAGATTGCCCATGCCCGAGGCCTCGAAGCCCGCCTCCACCAGCTTTTTCTTCATGCAGATGCACATTCTGGTGTCCACAAAGCCCGAGTCGTTGCACAGGGGGCACTCGTACCTCACCTCGGTGTAGTCGGCGGGGTAGCCGTGGGATGTAAGCAGCTCGGCGCGGACGTGGCGCAGGTCCTCGTTGGTCCTGCGGACGGCGGCGATGCGGGACTGCACGTCCTCTCCCTGCATGGAGGCCTCCATGAGGGACAGACCTGTCCTACCGAGGGCGCGGTCGATCTCGGCCACCTCGGGAATGGCCAGATGGATTTCGGCACGGCGGAGGTCGGCCTCCTCACGGGCGATCAGATATTTGGTGGCGTATTCCTCGCGGATACGGGCGTACGCGGGATTCTCTCGTGCCATAACGCACTCCTTTGCGGTGTTTTTTGGGGGTTACGCGTCCTTTTTGTCGGGGTCGAAGTCGTCACCGAAGCTGCGGCGGACGGCGGCGGCGAAGAAGTCCTCGGTGTTGAAGGAGCCATGTCCCTCTGTGTCAGACCTCTTACCCGTCTTTTCGGCCTTCCGTGCCTGGAAGGCGGCATCGGCGGCCTCAATATCCTCCAGGGTTCGGAGGCCGTCGCGGTTCCAGTTGGCCAGAACGGCGTCCATGTACTTGAGGTTGGGGGATCCCTTGGCGTCCACGGTCACCTCAAAGGCGCGGGTGATGATGTCCAGATCAAAACGGTACTCGTAGAGCCACGTGGAGAACTTCTTCTTTTCGGTGGGCGTCAGGGCACGATCACCCATGCCGAACATACGGCGCAGGCTTCCCTCCACCTCGGCGGTCTTCTCCAGACGGCAGATCTTTTCCTGCAGGGCGGGCAGGTCGGTGATGCCCTCGTCGTAAAAGTCAAAGGCCATCTTCTCAACGTAGCGCAGGGAGCGCTTGACCCCACGCTTGTCCTGCTCGCGGACACCGTAGGCCAGAAGAGCCAGTATGTAGTCCCACTCCAGGCCCAGATAATCCACGAAGCCCAGAATGGTGTTGGTCTGGTGGGTATTGAACATCTCCCCCCAGAGGTTCTGGCACTCATGAAGGAACTCGTTGACGTCCTCACGGGCCTCCAGCAGGTCGGCCAGCTCCACCGAGGTGTAGCGGGGCAGCTCGGCGGTGGGACGGGGTCTTGCGGGTCTTGCCTCCTTCGACTCCTCCTTGGGAAGCTCGGGGGCGGGTGTCTCCTCGGGGATGCTTTGTACCGTGTGGGCGGGCTTTTCCTTCCCTTCCGTGACGGTCAGAGCTCCCGCGCCCCGCCAGAAGGACAGGGATGCCTCGATCTGGGCGGGGGTACAGCCCACGCGGGCGGCGATGTTCCCCACGCACTCTCCAAAGCTCTCTCCCGTGAGGAGGGCGGGGTCGGCGGCGAGGGTCAGAAGCACCTTCAGGTCGTGCTTGGTGGCTCGGTCCATGACCGCCAGAGCGGCAGCGGGGATCGTGGCCACGGCGGTGCCGTAGTTGAGTCGTATGTTCATGGTGACCTCGTTGGTTCAGTAATGTTCGGGATCAATGGGTGTCGGTGTCGGGGGTCTGATCGGGCAGGTCGGTGATGGCGTCCTCGGAGGTGTTCAGCTCGTCGTCGCCGTCGCCGTACTTGGAGAGGATCTTGTAGTTGAGGATCATGAGGGAGTCCCCCAGATGGACGTTCTCCACCACCACCTCGGCGGGAGAGTAGCCCAGCTCCACACCCATGTAGTTCCAGAGTCCCTTGACCTTACAGGCCACAAGGCGGGCGGCGATGTCTCTGACCTGCTCCTTGGGGCAGGTGATGACCGCAATATCCACCTGATGCTCGGCGCAGAAGTCCTCCAGAGTATCCAGTGCCAGCACCTCGATACCCGCCACGGTACGGCCCACAAGGCCCTCGCCCGTGTCGAACATGGCGAGGATATCCACCCCGCGCTTCTCGAACATGGACTGGTGGATGAGGCCGCGGCCCAGGTCTCCCGCGCCCACGATGACGGCATGGAAGCCCGCGCCGACGCCCAAAATCTCGCTGATCTTGGCGAAGAGGTAGTTGACGTTATAGCCGTAGCCCTGCTGACCGAAGCCGCCGAAGCAGTTAAGATCCTGGCGGATCTGGGAGGCGGTGACGTTCATCATGGCGGACAGCTCTCCCGAGGAAATGCGCATCTTGCCTTGGGTGATCAGCTCGCGGAGGTAGCGGTAGTAGCGGGGGAGGCGCTTGACA
>JAFULU010000281.1 GCA_017483125.1 Clostridia bacterium
GATGGGCTGGATCTCCAGGTAGTCGTAGAACTTGACGATCTCAGCGATATCCGCGTCGGGGCGGTTGTCGATGATGGCCCGCATCAGCTCACCCGCCTCGCAGGCAGAGCCGATGATGAGACCCTCGCGGTGCTTCTCCAGCTCGGTCTTGGGGATACGGGGGTTGCGGCGGTAGTATTTTAAGTAGCTGTAGGAAACCAACTTGTAGAGATTCTTCAGTCCCGTGGGGTTCTTGACCAGGATCACCTGATGGTAGGGGCGGAGCTTTAAGGGATCGGTCTTCTCGGCCATCTCGCTGACCAGCTTCTCAAAGGTGCGGACGTCCTGCTCGTCCAGGTCGCGGAGCATACAGAAGTAGATGGCGGCCAGCATGGCGGCGTCGTCGCAGGCGCGGTGGTGGTTGAAGTCACCCAGGTTGTAGTGTCCTGCCACGGTATCCAGCTTGTGGTTTTTCAGGTCGGGGAGGAGGAAGCGGGCCAGGGCCAGGGTGTCCAGGTAGGGGTTCTTGAACTCGTACCCGCAACGCACCGAGGCGGCACGGATGAAGCCGGTATCGAAGTCGGCGTTGTGGGCGATGAGGAGGACTTCACCCCCCGTATCGGAGCGTTTGCCCACGAAGTCGAAGAAGGCCTTCAGGGCCTCGGCCTCGGAGGGGGCGTCCTTGACCATATCGTCGGTGATGCCCGTGAGCTTGATAATCTCCTCGGGGATGGGCATTTCGGGGTTGACGAAGGTGTTAAATGTGTCAAGGACTTGTCCGTCCTTGATCTTCACCGCGCCGATCTCGGTCATGCGGCAGTTCTGGACCGACAGGCCCGTGGTCTCGATATCAAAGACCACCGCTTCCCCGTTCATGTAGCCGGGGCACTCGCCGTAGAGGGCGGAGGCGGTGTTGTTGACGAAGTAGGCCTCCATGCCCCAGATGACCTTCTGGCCGATCTTCTCGGCGGTGAGCATGGCGTCCTGGTAGGCCTGGACGTTGCCGTGGTCGGTGATGGCGATGGCCTTATGCCCCCACTTGTTGGCCTGCTTGACCAGGTCCGAGGGGGGGATGACGGCGTCCATGGAGGACATCTGGGTATGGACGTGGAGCTCCACCCGCTTCTGCTCTGCCTTGTCCTTGCGGGCGGAGCGGGAGATCTTGGCGATGGCGTTGTGGTGGAAGAGGAGGTCGGGGCCCTCGGTCTTGTCTCTGCGCATTTCCCGCTTGGTGTAGCCTCGCATGGCCACCACCGCGCCGTTGGACACCACCTTACAGATGGCGTCGGCGTCCTCGGGGAGCACGCCGATACAGCGGACCTCCAGAGAAGCGGAATTATCGGTGATGTCAAAGGTAATATTGAATTTATCGCCCTGTCGGGTAGGCTCCTTGGTAAAGCCGAAGACCTCGCCCAGCACCACGATGTTGCGCATGGGCTTGTCGATGGCGGACAGGGGGGTAGGGACAATGTCAAACTCACCGCCCACGGCGAACTCGGGCTGGGAAATATCGAAATCCATGAAGCCGATCTTCACGCGGCCGTTTTCGATGACGGGGGTCTGCACCGCGCCGCTTCCCTCGCCGTAGAGGGTCTGGACACGGGGGAGGATCTGGGTCTCCTCGGCGGGCTTGGGATTCTGCTGATTCTGCTCGGCGGCCTTGCGCTCGGCCAGAGTCATGGAGTACTGGCGGTCCGCCTCCATGATCTGCTTGTCCATGGCGGCCAGACGCTCGGCCTGGCTCTCGTCCATCATGGCCTCAGAAAAGTCGTCGGCGATCTCAATGCTGACACGGATATCCAGTCCGAACTCGCTGTGGAGGATGCGCCCCATGATGTCGGGGGTATGGGCACTGCGGATGAGCCGGATCCCCGCCTCGGAGAAGGGGATGCGGATGATGAGGCTGTTTTCCTTCAGCTCGTAGCGGTACTTACCGAAAAAACCCCGCGCCACAACACCGACACGCTCGGTCTCCTTCAGGAGCTCGGGGACGTAGTCGGCGGTGAATAGCTCTGCGGGGTAATGGGGTAAGAATTTGACGTAGTTCAGCCCGTAGGCCTCGGCGACCTGCTCTTCGATGCGGTACAGCTCCTCCTTCTCCACCAGGCGGGGAAAGGACAGCTCCATCTGCAAGGCGCGGTTCTCCTTATCGGCGCGGGTCACGGGGTTCTGCGCCTGCTCCAGAATAGCGCGGGCGGTGGAATCGGGGGTATA
>JAFULU010000282.1 GCA_017483125.1 Clostridia bacterium
ATCTCGCAAACTCACAAAAAGGCTGATTTCGCCTGACGGCGAGCGATATGCGCTTTGCGCGAGATATGCCCGCTGGGCGCGATATGCCCGTTGGGCGCGATATGCCCTTCGGGCGTGAACACACCGCTAAACCCCAATTTAACGTTTGCCCGTTCAATGATTTTTCTATTCTTCCCGTCGGCTTCTGAAGAATTCCCGCAAAATCTCCCCGCACGCCTCCTCCAGACACCCCGTCTCCAGACGGGTATGCTGATTCTCTACAGGGTGCCTGTGAAGTGCCCACACGCTTCCCATAGCCCCCGCCACGGGGTCCATGGCCCCGCAGACGATACGGGGGATTCTGGCGTGGAGGATGGCTCCCGCGCACATGGGGCAGGGCTCCAGAGTGACGTAGAGGGTACAGTCCTCCAGCCGCCAGCTGTTCAGAGCGGCGCAGGCGTTGGAAATGGCGTTGATCTCGGCGTGGCCAAGGGCCGAGCGCATGACCTCACGGGTATTGCGCCCGCGGGAGATGACCTCGCCCGTGGAGGTTTTGATCAGGACGGCTCCCACGGGGACGTCACCGTCGGCCCCTGCTTGACGGGCCTCCTCCAGGGCCATGGCCATGAAGGCTTCGTCAGCTTTGGTGAAGGCGTGACTCATAGGAATGCCTCCAGATCCACGAAGGCAATGAGGAGGTAGGTGAGGATAGCCGAGGCAAAGGCCACGATGGAAAAGACCATCATGCCCGGGGCTCTCACGCCGTACAGAACCGTCTCCCGATCCACGGGGGTATCGTACACGGACAGGTCGGTATCTCCTCGCTGACCGAAGACCGAGGGGGACGCGGCGGTCTTGGATTCTTTTGCCTTACGGGTGTAGTACACAATGAGGAACAGGATGGCCACGGAGCCGAGAATGAGGACAATGGCATCCCAGAGCATGAGCAGAGGCTCCACCGCCTCGCCGTACTTGCCGTAGTAAAGGACCTCGGTGATCACCGCCAGCTCGTTGTTGAAGAGGTGGAAGAGGATACTGCACCAGAGGGTGCCCGTCAGCTCGTACATGAGGGCCATGGCGATACCGCCCACGAAGGTGTAGAAGAACTGGCCGATGTTCTGGTGCATGAGGGCGAAGAGGATGGAGCTGATGAGGATGGCCTGGGTCTTACCAAAGGGGCGGAGGTTTCCGTAGATCACCCCGCGGAAGAGGAACTCCTCTGCGAAGGCGGGGGCCAGGGCAGTGGTCATGTACATGATGACCGTGGCGGGGTCGTCGTAGCCCTGGGGGGCCATCATCTCGGGGGGGATCTCATAGCCGATGAGGGTGCAGAGCCAGGAATTGACGTAGGCCGCGGCGGTGATCATGGAAAGGCCCGCCAGGATCAGAAGAGGGGTGGTGGCGGGGAGCTTCAGACCGTAGCGGATGGGCATCGTGGGGGTCTTTCTATTGAAGACGTAGAACATGGCACCGCCCACGATGAAGGGGGCCATGTAGACGGCGGAGGAGATGAGACCCGAAATAGCGGTGCCGACCTTACCCGTGAGAAGCTCGGCGAACAGCATCTGATCCAAAAGGTTCAGATCCGAGAACAGTCCCAGAAAAATGAGCAACGACCAGCCCATGAGGTTCATGGTGCGGCGGTACGCGCTTGCCTGCGGCGTGTCTTTTGAGAGCATAGTATCTTCTTTCTGCCGATTTACGGCGGGAAAAATCTGATTTTCTCCATTATAGCACGGCGGGTAGATTTTGTCAAGAGAAAAAGAGCGCTACCCACAGGGGTAACGCTCTGAAGGATCATTTCTCGGACTTCTGCTCGGGGGTCTCGGTGTTCTCCACCAGACCCACGGCGGCGTCCACAGGGAGGGAGAAGGCGATGCCCTGACCCGGGGTCTTCAGTCCCACGGCGCGGTACAGGCCGTGGAGGACGTCGTCCTTGATCTCGGAGGGGACAAGGATCATGACCATCTCCTTTTCGGGCTGGACGGCGATCTCAAACTTCTTCTCGGCCAGGCCGTTGGCGGTGCCGCGGGCGTGGATGACGGTACCGCCTCTGGCTCCGTACTCCTTGGCGGCGTCCATAACGGCGTCGGCAAAGCCCGCGTTGACGATACAGAAAATCACTTCATGCTCAAAATTCATGTTAATTCCTCCTTTTAGGCGGGGGTGTTGGACAGGAAACGGTAGATGGCCACGCCGATGGTGCCCGTCATGGGGACGGTGTAGGCGATACCCTTGCCGTTCTTGATGGTCTTGAACTTCTGCTCCAGAGCCAACAGGGCCTTGTCGCACAGATCCTCTCGAATGACGCTGAAGATGACGGTCTTGTCGGTCTCACCGATACCCAGGAGACGGAGGGTCTCCTTGCTGGCGGTACCGCGGCCATTGACGGAGGTCTGGAAATTGACCTCGAAGGACTGGATGAAATCGGTGTAAAACTCGGCCTTCTCACGGTTGACTACCGTGACCAGGAGCTTGAGCTTACGGGGGGCAATGAGGTTTTCGTTTTCTTTCACGGTACTTCCCTCCTTTACATGAATCGGATGATCTGCTCGTCATCCGCGGTGAGGATGCGCTTCATGGCGATACGGTCGCGGACCTTCTTCTGGACCACGGCGCGGAAGCCGAGGAGCTGGATGGTGATGAGGGGGGTCATGGCCACCATAGCCACGATACCGAAGCCGTCGGCCAGCACCTTCCCCTCGCCCTGCAGGGCACAGCAGGCACCGATGGCCAGAGGGAGGATGAAGCCCGAGGTCAAAGGACCGCTGGCCACTCCGCCCGAGTCAAAGGCGATGGCGGTATAGATACCGGGGACGAAGAAGGACAGACCCAGGGAGATGAGGTAGCCTGGGATGACGTAGAAGAGAATGGAGAAATCGAAGTAGATGCGGAGCATGGACAGGGCCAGGGAAATGCCCACACCGATGGACAAAGCCAGCATCATGGACTTCTTGCTGACACCGCCGCTCGTGATATCCTCCACCTGCTTGTTCAGCACGTGGACGGCAGGCTCGGCCAGCACCACCACCATGCCCAGGATAAAGCCCGCGGCCACCAGAATGGCGGGATGGAGGGCCGCCAGCTCGGTGCCCAGCTTGTAGCCGATGGGCATGAAGCCCACCGAAACCGCGGTGAGGAAGATGACCAGGCCGAAGAAGGTATAGGCGATACCCACGGCGATCTGCCCCAGCTTCTTGCCGGGGAGCTTGAGGACGGTGATCTGCAGGATCACGAAGAAGGCAACGATGAGACCCAGAGCGATGCCCACCTCCTTGAGGGTGTGGAGGATCTTCTCCACGAGAGCGAGGCCGAGGCCATTCTCAATGGCGTAATCGGGAACCTGATAGGCGATCTCACCGTCCACGGTGGCACCCAGCAGCATGACCGCCAGAATGGGGCCCACCGAGCACATGGCGATGAGACCGAAGGAGTTCTCTCCCACGTCCTTGCCGCCGATGGAGGCCGCAATACCCACGCCCAGGGCCATGATGAAGGGGACAGTGATGGGACCCGTGGTCACGCCGCCCGAGTCAAAGGCCATAGGCAGGAAATCTCCGTTGCCCACGGCCACCACGAGGGCCGCGAGGGCGAAGAGGATCATGTAAAAGTACAGGAGCATGGAGGACAGGGGCTTATGGAAGACCATTTTGATCACCGACAGCACCAGGAAAATGCCCACGCCTACACCCACGGCCACGATGAGGAGAGTGCCGTTGAGCACGTCCTTTACCTGACCCGCCAGCACGGTCAGATCGGGCTCGGCCACGGTGATGAGGAGTCCCATGAGGAAGCAAACGCCCACCAGCAGAAGGAGCTTTTTGGACTTGGTGAGTCCCGCGCCCGTGTAGTCCCCCATAGGCGTCATGGCCATGTCTGCGCCCATGCTGAACAGCCCGATGCCCAAAATGAGGAACACGGCGGAGACCAGGAATACGCCGATCTCAAGGCCCGTAAAATGGACGAGGGGGGTCATGTTGAGCAGCACCACGATGGCGGCTACGGGCAGTACCGACATGAGCGCTTCCTTGATCTTTTTGAGTAGTACGGTCATGAAAACCCTCCTTTACGTTTCTTCCCGTTCATTATACCATATTTCCCATTCATTGTCTATGGATAAAAAAACGATATTGTGGAAGGTTTCACAAGACTTTTCGTGAAATCCACGGGAATCCGTCCATAACCCTTGACAAGTCACGATTTTTGTGGTATTATGTAGATAAGTATGAACAAAATATTTCCTGCCGAGAGGAGATTCCCCCCTATGGCCGAAAAAAGCTTTTGCGTTCTGTATAATCCTCTTGCCTCAACCGGCAAGGGCGAGGAGAAGGCCCGCCATCTCCAAGAGATCCTGGGTAAGGATTCCAAGGTGGAATTCCAAAGCCTCATCGACATTGAAGACAAACGGACGTTCATAGATCAGCTTCCGCCCGACGTCATCCCCATCATCACGGGTGGTGACGGCACGCTCAGCCGCTTCGTGGACGGTCTGGGGGGGAATCCCACCCGCGACATCTACTACTATCCCGCGGGAACCGGCAACGATTTCCTCAACGATCTGGGCAAGACGGGGGACACCGAGCCCTTCCTGCTCAATCCCTACATCACCGATCTTCCCCACATTCACTTCAACGGCGAGACCCACGTATTCATCAACGGCGTGGGCTACGGCATTGACGGCTACGTCTGCGAGGAGGGCGACCGCATCCGCAAGAAGACGGGCAAGCCCATCAACTATACGGGTACCGCCGTCAAGGGGCTTCTGGGTGCCTACAAGCAGACCCACGCCACGGTGACGGTGGACGGCGTGACCATGGAATACGATCACGTCTGGATGACCCCCACCATGCTGGGCCGCTACTTCGGCGGCGGCATGATGTGCGCCCCCGGGCAGGACCGACTGAATATGGAGGGGACGGTTTCCCTCATGGTCATGCGGTGCAAATCCAAGCTCCGTACCCTGCTCCTTTTTCCTTCCATCTTCAAGGGAAATCACGTCAAGGTCACAAAAATCGTTTCGGTCTTCAAGGGCCACGAGATGACGGTGAGATTCGACCGTCCCACCGCTCTGCAGATCGACGGCGAGGTCTATTCGGGTGTGACCGAGTACACCGTCACCACCGCCGCGGCGGACAGAATGAAGGCAGAGACCACCGACGGCGCGGCCGTCCCACGCGTGTAAGAAAATTCAGAAAATATCGGAGGGAACAGTCATGAAAAAGAACACCACAGGCAAGTTTTTGATCGGCTCCTGGGTCTCCTTCTACCCCTTTGAGATCGACAGCTACGAGTACCAGCTGGATCAGATGAAGGAAGCGGGACTCAACTTCAACATCTTCCCCGCGTACTTCGGCGGCGGTATGCGTGACGCCGAGGTGTGGGCGGACGTAGAGAAGCAGTACGAGGCGCGGGATATGTACCACTGCATGAACGGCGGCCTCAACGAGGATATGCTCAAGGAGGGGGTTCAGTACGCCAAGGGTAAGGCCCGCTGTATCGGCTACCACCTCATCGACGAGCCCGGCGGAGCGGCTCTGCCCCGCGTGGGTGAGTTCTGCCGCGCCTACCGCGAGGCCGACCCCAAGCGGTATCCCTTCGTCAATCTCTTCCCCAGCTACGTGGGAACCGCCGCCATGGAGGGGGACTACTACCAGTACTGCACCCGCTTCGTCAAGGAGGCGGGGGAGGAGAACATTGAGTATCTCTCCCACGATTACTACCCCTTCCATCTGAACGGCACCGCTCTGGGCATTTTCGGGGACATGGAGGTCATCCGCCGCGTGGCCTTTGAGAACGGCCGCCTCCGCACCCACGGATTCCCTCAGTCCACCGCCTGGATGGGCACCCGTATGCCCAATATCAACGAGATGCGCTGGAACGTCTACGCCTACCTGGTCTACGGCTTCAAGGCTCTTTCCTGGTTCAACCTGGTCTGCCCCGGTAAGTCCGACACCGAGGGCGAGTGCTTCCGCGAGTCGGTGATCTACCGCGACGGCTCCGTCAAGAATCCCCAGCTCCTCAAGGACTTCGGCAAGCTCAACGCCGAGGTGCATACCCTGGGCGATACCCTCATGAAGCTGGACACCGTCCACGCCTACCACACCAAGGACGGCATTGCGGGGGTGGAGCTGCTCCCCGAGGACTGGATGATCACCCCCGTGGGGGACGCCGACTTCGTCATCAGCCACATGGTCACGAAAAAGGGCGACGAGACCTATATCATGCTCTTCAACAAGTCCTTTGAAAGTCCCGTCACTACCTCCTTCGCCATCTCTCCCTACAGCGGCATCGAATCCCTGACCTACGTCAGCCCCTTCAACGGAAATGAGTACCCCGTGACGGTTACCGACGGTGTCTTCACCGAGACCTTCCGCCCCGGTGAGGGTAAGCTCTACAAGCTGAACGGGCTTATCACCCGCAAGGTTCTGCCTATTCAGCGCAATCCCGCCCGCCTCATTCTGGAGACCCCCGAGGTTTCCGAGCTGGTCGGTCTGGACGTCACCTTCTCGGCTGACACCGACATGAAGGCCTCCACCCTCCAGGTCACCACCAACAAGCGCTTCCCCGAGGAGAAGACCCTGTTCATGGGCTTCGATCACGATCCCGCCGACGAGGCAGGCTCTCTGGACAAGGACACCCCCGTCTTCCCGAGAAACGGTAAGGTGCGCTTTGATCCCTACCTCGGTAAGCACATCCGCTTCACGGTCCACGACGAGGCCTCCTGGTACAACTACGGCTACGCCGAGCTGCGGGTGCGCTTCGCGGGTGAGCCCGAGCCGGAGGATACCGCCGAGGCAGAGGCTGAGGTGGTCTACTACACCGACGTGGATTTCACCGCGCTGGACGAGGCTCTGGCCGCCTTTGAAAAGCTCAACGAGGCCGACTACACCGCCGAGACCTGGCACGCCACCAAGAACTTTTACGACGCCGCCGCGGCCATGAAGGACGGCACCTATCCCCAGAACGCCGTGACCGTGGCCGCCTGGAAGCTCACCGACTCCATGGGGGAGCTGACTCCCGCCCCCAAGGCCGAGGGTACCGATACCCCTGCCGAGAAGAAGCCCCTCTTCAAGCTGCCCGACCTCAAGTCCATTAAGGTCGACAAGGGCATCGTGGCCGCCGCCGTGGCGGGTGTGGTGGGTACTGCCGCGGGTGTCACCGCGGGAATCATCGCGGTTCTGAAGAACAAGAAGAAGTAAGAGCGCTCCACTACATAGAAAGACCGCCTCCGAGATGATCGGGGGCGGTGCTTTTTTGTGGGTGAAGGAAGAGAAAACGCGCGTCGGGTGAAGCGGGTGTTTGAGTATAGTACGGAAATGATGCAACTTACCCATAGGATGATCCAGTGAAATATTCGGCTCACGCCGAATGTGAACTAATTTTCCTTTGGAAAATTGTTAAATATCGTGTCCCTTGGCCACGATGTGAAATAAAATTCGTTCCTTCACACGCCGAAGGCGTATTTCACTGCCGCAGGCAATTTCACACGCGCCAGCGTATTTCACTCGTTCCAAAGGAACGAATTTCACTGAAAAAGCACTTGCAGATGCAAGTGCTTTTTCTTGGCACCCGCATTTGAGTATAGCACGGAAATGATACAACTTGCCCATAGGATGATCCAGTGAAATATTCGGCTCACGCCGAATGTGAAATAATTTTCCTTTGGAAAATTGTTAAATATCGTGTCCCTTGGCCACGATGTGAAATAAAATTCGTTCCTTAACACGCCGAAGGCGTATTTCACTGCCGCAGGCAATTTCACACGCGCCAGCGTATTTCACTCGTTCCAAAGGAACGAATTTCACTGAAAAAGCACTTGCGGATGCAAGTGCTTTTTCTTGGCACCCGCAACGGGAATCGAACCCATAACTGCCCCTTAGGAGGGGGCTGTTATATCCATTTAACTATGCAGGCGTATTCAATTCGTGTTGACTCCCCGTAAAGAGGAAGCAGAGAAATACGCCGTACTTCCCTGCTCTCCCGCTTGGGCGTATGGTGGGCCATCGGGGGCTCGAACCCAGGACCAACCGGTTATGAGCCGGTAGCTCTAACCAACTGAGCTAATGGCCCCTATCGGGGATATCCCAAACATGGGTATTATACCACAGAGGCCGCCTTTTGTCAAGGGATTTTGGAAATTTCACTCACCAAATTGAGTCCCCCGCCCAATGCGAGCGGGGGATCACGGTACTTTCGGGTCAGTCGGTCACTTGGCGGACTGCTCGTAGAGGTAGAGTGCCTGACCCTCGGTGGCGGCGGCGGTGTACATACGGACCAGGTAGACAAATCCCGTATAGCTGTACTCACCCGCTCCCGTGGCGTCGCTGTCGGCACCGATGCAGAGATACTTGGCCCGTTATCGGTGGGGTGGACCAGGGAGCCGCTTACGGGGGTCTCCCCCATGAGGGTGCCGTTCAGGTAGGTCTTCATCGACGAACCTGTGTAGACCCCCACCATATGGTAGGTGGTCTCGGCCTCCACGGGGATCTCGGGGCCTACGTAGGAGGAGCCGACCCGCACCGAGAAGGTGAGGATACCGTTTTCAAGATCCAGGCCAAAGCCTCCCGCGTGCATATTGCTGGCGATGCTGTGGAAGCCGCTCATGTCTTTGGGTGTGGTGAAGACCACCTCCATGGTAAAGCCCGACTCCATCGCGGCGTAGTGGTTCTTGACACCGCTGACGGCGAAGTTCCCGTTCCCGCCGAACTCCATGGCCAGACCGCCGTCGGTTTCGGTGATCTTGACCGTGCCCTTCTTGGTGACCTCGTAGCCGTTGGAGGAAAAGTCCTTGACGGTATCCCCCTCGGGACGGATGTCCAGAATGTCGGCGGCGGGCATTTCGTCGGGGGTGAGGTTGCTCTCGTAGGTCGCCTCGGCGGTCAGGGGGGTGCCCTCCGCGCCGAAGATGCCGATGGGGGTGACACGGACGGTATAGGTGCCCGACTCGGTCATGCCGCTGACCGTGACCGTGAGGGTATCGGGGGTGTTCAGCTTGAGAACCTCCGAGGAGACGGTGCGGGTGCGGATGATCTCATCCCCCAGCAGAAGCTCCACGCGGTAACGGGAGGCCATGACTCCGCAGGCATCCTTGGCTTGGGGAAGGGTCAAAGTGATCCCCGAACCCTCCACCACGGCGGTTGCGGCGGCGTTTTCACCGAAGGCGGGAATATAGTCGGCTTCATCCTTGATGGGCATTTCGTGGACAAGGGCGTGGACGAAGACGGGGAAATGGTCGGAAATATACTTTCCGTCGGGCTTCTCGTCCACCACGCGGTACTCCTTGACCGTCATATGATCCTGAGTGACGAAGAAGTAGTCGATGGGGCGCTCCTTGGGGTCGTAGACGTCGTAGTCGCCGTAGCTGGGGTAGGTGGCGATGTCGTTGGCCTTTTCGGCCACCTTCTTGGAGTCAGCCACCACCTCGGATTCCAGCATTTTGAGGTAGGAGGGGGTGCCCTCGTCGCAGTTGTAGTCACCGCCAGCGAAGACGGGATAGCCCATGGCCTCAAACCGCTCCATCTGGTTTTGGATCATCTCCACCTGGATCTTGTTGACCTCCATGTCCATCCAGTCCAGATGGGCGTTCATGTGGACGTAGCGGAAGCCCGTCTCCTTGTCCTCCAGCAGGGCCCAGGTGCAGGTGCGGTTGGTATCCACCGTGGGGCCGTACTTGGAGGGGGTCTCGGGGGTCTGAGAGAGCCAGAAGGTGCCCCATTCCACAAGGTTGAATTTGTCCTCCTTGTAGAGGATGTAGGTAGCGAAGTAACCGTTGGCGGCGTCCTGACCGCCTCCCGCGTCCACGCCCACGCGGGCGTAGCCCTTGGCCAGGAAGTTGCGCTTCAAAAGATTGATCCAACCGCCGCGGGCCTCCTGCACGCCGATGGAGTCGGGGTCAAAGGACAGAAGCAGAGGGGCCATAATACGAACGCGGGAGCCCGCCGTGGCCTCGTTGGCGTCCAGATTCATGGAGATGACCTTGACCTCCTGGGCGGGGCGGGTGGCGGAGGGCTCGGGAGAGGGATCCTCACCGTCCGTGGGGGTCTCGGTGGGGGCTTCGGTGGTTTCCTCGGAGGTATCGGTGTTTGTGTCGGGAGTTGTTTCATCGGGTGCTGTGGAGGGGGCGGTCTGCTCGGGGGAATCGCTTGCGGTGGTGTCGTTCTGATCGCCCGAGGGGTTGCAGGCGGCAAAGCTTCCTACCAGCATACAGAGGGCCAGCAGAGCGCAGAGATATTTTCGCATGGAAGTCATGGTCAATCTCCTTTCATTTTTCTTCATTATACAGGAAAAAGGGTGATTCGTCAAGCGGTTTGGGGTATTTCGCGGGATTGTTTTTTTCTTGAAACTTTTTTTGAAAAAGGTATTGCTTTTTTCTTTGGTTTGTGGTATAATATCATGCGTTTGAGAGCATGAGTGCTCTTTACACTTTACATTTGGAGAGATATCGAAGTGGTCATAACGGGGCTGACTCGAAATCAGTTTGTGCTAACGCACACGAGGGTTCGAATCCCTCTCTCTCCGCCAAGTCAGAGCGAGTTGAACACCTAAAAAGTGTCCGACTCGCTCTTTTTTTGCGCCTTTTTTTGCTTTTTAGAAATAAATAAACACTTGCATGGTCTGTGTAAACGTCCTTGCCGTTTTGATCTCATACAATGGCGTTTCAAAAGTCGTTTCGCATAATAAAAAGTCCCGACGATCGTCGTCGGGACCTTCTTTGTTATCGGTATAATTATAAGTGATCTCTACTTTATCATCATATAGTACCACCTGCTTGACCAAAAGATCGATCATTTGCTTGGGCTCCTTTTTGATGGCGGTTTTGAGATATTTTACGATCTCTTCTTTGGAGAGCTGTACCGTCAGCCTGACTCGCTCTACCAGTATCCTCGCATTGATATCCTCCTGTCGGGCTTCCAATTCTTCAAGCCTCTTTTTGGTGGAGGGTGTTACCACGCCCTGTTCAAGTGCCGTCAACAAGTTAGAAATGGATTTCTCTACCGTAACCAGCTCCTTATTCAGGGCATTCAAGACAGATTGATCCCGAAGCCTTTTCTGATTGGCTTCAATGATCCGATCCGCAACCATGTAAAGCGCGGCCGAGGTGTCCAGAAGCTGGTGGGTGGTCTCCACTACAAGATTTTCAATCACATCCTTTCTCACAACTGATTTGGTGCATTTGTTCCCGTGCTTTCGTCCGAGGCATTTGTAGTATCGTTTCATCGCACCGGACTTGGACGTCCCTGTCTCCGCGCTGATGGGCTGACCGCAATAGCCGCATACCATCTTGTCGCGTAGGAGATACACCACGTCCGCACTCCGTTTGCCGTATTTGTTGTCCTCGATCTTTTGCCGAACGATCCGAAATATAGGTTCCGGGACAATCCGAGGATAGGTGTCGGTAAAGACCTCCCCTTTGTGTCGGTAGATACCGCCATACTTCTCGTTTTTGAGCATCAGATGTACCGTGTTTCTGGCAAAGGGTTTCCCACGGTTCAGAATGCCGCGGGCTGTTAATTGGTCGATAATGTCGGTCACGATGACACCGTGGGCGTACTGTTCATATATGTATCGCACGACCTCCGCCTTTTCCTCGTCGATCACAACCTTCTTGTCTACGATCTTGTAACCGTAAAGAACGTAACCTCCCGTAAAATTGCCCTTTTGTCGGCTCTCGTTCATGCCACGCCGTACCTTCTGTGACAGCTCCGCAGAATAATATTCTGCCATGCCCTCCAAAAGTGATTCCAGAATGATGCCCTCCGGCGTATCGGGAATGTTCTCCATAGCCGACAGGATCTTTACGCCGTTATCGCGCAAGGTTCTTTTGTGCATAGCCATTTCGTACTTGTTGCGGGAGAAGCGGTCGAGCTTGTAGACCAGAACGTAGTCCCACGCTCGCTTGGCACTATCTCGTAGCATACGCTGAAAGTCGCGGCGATTGTCATTCGTACCGGTCATAGCTCGGTCAATGTAGGTATCTACGATCACGATATCATTTCGTGCTGCATAGTCCTGACATACCCGAAGCTGACCTTCGATGGATTGCTCGGTCTGGCTATCGCTGGAATACCGTAAATACGCAACTGCTGTTTTCATGTGCTTTTTCCTCCTTTTTTTATAGCGTACCATATTTTCCGATGAATTGTAAGAAACTCAGCCTATACAGTTTCCGAAACTTTTACAACCGGTTTGCATGAGGCAAAAGTTTCTCTCAATTCCACCGAAGCTTTGTCTTTTTCTTTTTTCTCCTTTCTCACCTTCCCCACATCAGGAAAAGCCGAAGCCGTCAAGGGAAAAAGGAAAAAGTATTGCAGTCCGATCATGATAAAAGAGCCGACTGAAAACAGATCATTCTGTCATTCAGTCGGCTCTATGAATTTTCAGCGATACTTTTTCCCCCTTGACGGAGGCGGCTTTTTCTGATACAATCCACCCAAACATCTTCGGACAAAGTTTTGGTTCTTCATAGCGGATTCGTTTTGGTTTTACATTTTTATGAAACTCTTGGGGGAAAGTTCCTTACATTTGGGAATGGAAACTGATATAATGAAAGAAAAAACGGAGGTGTTTATGAAAGAGATAAAAGTAAACGGAAATGATACGGGATTGCGCGTATTTATTAACGGTGTACCCGATCTGACGCAAGTTCCCAAAGAGATCGGCAAGACTGTGATCAATACGTTAGAGGCCGAGATAGCCGAGTGGATGGAACTGAAACCGGAAGAAACAACTGCGGGAAAATCTCAGTATCTTTGAAACATATGTTCTATTATTCAAAAGCTGTGCCAAAAAGGTATTGTAAATCGCCACGAAATATGCTACAATGATGGCACACCCCACCAAGGAGGTCTCCCATGCAACTGACACGCACCTCGGACAAGCTCAAACGCACTATCCTGTTCAATGCCGAACGACGAAAGTTCCCCTTCGTCCCGCCAATAGACTCGGGCTATTTCACCCTTATACTGATCAAAAGCGGCAAAGGGATCTTAACCCTCCAATGCAAGAGCGGCGAGACAGATTCATTTCCTGTATCCGCGCCCATGGCAATCTGTCTGCGGGACGGCGAGGCCTTGACTTGCACAGCAACAAACGGTGAGCCGTGGGACGTGTATAATCTGGTGTTTTCCCCCACCTTCATCAACGTGAATATGCAACCTGCTGTCATGGAGCAGGGTGTCTACGAGGTGCTGGCAGAGACCTACCACCTGTTCCGTCTCGCCCCCTTCATGGAGACCCATACGGAACTCAAACGCATCGACATGACTGAGGAACAGATGGATGCTTATTTCCGTATCTGTGATGCCACTGTAGCCGCCATGGAGGAGGAAGACCCCGACAAGTGCTGGTCCTGCCGCATCCGAGCGGGTCTCATGGATATTCTCACGGGACTGGAAGCACAGTACACCCACAAGATAGAGGGGCGGCGGGACAACTCCCTGACCTTCGCGACCTACCGCAACATCGTCATCCTCATCCACGGCGACCTCATGCACCCAGGGCGCATTGAGGACGTTTGCCGCATCTTTGGTATCAATAAAAATAAGCTCCAAGTCATCTTCCGCCGATACAGCGGACTTTCCTACCACGATTTCATCAAGCAAGCCCGCGTAGAACGTGCCCAAAGCTATCTGGCCTTTACGGGTCTGAAACTCTCGGAAATCGCTTTCCGTCTCGGATTCACCACCGAACAGCATTTTTACCGCTTTTTCAAGCGAGAAACAGGCGAGGCTCCTGCGGATTTTCGAAAGAGTACCGTGAAAGGGCGTAAGGATGCCTTTGCGAGGCTGGCTATGGTCGCCGCGGGAGATCCCGGGTGCTATGCGGTGAAATAGTAATTGAATATGGAAGAACAGTCAGAAATTGGCTGTTCTTTTTTGCGCTCCTGGTGAAATCGTGCCAATGGGATATTTTTTTGTTTCTTGCATTATGTTACAATAAAAAATGAGAAAATATTTTCAAAAACATGACACAAAACCGAAAAAAGCGTGGACATAGTAAGTAGAAGCAGTAAACAAGTGAAAAAGGAGGTGAGCGCATGGAACGGTTCAAAAAGCGAAAAGGCCAATCCAAGCAGATGGATGAGAAAATAATAAGCCTATACTGGAAACGCGACGAGCAGGCTATCGCGTTGACTGCCGAAGTTTACGGCCGTTGCCTCTACAGCATCGCTTATAATCTGCTTCACGACGAGTGCGATACCGAGGAGACGGTGAATGACACATATTTGGATGCTTGGAAGAGCATCCCACCGGCACGCCCCGATTGTCTATTAGCCTTTTTGACCAAGATCGTGCGTGGAAATGCCATTAACACTTACAAGAGCCGTACCCGCTCACATCACATTCCGCCAAGCATGGTGGTCTCTCTATCAGAACTGGACACCGTATTGGGGAGCGACTCGGATGACCCGACAGGCGGTGAATCGAAGCAAATATCCGATGCCATTAGCGGCTATCTCTACACGCAACCCGAGCGTGCGCGCAATATCTTTATTTACCGCTACTACTGCTCGGATACCGTAAGACGTATTGCGGGCATGATGAAGATCAGCGAATCTACCGTAAACCGTGAGCTGTCCCGTATGCGGGATGAATTGCGAGAGTATTTGAAGAAGGAGGGAATTTACGTATGAAGCATGAAAAGAAATACGAGATATTGAGCGGTCTTGATGAAAGGCTTTTGGAGGATGCTTTGCGCAACCGTGAAGAAATGATGCGTCCGACCGTCAAAAGACGAACTGAAAGATTTCGCCGTGTGGTGCTATTGTGCGCCTGCCTGACCTTGCTGTGCGCAAGTCTTGTGGTCGTGGGCGTGGTAGGATTGTCCATGGTGACGGGTGATAGACCCGGCGAGACAGAAACGCAACAAGAAACCCCGCCGCATTCGGAGCTTTCGGATAGTCAGCTTCTTGCCCTTGGTGAGGAAAGCCATTCCCTTATTACTCTCGGCATACAGGAACCCAAGGACGATACTTTGGCTTCCGCCGAGATGATGGAGAACATCTTCGACCTGCCTGCCCAGATCATCAGCTTCCACGCCTCGCCCGACGAGACTGTGACCATTTACCCCGGTAGAGGTGCCGTTCAGGAGGTGATGGAGTGTCCTCACACAGGGTGTGACCGCTACTGCTTTGCCCACGTGGGACGGTTGGCCGACACCCAGGACGAATATTGTCACATTGTAGAGCCCTTCCTGCAATACTATGTTTACTCGGATGCTCTGGCCGGTACACCATTAACTGTAGCGGGGGATGCGAAAGTAGTCTGGCAGTTCTACGTCAAAGACAAGGACTATGACAAGCCTGACCAGCTTAACTACGTGGTGCGCAACAAGGACGGTACCGTTACGGGTGTGGGGAGCATTTACGTGGATACCCGCCCGCTGTTCAAGGCTGAAAATAAAGTGGGGCAATTGCGCTATGAGTTAATGCTTCGCCGCTGTGTGTCTCTGGGCAGCCGTACCTACACCCGTGAGGACGGCATGACCGACGAGTACGCCGCACGGCTCTTTGATCTCTACGCCACCCGCGCCGAAGAAGCAACCGAGGGGCTGTTCGACGAGCTTACCGTGCAGGAGCGCATGATTCTCACCCGCGCCTCTCTGTTCAATGCTGTCCTTTCGGATGGCCAGATCACAGGATATAAACTTTCCTCGGTGGGCTGTGATCTTGAAAACCCCGCATATCTGCTTACTATGCACGGCACTGAAAAAATATATTTCTTCTGTCTCGATGGCTGGTATCCCGTGGCCGAGGTCTGTCCTCACCCCGATTATAAGTGGGAATGGATCCTTCTCACGGACGGCCGAAAGGTAGTCATACGTGACAACAAGTGGTACTTTGAAGATACGACTGATACCCAATTTGAAACAACGTAAAGGAGAAAAAACATGAAAAAAATATCTCTCGTCCTCGCAGTTCTTCTACTAATCGGTAGCATCACCGCTTGCACCGATAAGCCCGAACTGCCTGCGAACACCGATATACCCACCGAAGCTCCTACCGAAACCGAAACGACCCCCGAAGACGATGTTTCGAACAAGGCCTACCCCAGCGTAGCCGACCTCGTCCAAGTCCCTGACACCCCCGTGACCCATCCCCCTATTGAGCCCGCCGATTATGGAACTCAGCCTAGCGAGGGCTTGGAATATAAGTTGACGGGAAACTACTACACCGTCGTGGGTATGGGCACATGCACCGATGCGAAACTGGTGATCCCCGCCGAATATGAGGGAAAGCCTGTGAAGGCGATCGGAAGCACCGCTTTCGTTTCTTACAACAGTGCGACACAGACCTACGATCCCAATACCACTGTAACGAGTATTGTTCTCCCCGAAGGAATTGAGTCCATTGAAGATTCGGCCTTTTTCAAATGTCATGGTTTACGAAATATACAGTTGCCCTTGACGCTGGAACGCATGGGACAGCAAGCGTTTGATGAATGTACTGCTTTGGTTGAACTTTCCATTCCCGAGGGCATCACCGAAATTCCATCCTTCTTTGCCTATTACTGTACGAGCCTTCAAAAGGTCGTATTACCTTCAACGATCAAGACCATAGGTCAGGATGCTTTTCGTGGCTGTGAAAGTCTGTATGAGATCCATTTGCCCGACGGCTTGGAAACTATAAAAAATGGAGCCTTTCGCGGGACGAATACCTTGAAGACCATCCACATTCCTTCATCCATTCAAAGCATTTCGGGCGAGAGCTTTCGGAATGAATCGGATGTGATGTATATGAAGGGCTTGGGGGAGGTCATTCCTGAGGGACACGAGCACGGTGAGATTCGTCCCGAGGGATGGATTCATCATATGTATTATGACGGAACCATGGAGCAGTTTTTTTCGTTGGTTCAGAACGAAAGTTATACATCTCCCATGTTCCGTTTCGCAGTAAATTTCTATATTGATGGAGTATTAGTGGAATACGTGCATATACCCGATCATATTACGAGCATCCCGGCAGGTACATTCAGTGAATGCCAAAGCCTGAAAGGAGTAAGCCTGTCAAGTGAGCTGATAGACACCGAACAGTGGGAGTCAGCCTTTGCGAATTGTCCGAATTTGGAGTGGATCGTTGCTCGGGGAGACTTGCCTACAGACCGCCCGGTAAATGATCCCGCCGGAAACTTCGATCATTGGTCAAGCTGGCTTATGTATAATTTTCATGTGATCGCACAGCCCAAGGATAAAAAGCAAGTAGCCGTATATTACAGTACATTATCATCGCGTTGTCTGTATGTTTCCGCTTCTGAAAGTCAAGCAGCCGATTACGTGACTGGGTACTTGCAACAAAGTAATGAAAGTGAAATCTATGTGAAAGTTATGGTTTATTATCAAGGCGAGTGGCACTATGACGAAAACGGTCATCCCACCCCTAATACCGACTAAAGGAGTAAGCCCATGCAAAAACTCATTATCATAATTCTCGCCGCCCTCCTTTTGGTTCTCTCCTTAACAGCCTGCCAAAACCGTCGCGGTGCATTAAAGGAACACATGAGCGATCAGACCGAACAGATCCCCGTTGATACCCCTGTTCAGGTCTACAAGAATATGAACCAGGAGCAGTTGGAGGCTGATTACCAAAGTGACCGTGTCCTTTATGCACCAACGGTATTGGATGGCATCGTGGATATCCCTTGCTACTATATCTTCAAGAGTAGTAGCCAGCCGGGTGGACTTGCTTACAGCAAACTTACCAACACCTTTACAACTCTGTGCCGTGACCCCTTCTGCAAGCATGAGGACACGTGGAGCTGTATTTTCTCAGAAGAAGGTGCGAATTATATTTCGGAGATCCAAGTGTACGGTGATCGGGTGTATTTTCTGGTTGAACGTCTCGTCGGACATAATCATGTAGGCTACCTGTACTCCACCGACTATCTGCTCAACGACTTGAAGCAGGAATATGAATTCCCCGTCATGGTGGAAAGTCAATATGAGGCGATTGAAAACGATCATGGTATCCAATATGAATATTCCCATAATAGTTTTATGTGTAGCGTCATTTTCTACGGAGAGCTGGTGTTTTATAACGACTTTACGCTGGATCAAAACGAGACCATCATCCCCACTATATACACCGTAGATATCAGCAAGGGGGAGGACGCACAACCAACTGTGTGGAAGGAAAATCTGTATGCGCAGTTCTGTAAGCTGTACGGCGATGTGCTGGGCTGGCAGAACGAGGATAACGAATGGGTCTATTACGATCTGGCCACCAACAAGTATCTTCCCGATTATACAAGGCCTGATTACAATGTCACCTTGGCCGAGGGCTATAAGCGTGGGATTCAGCTCGTCTGCGAGGAGTATGCCTACGTGACCGTCCAGCATACCACTACCATGTTTCAGAATGACCCCCACTTTAAGTATTACACCACCGCTTACGAAATGAGCGGTGCGCGCCCCCTGTTCCAAAGACAGGGCGGGGATATCTACCGTGTCAAGACCGACGGCTCGGACGGTAGTATACCTGAATTGATTGCATCCTTGACTACCGACGGTAAGCCCGATCTGATTTGGGGCTTCTATACCGACGGAAAGACCCTCATCGTGGAGTATGAGACTTATAAGGATTTCCAAAATGAGTACAATCAAGAGCTGAATTTGGATGATCCTACCGATCAGATGTTTGTCGAAATGGGTGCGTATGTATCGCCTCCCGCGAAGAAGTATGCTATTATTGACTTGACGACTGGGGAGGTTCATAAGCCGCAAGCATAACACATTTCAAAGAAAGGACACCCGCCATGCTGACCTATGAACTCAAAAAGCTCTTCGGTAACAAATTCCTCATCATCTTCTTTTCGGTGCTGTTCCTCATCAACGCGGTGCTGTCCCTTTACGAGGCCAATACTGCCAAAGCCTCCGCCGAGCAGATGGAGCCCGATAAAAAGCGGGCGATCCTTGCCATGTTCGACCGCTACCGTGATGATCCCGAGGGCTTTCTGCAAAACGAATACCAGCCTATTCTGGATTATAAGCAGGAATGGGAGCGTAAGCGAAACGAATACATGAAGTACGCTACCGAGCAGGGGATCCCCTCCGAGGAAATGAACCTTGCCTACTACTGGGAGGACTACGATCAGTCCAAGATCGACGCTTACTATAACCTCTACATCTACTTCAACCGCGCCACCGAATCGGATAAGGCTTACCACGACAACGTTACAGACCTGCTGAACGCCGCTCATCGAGCCAAGGGCGAGCTGGTCATGCTGGGCAAGACCGAGGACAGCTACGACTATGGCTATCAGCAGGATATCATCGACATCTATACCGTCAACCGCGAACTGCCCCTTGATCCCACCTACCCATCGGGCTGGGATGCCTATTTCTCCTACACGGGCGGCAACCTCTGCGTCCTTCTGTTCCTTCTGGTGCTGATCTCGGGACTGCTTCTGGACGAAAAAAAGAGCGGTACACTCCCCCTCATTCACACGACTAAACGGGGTTACATACCGCTCATACTCACGAAACTGACCGCCCTTCTCACTGCGGTGGTTCTTACCGTAGTGATCTATAGCGGCACGAGCCTGGCCATATTCGGCCTCGTGCAGGGGGGCTACTCACCCCTTTACGACTTCGTGCAGGTCTTTGAAAGCTACCACTACTGTCCTTATCTCATCACGGTGGGTGAATATCTGGGTTTGAGCCTCCTGATTAAGGCGATGATGCTCACCGCCACAGGAATGCTGTTACTCCTGCTCTCCCGCCTCATAGGCAGTCACATCATGACCTACGCTGGTTCGGTTGTGTATGTGGGTATTCACTTTGCTTTGAGTAGCCTTGATTATGTCAATTCCAATCATCCTGTCCGTCTGCTCAACCTGTTCACAGCTATGGACACTTCCGTGGGTTTCGGACGGTATTACTCTGTCAATCTGTTTGGGACGGGCGTACCGTACATGACCTGTCTGATCATCCTGTGGGGGGCTGTTCTTGTGATCGCGGGTGTAGCCGTCACCCTCCTATTCTGTCGTGCGGGACGGGCGCACACGGTGAAGGCTCCGGCCAAGAAAGCCCTACATATCAAGCTCCCCCCCGTGACCGTCCCTTGCCTATCCCGTACCCTCTTTGGTTTTGAAGTCCATAAGCTACTGGTGGCGGGCAAGTATCTGTTGCTGATCCTATTGATCCTTGGTATCAAGATCGCCATTACCGATGACATGACTTACCACCAGCCCGTGGGGGATGTGATCTACCAAAGCTACATGACCCGCCTGGAGGGAGAATGGACACAGGAAAAGGGCGACTATCTGGATGCCGAACGCGCCGCCATTGAGGAGGTGAAGGCCAAAGAGGAGAGCATGAAGAGCCTCCTTGAAACGGGAGAGATCAGCGGCACCGAGTACAATGAATACCGCAAGAGCCTCTACGATGCCAAGGTGCGGGATGCCATTCTCAGCCGTGTGGAAATGCAGGAAAGCTATATTCTCACCCAAAAAGAGGCCGGAAAAGAAGCTCATTTCGTCTATGCTACGGGTTGGGATGCGCTCTTCGATCTGGAATTCGACTACCTGTTGTTCGCACTCCTGCTCATTCTGGGCGTGGGGATCTTTACGCCGGAATTCTTCGGGATCTCCCCCATTATCCGCGCCACAGGCAAGGGACGGCGGCATACTCTAGTCACCAAGTATGCGCTGGCGATCACTCTCGCGCTGACCATGGGTATTCTATTTACCACGCTGGATTTCATCAAAATGAATCAACTTTACAGCCTCCCCGCGTGGGATTCGCCTGCATTGAGCTTGGCAACGCTATCCAACTTGGCCATACCCATGACCCTGCGGGGCTATTTCATTACCTATGAGATCACAAAACTCATAGGATTCATCCTGCTGACCGTTGCCGCTGTGTCGGTATCTCTGCTACTGAAAAAGGCCGTCCACGCCTTGTCTGTCACGGTGTTGGTAACCCTGCTCCCCTTCGTGCTGACCCGCCTGGGGCTTACAGCAGCGAATTATTGCGACCTTACCATTCTCCTTCAAGGAAGCGGGTATCTGGAAATGGCGATGGATTTGCCCGTTTACGCTGTTTCCTTTACTGTTGCTGTAGTCGGAGTCTCGGCACTGTGCGTGTGGTGGAGCGGACGAAAATGGGTGAAAGGATAATTACACACATACCCGTAAAATTGCATTGAAACATTATTTCAAGAATAACGAAAGGAAACGTATCATGAAAAAAGCCTTATTGATTACTTTGGCCGCCGCACTTTTGGTGACCTCACTCGCCTCCTGCTCCCGCAGGAATCAATACGAGGATCAGCTGGAGAGCACAAAGGACACCCAACCCGAGGCCCCCTTGGAGGAGCAGACAGCCCTGAACGGCTTCATCGGCAGTCCCTCGGAGGACTACGCCCTTCCCATCATCAAAAAGACGGGAGAAACGCCCTATTTTTCGGGGAAGACCGAAGACAAGCTTAAGACCATGTGGCTCAAAAACGAGGTGCGCCCCGAGATCAGTATCCTACCGACGGGTAAGGTTTTCGGGGATACCTATTATAATAAGCTTACGGGCAACATGAGCAAATGGTGTGCCGATCCTTTGTGCGAATGTGACAGCGAGGATTGCATTTGGGCGTTCGGTTATTCCATCCTGTACGTGAGTCATGACTGGCTCTATTTCACGGTGGAAAACCAGATACACGGATACGGACTGTACCGCTGTGACCATCAAAGAAATAACATCGAATTTTTGTACGAGATCCCCTCATTTTATGAAAGTGACGGTCTGAACGGAGGCTATGGGTATTGGGAATCCATTGAGTCGCTTTACGAGGTGGATGGGAAACTGTATTTCGCGGGGCAGGCTTTTGAGTCGGGGAAAGGCTCTTTGTTTGCCTGGAAGGTGCTTGATCTGTCCACCAAGGAGGTGACTGTCCTGTACACGGGAAAGTCCGACCAATTTGTTGTGGCCATTATGGACGGTAACATCTACTATCACTACGGAAATCAAGAGGGGACGAAGCAGATCATTTATAAAACCGATCTGTCCTTTGAAGCTCATGAGGAAGTGTTCAAGGTCATGAAGATCTCATCCTATAACGATACCCACATGGTTCTCCGCGGGTACGTACAGAAAAACGGGTACACCCCGTACTATGTATACGACGTGTCCACCGGTCAGATGACCGAGCTCCCCGGCGGAGGTGACAAGTACAATTTCAAGCTATCCGGAAACTACGTATACTACCAGGACCGCGTCATGGGCGAGGAGCTGACGGATGATCCCTTTGCGGATTACTATTCAAAAAGGGAGCTTTTGACAGCTCTCCGAAACGGTATTCAGTTAGTCCGTATATTGACACATTTCTTCTAATCGCTTCTGATAATCTCTCTCCGCCTCCTCCCGCTCCTTGAAGTAATGCCCCCAAGCCCACGAATACGATCCGTCAGCATCTTGGGACGTGTTCCGCGCCGTGATATACATCCCATCACTTTCACGCCTGAACAGACCCACATTACGCTTTCCGAGTGAGTAAAAAGCGAGACAGACAAGCTTCATGCCGTTGTTTTCAAATTCCAATCCGGGCTTCATTTGATCACCTTCTCTCTGCTTGGAACGTATCTCCTGCCGCAGACTTCAATGGCAGGATACGTCTTTCCATCCACGGTCACGGTCGTCATAGTAGGCTTTCCCCTCTGTGCCGACTGGATATACAGGTACTCGGGATGCTCCTTGGCACGCTTCATATTACCATCCAGAAATGTGTCCCCGTTGGCTACCTCCAATATCTTCACGCCCTTGTTTACAAGGTAGGAACTGAATTGCCAGAGCTTTTCAAATCGACCGTGGGAATCCACGATGAAGCAGGAATCCTCTGTGGGATGGTAAGCGGTGATACGATAGTAATTAGCCATAATATTATCCTCCTTATGCGGCAATCTGTTTCAAGGTACGGTTGGCGTAAGGCAGCCACACCTTATTGACGTAATGCAGAACATCCTCTGCGGGCTTGGTGTTGTGGTCAGCGTAGCATTGCAAGACCTTTTTCTGGGACAGCGAGTATTCCACCGTGACCAACGGCGTATCTTGCGTGTCCTTGGCTCGGATGAAGAATATGAGCGTTTCCTCACGGATGAACTTCTGCTCATAGCCCATACCGCCGACACAGTGGTGTAGTAGTTCACCTTCGACCTTCAGATCGGCAGGACTCCGTGCGAGGATCGCCACAAATCCGCTACGCTTGTTGTGTTGCATCGGAAGATACTTTTCAGCCACGGAAGCAAACTTCGCGTACAGCTCGGCTCGCTCCTCCTGATCCTTCAAGGCCTTGGCGGTTTTGTACTCGTCGATACGGATATCGTGCCAACGCATGAAGTCGTGAGGGTAGCGATTCTTGTCCACCGACATATCCAAGCCAAGGAAGTTACAGGCTTTCAGATAATCGAGATATACACGAGTGCTGATCTGCTGCTTGGCAACATATTCAAAGAACGGCTTATAATCACCGTCCAGCATTTCGCGGATCGGCTTGTAGTCCCGCTCACGGCAGAAGGTCTTCTTGACCTCCTCATACGCCTGTGTTTCAAGGAGAGACGTTCCGCGACGGTATGCCGAGAGGATGGTGGATATATAAAAATAGCGCCCTGCAAGCACCTGACGGTTGCTCCAGAGCCACTTCCGAAACTGCTTATCCTTTGCCGCCTTGGTTAAGATCTGCTTACTGAACACATACTTCTGCAAGCCCATCTTCATGAGATATTCCGCCTGCGGGTACTGCTCATAATTACGGAGAAATTTGAGAATATCCGCTTCATCGTACAACTCCCATGCGGAGTATTGGTATTCCGGGAATTTCGCCAGGTAGTCCTTGTTGACCACCGGTGCATAAGGATCGAAACCGGAATCATAATACCAACCCCATTCGTCATCCTCATACCACTTTTGCGTCCTATTCAGACCCTCGGCGTACCAACCGACGCTGTAGCCACCGATGTAGGTGAAGCACATATCCTTGACATAGCATCGATCAGAGTGAACGCCATGGACGGCGACCTGCTTGTAGTGCCAATTCTTGTAGCGGTGACGGACAGCCACCGTGACCTTGACGAGCTCACCATCATTCTTGGTGAGATACGAATAAAACCGCGTATTGCCGTGGGGTTCGGGATAACGGATCGCATCACGCTTGCGAATCTTTTCAACGATGTATTTAGGAATCGGCTTTATTTTCTCTATCAACATGACATTATACCTCATTTCACAATTTCAACTTTCTGGTCGAGCAGCATATACAGCTTGTACATTAGCTCGGTGTCGGCATAAGGATCGGGAGCTTGTTCCGGCTCTATGATCTCTCCCGTGGTTGTGTCCACATCGAGACCGTTTATATGCTCCACCAAAGGTTTTTCAGACTCTTTTACCTCTACGGCGGGCACTTGCTCCACCTCGGGCTTCTCGCCCTCTACGGGACTTTCTGAAGCCTCCTCGTGGGTGTCAGATGCCACCTCGTCCTCGTCATATTCGTCAGCCTCGGTGTTTTCTTCCACTACCGTCTCCGGCTCGTCGAATAGGTCGAACATGGAAATTTGCCCTGCCTTGGGTTGTGGCTTGGGAGCAGGAGCCATAGGCGTATCGGGCGCACTTGTGGACGGTTTGGGCGTGACCTTCGGTGTAGGCTTCGGCGGCTTGTACTCCGTCCCGTCCTCGTTGTAGAGTGTTCCGGGGATGCTGTCTTCCTCGAAATAGTGGATAGCCCACCCGAAAACAATATCGCTGTGCAGACAGGCACTTGTCGCACCCTTGGCGGCTTGCTTGCGAGCTTCTTCGGTGGCGTACTTCATAAAGCCCGCCAAGGTCTTCTTTGAGATCAGCTTCTTGTCGTCCTTTTCGACGGGCAAGCCGTTGTTGATCTTATCGGCCAACACCTCGCTGACCGTTTGCTCCAAGTATTCTTTCAAGACCTTTTCTTCGGTTGTCGTTGTGGTGAGATTCAACGTCATATTCATTCCTCCTTGTAATTTATTTTGGTATATAAAAGAAAAAGGACCCCTTATCAAAAGGGATCCTCGTGCCAGATACCGTCCCGCACCTCGGAGTGCTTGATCGGTATTATGACCCATTTTGGTTTATTGAGAATGTGTCCGTCTTCCCTCGCTCTGGGAGGAAAGCGGATGAACCCGGCTTTAGCGGAAACGGCTTGACGGTAGGTATAGGTCATAAAGTGTCGTGTGTATTCTGTCGCACCTTCTTCCTTATAGCAGACCTTGTAGCCGTAGGGATTGTTCGTTTCATTTTTCATGTCACACCCCGTATAAGCGGCTTGCCAACCGAGGCAAAGCCGAGTAAAAGTTATTTTGCATGATGGTCGTATGGAGTTGACGGTCATGAGCAAAGTAATTACGGTCGGCAAACTCATAGCCCTTTCGGGTCAGCCGCTTCAGCTCGTAGTGATCCGAGCCGTCGTGATGGTAGCCGTCGATGTAGAAATGACCGTTTTCCTCGTAAAGCTTGACCTTATCCAAATGTTTGATACAGGTCAGCAGATCGTCGGTGCTGTTGATGAATTTGCCGCCCTGCGCGGGGCCGCACCATCTGCCGCAAGTGCCCGTGAGAAGATAGCAATCTTCCTTGAACACGCGCCCGAGGGCGTGAAGCAGCTCCCGCCAATCAGCGTTGTTCTGCTCGCTGATCTCATCGTAGATCCAGTTATCGGGAACGTCATCGGCGGTTTCCCAGCCGTTGTCCTCGCCGTGGAGATCGAATAAGTAGGAACGGATTTCATCGTAGGCTTCATAATCGGCGGTATCATCGTAGAAAACGTAGGATTTCATGTCATTCCTCCTTTAACTCTCAAATTCTTCTTGAAGGGCACTTAATACCTCGCCTTCAATGTCGATATCGTCCAGCTGCTCGTCGATCAGGTCGGCGACGAGACTCGTCACAAGCGGCTCAATGTCCACGTCACGGATACGCTGGGTAATCTTCTGGGTAATCAGCTCCTCGAGGTCGATTTCGTCCATGGCCTCGCTGATGGCTTCTTCAAAGTCATAATGCCGGATAGCACTCTTGATCTGATCTCGGATATCATTTTTGATACTCATGGTTAATCCTCCTTAATGATGCCGTACTTATCGTCAGCGTAATATGCGTTTGCGAGCCAGTTGAAAATGGCGGTGCATTTCACACCATTGTAGTCCACAATGTAGACCACGTGGTCGGACTCCTGCCGGCTGTCCAGAACGGTGATTTCATCCATAGCCCCATTGAGGGAATGGATATGGGCTTGGGTCTTAAAGCTCGTCATGATCGGTGTCCTCCTTGTCGTCGCAGTAATCAACCAAATCAAAGGTCAGAGTCAGTGCCGTGGGCGTTTCCAACGTACCCATACTGTAGTCGTAATCATAGTAGTCAGCCGGGGAGCTGTGGATTGCCTCCAGAATGTGCAATGCGAGATACAGATGATCCTCCTGAATCATATGGATGGCAAAATCCTTCAGGCTCTCGTAGGTGGTGATGAGATCGGTCTGCTCGGATAGCTTCTCGCAAGCGTCGTTGAATGTCATGGTATAGAGTTCTTGAACCTTCATTTCGTGTATTCCTCCAAATATTTTTTGTATTGTGTATCCTGCTCCAAGACCTGCATGATCTCAGGCATCATTTCTTCTTTCGACCTGCCCACGCAGCAAAGCATGAGCAGGTTGGTGTTGGAGCCAAAGAGCCGACGGAAGGCATAATCAAGGATTTTGGCTATATCCTCGTCCTTATGTTCGCTGGTCTGGTTAATGCAACATATGGCCGTCAGGATGGCCTGTACCTCTTTCGTATTCTTCATGATACAGCCTCCTTTCAGCGCCGGATCTCGATCAAGCCCTCGGAGTACTCCTCAATACCGTCGTACTTGAAGGATTCTCCGTAGGCCTCAAAATCAAAAAAGTCCAACAGACAGTCGGGTATCTCGTACCCGCAGCAGTTGAACATCTCACGACCG
This sequence comes from Clostridia bacterium, assembly GCA_017483125.1. GTDB lineage: Bacteria > Bacillota > Clostridia > Oscillospirales > CAG-272 > CAMEON01. The sequence continues at coordinate 26,915 of JAFULU010000282.1, forward strand.
TAATCATCCCAGTCGTAATTCTTGTAGATGTAGATATCATCGTCCCAGCTTGCACCGTAACGGTCTACAAGCTCTTCAAACTCACGAAAACCGCGCACTTCCAGGAATGCCATAAGGGTATCATACTTGCCGGAATCGTCCAGTACCTCGGCTTCGTGTAAAATATCGAACAGCCGTTGCGGATGCATATAATCCCAGTTCGTTGCTTCGGACGGGAAGTTGTCGATATCTTGGATGAACAGCTCCTCGTCGATACCGTCCAGCTCGAAGCCCTGACGCTCCAATTCTTCCACGATCTCATCCCAGTCTTCATAGTCGGCCAAGTCAAGCCAACGGGATCCCAAAGCGCGCTCGTTGCACTCGTTGTAAGAGCCCCAAGAGCCGATAACGATTCTGATTTCGTTGCTGTATGTATTAGTCATGACGGTCACCCCCTTCGATGGCGCGTCTTTCGCTGATCATATCCTCGACCTCTTCCCAAAGAGCCAGAAGGTCGATCACGGGTTTATTATCGTGTTCTTGACGGATATTCTTGTTATCGTTATTCATTCCGACACCTCCTTAAAGTCATCCACGGCCAGTTTGGTGTACTCACAGCCGTATTCGAAATAATAGCCGTTTTCATCGGAAAGCAGCGGGTAGGTTACAACGCTGATCTTGCCCTCGCGGGTGATAGCCACGCTGATCTCATTCTTCAGCTCATTCAGATCGACGATGTTAAAGGTGACGTAGCACTCACCGTCGTGATATTGGAATTCCTTCATGTAGAAACGATTTTTCATTTTCTTATCCTCCATTTCAATCTACAAATTTGTACCAGATGTTGTAATTAAGCTCGATCTCTCGGGTCTCGTAATTGTCCTTACCGGTATCAAGCTGGACTTCGCGGATTTCGTAGTGCGCACCCTTGTATTCGCCCTGCTTATCGGGGATGGGATGGCAATTTTTGACGCAATCCTCGAACACGCGGATGTACGGCTTGCCTGCTTTGCTCATGCAAGCGATGACGAGATCGGTATCTGTGATATAGCCAAGACCTGAGATCTTGTCGATATCATCTCTTCGATACCGGGTAACACTGTAGACTACTTTTTTCATTTTGGATTACCTCCTGATTTTTTATTTTGCCTTTCGGCAGGGTCAGGGGAGCATAGGTCGGGAGCTGATCGCGTTCATTCCGAGTGAGGTGTGCAGATGTCAACGAGAGGTCGTGACTGCTTTCAGTACACAAAAAAATATTGCTTTTGGATATAGAAAAAACCAGGTATCGCTACCTGGCTGTTCTGTATCTATTTTCATTTTTCGGTGATATTTTTTTACGTTTACATCTGCGAGACCTATGCTACACTGGACACAACGAAAGGCTAAAAAATCGGGATTATTTTTCTTTTCATATTTACATTAGACTGACTTTATGCTATAATGTGTTTAGTCGGGGTATACTATGGCTAAAGTTTGGGAGGGTGTTCAATTCGAGTCCTACTCCCTCCGCCATAAACAGAAAGCCAAGCCTTGCGCTTGGTTTTTTGTTTATGGTGGAGAATCAAACAGGGATTCGAACGCAGTGAGCAAAACAACCCTGTGAGTTGTTTTGTGAACGGTGACCGAAGAATTTTGCAAAGCATTACCATAGATCAATCGGAAATGCTTTGCAAAATTCAAGAGCGAATCCCTCTCTCTCCGCCATAATACAGAAAGCCAAGCCTTGCGCTTGGCTTTTTTGTCTCTCGCTTCGCCACATACCGCAATTCTTTTCAAAAAGTCTTGCGGTTTTCTCTGTTTTATGTTATAATATGCACACTACACCTCCACAAGGAGCCCCCCCCATGAAGTTCAAAGCCCGCAACGGCGGCAAGGCCATCGCCATCCACAACCACATCCGAATGTTCCGCGCCTTCGCCGTGACCCTTCCGCCCTGTCTGATCCTGACGGTCATCCGGCCTCCTCTGTTCCTGTCGTTACTGCTCCCCGCCGGCCTGCTCCTTATTTCCTTTCTGGTTCTGCTCTTTGAAAAGTACGATGAAAAGTTCTTTCTGCAGGGCACGAAAAAGGATCACGCCTTCCGCGTCTCGGACGGTCTCATCTACAAGGACGGCAAGGAGCTCAGGCTGATCCGCTCCATCCGCATCTACCGATACAGAGGATTTCTGTATATGGAGACCTCTCACTCCATGTTCGTCATCATGGACACCGACTACACAGTCGGGAGCCGTGACGAGCTGATCGAGTGGGCAAGAGAAAACGGTATTCCTGTTCGTCTCGGATATTGAATAACAGGCGAGCTCAAATCAAACTCACGAGAAAGGAGAACCCCATGCACCCCATTTTTGAGTCCTGCTTCCCTCTCGCCCTGGGCACCGCCCCCTTTGGCACGGGGATCCCCCGCGATACCGCCTTTGCCGTTCTGGACGCCTTTACCGATCTGGGGGGCAACCTCATCGACACCGCCGCCGTCTACGGCATGGGGGTCTCGGAGCAGACCATTGGGGCATGGATGAGGCTCCGCGGCAGCCGCGACCGTGTGGTCATCTCCACCAAGGGCGGCCACCCCTCCCTACCCGATTGGTCGCGCCGCGTTACCGAAATTGACATCCGCTCCGACATGGAGGATTCCCTCCGATATCTGGGCACCGATCACGTGGATATCTACTTCCTCCACCGCGACGACGAGTCCAAGCCCGTGGAGGCCATCATGCCGATTCTGGACACCCTTGTCCGTGAGGGCAAGACCCGCCTCATCGGTGCCTCCAACTGGACAGTGGCGCGGATCGACGAGGCCAATACCTTCGCGCGTGAGAACGGCATGGCGGAGTTTTCGGTGAGTCAGATCTTCCATAACGCCGCGGTCATCAACAAGGAGGGGGTCTACGACCAGACTCTGGTGGCCATGGATCCCACCGAGCACGAGGGCTACGAGATGAACGGTCTACCCGTTATGGCCTACACCTCCCAAGCCCAGGGGCTTTTCTCCCACATCCGTGACAGAGGCTACGTGGGGCTTTCGGAGGGCATGGTCAAAACCTACTTGAATCACGCCACCAAGGCGCGGGCAGAACGCATCCTTCCTGTGGCCGCCGAGACGGGGATCTCCCCCACGGCGGTGTCTCTGGCTTACCTGCTTCGCGACAGGCGGGTCAAGACCTTCCCCATACTGGTAATCTCCCGCGTGGAGCGGCTGGAGGAGGCGATGGGGGTGTTCTCCCTGCGTGACGAGGATGTAGCGAGGCTTTTGGGCGGGCATTGACGTCGAAATTTTCGCAGAGGCTTCAAATTGCAGTTTTTCGGTGGGTTTCCTCGTGAGCCTTCCCCAGCGGGGAAGGGGGACCACCGTAGGTGGTGGATGAGGAGAGCGGATTTGAATTTACAAGCGGGTGTATATGTAAAACCCTTGATACGCCAAGAAAAATCATACCCGATACCGAACCGTAATTTGCTCTCCTCATCCACCGCTTCGCGGTCCCCCTTCCCCGCTGGGGAAGGCAAAGGAACGGACCGACAAACCCAAATTTG
>JAFULU010000283.1 GCA_017483125.1 Clostridia bacterium
ACGGGCGGGGTGCGGTCCGAGACGATCTGGTCGATACAGGCATCCCCCAGATCCGCGGGGTCAATGCTCCCCAGGCTCATGATGTTCCAGAGGAAATCCCCCTCGCTGACGCAGCCCAGGTAGCGTCCGTCCTTACTCACCACGGGAATGGCGGTGTAGCCGTGGCGACGGAGCTTTTCCATGCCATGGCGGAAGCTGCACCCCTCGGTGAGGTGTGCCACGTGACTTTTGGGAATCAGAAAAAAGGCGACATTCATGGGAAAGGCCCCTCCTTGGGCCGTTTGGGTGGAGTGGGTGGGTGAAGGGTCTTGCGGGGGATCTACGGGTCAGCTGCCCGCTGTGTCGGTCTCAGCGGGGGTGTCCCCCTCGTTTACGTGGGTGTCGTCGTAGGTCATGACCTTGGAGAACACCGAGCCCCCCAGCAGCATGGTGAGGGTGGTATCCTTGGGGTTGGCGTAGTAGTAGCCGTACTTGTCGGTCCCTCCCAGGGTCAGGGTGAAGGTAAAGGCCTCGGTCACGCCGCTGACGGTCTTGGTGTAATCAACCTTCATGGTCGTGGTGTTCTGATCCAGACCGTACGCGGGGAAATCGGTAGTCTTGACGCTCATGCAGGTCAGGTAGTCCATGTCTCCCACCAGAAGCTCCAGACTCTTCACCAGATCGGCGGCCACGGTCACGGGGGCCTCCCCGTTGACCGAGCGGGACCACACCGCCTGCCCCTCCCCGTCGATGCTGCGGGTAAGGGTGATCGTTCTGTCCCCTTGGGTCATGGTGAAGCCTGTGAGGGCCTCGGGCTTGAAGGCGGGGAGGTCGTCGTGGTAGACCAGACTCTCCACCGACCGATCGAACTCGGTGAGGAACTCGCCGTCCAAGAGGTAGACGGTGGTCTTATCCCCGTTTCTGTAGGCGCAGTAGGTACTATTATATGTGTTGAAGGCACCGATACAGAACGATTGCTCGCCGTAAACGCGGTCGGTAAAGGTGACGGTGCGGGCGGGGGCAGTCAGACCGTACTCGGAAAACTGCTCCTCGGTGACGTTTTGGAGGGTGTTGACCACTTGGATGCCGTAGAGGGTGGAGGAGTAGCCGTAGAAGGCGGAGGAGCCGAGAGGCACGGCGGGATCATCGTTCCAATGCCAGCTCTCCCCGTCCTCGGAGCGGGTGTAGATCCAGACCTCGGCCACCCCGTCCCCGTCCTTGTCGTAGGTGTAGGAGAGCTTGGTCAGGCCGTCCTCGGTGACCTGCAGGAAGGTGGCCTCCTCGGCTGTGGTCTCGGGAGCGGTGGTGTCCTCGGGGGTGTCCTCTTTGAAGACCAGCCCCGCCACGGCGTAGCCGATGCAGAGCAGGACCAGGATCCCCGCGAGGATCAGAATGGTGCGCAGCTTCTTATCCATAGGGCGATCTTACCGTCTCTTTCTGCGGATCCAGATCACGATACCCACAACCAGAAGGGCCACGGGAAGCAGGATCACGGTAACGGCGAAGATGATGAGGGCGGCACCGTCGGTGACCTCCAGAGACTCGGTCTGGAGGGACACGGGGGTGAGGTTCTCATAGGCCGAGGTGAAGCCCTCGTTCATGAGGCTCATGGTGGCGGCGTAGAAGTAGTAGTTCCCGCCCTTGCTGCCCTCGGCGGCGGTGTCGGTGAAGGCGTTGGCCGAGGCGAACCAGGTGAGGTTGGCGGTCTTGGTAGTGCCCTCGGCGGTGGTGACGCTCTTGGCGGCGGCCACGGCTACCTCCAGCTTGCCTGCCTCGGTGAGGTTGGTCGTTTTGTCCAGAGTCACGAGGACGGCCTTGTCCGAGGTGGTGAACAGGGGAGTGACGGTGACCCCCGCGGGCAGGGTAGCGGCCACACCGATGGCATGGCAGTTGGGAAGCTGGGGCTTGAAGCCGCCCGAGGTGACGTAGGCGGTGGCGGTATGCTGGGTGGAGACGGTGGGCACCAGAGTATACTGGCTACCCGAGATGAAGCTGGTGTCGCCCTCCTGCACCAGACCCTTCCTGGCGATCAGGCCGAAGGCGGCCACCACGCTGTTGAGGTTGGGGCAGGACTCGGCCACCTCGGGGGAGGTGTTGAGCATGAGGGAGCCGCCGCCATTCAGGTAGGCGGTGATGAGGGAGGCCTCGTGGGGAGTCAGATCTCTCTTGGGGGAGTAGAGCATGAGACAGCCCGCGTCCACGGGGATGCCTCCCGAGGTGGAGAGATCCAGAGGCTGGATATCCAGACCCATGGTTCCCAGCAGCTCCGAGAGGGACTCGGAGGGGGTGACGTCACCAAAGCCCGTCAGCAGGTAGCCGTGGGGGATGTACTCCCGGGTCACGTAGTCCAGAGCGGAGGTCAGTCGGGCCTCGGCGCAGAAGGAGTGGAAGGTATTGAACTGGGTGATGTCCTCCACGGTGTAGCCGCTCTGGGCCATCATGTAGGCAATCATGGTGCCGTACTGGGAGCAGGCCGAGGAGAGACCCGCGGCGGTCATGGGGCCCAGCAGCTCGGCGGGGATGTACTGGGGGTACATCTGGTAGACCAGGGGGAACAGGAGGTTGGTGTAGTAGTAGAGATCCCCCGCGTCAATGACGGTGTGACGGCGGGCGGACTCCACCACGAAGCTGTAGGGGGAGAGGGCAGAATCGGTGTACTTGGCGGTGAAGGTGGGCTCCTTCAGGGGATCCACGATCTGAACGGAAACGTGCTTCCCCGCCTCCTCGTAGCGGGAGAGGAGAAGACGGATCTGCTGATCCTCCACCCCGCCCTCGCAGAGCCAGTAGACCGTGACGTCCTCGTCCATGCCCGAGACGAACTTCTCGGACTCCTCCGAGATCTCGGTCAGGCCCAGGCCCGAGGTGTCGAATTGGGTGATCTTGGCGGGCAGGACACCCACCAGCAGGTTGGCGACGATGAGGAGCGCCAGGATGATGACGCCCATGATAAAGGAATAGGTGCCGATCTTGACAGACCGCATCATGCGGAACAGTGCGCTATTGCTCATAGTGGTATACCTCCGCATGGATTAGTCCCAGCGCTTCTTGTCCGCCGACTGGACCGTCAGGAAGACAAAGAGCACGGGGTAGGAAAGGAGCAGGATGAGAGACTGAACAGAGAAGGTGCCGAACTGGCAGAAGGCCGCGAAGTGGGCGAAGGGGGAGATGAACTGGAGCAGAGAGGGGAACAGACCCTCGAAGCTGCTTCGGGACAGGATGTAGATCACCGACAGGGGCACCACGGCCACGGCGGCGGTGATGGCGGTGACGTTGAGGTTATGGGTGGCCAGGAAGGCGATACCCGCCAGGAGGAGGGCCAGCACCACGAAGCCGATGAAGGAGGCGATGGCGGTCAGGGGGATGACGTAGGACAGCCAAGGCGCGAAGAGCAGGACGGCCACGGCCAGAACTCCCAGCACGGCGGCGATCACCAGGTTATCGGTAAGGGAGGACAAGAACTGGCAGACCGCGATGAGGGCGGCACCCAGGATCAGGAAGAGGAGGATGGCGAGGTAGGCGACCAGGTAATTGACGGGGCCGAAGGCACCCAGCACCAAGGGGTACACGCAGAGGATGACGCAGGGGATGGCGTAGACCGTCAGCATGGCGAGGTACTTCCCCAGCACCACCGAGGAGGTCTTCATGGGGAGGGAGAGGTAGAACATATCGGTCTTGTTGTGTCGGTCCTCGGCCATGGAACGCATACACAGGATGGGGATGAGGAGCAGGAGGGCGTACTGACTTCCCGACAGGGTCAGCTCAAACTCGGGGGCCCCGTCGTAGAGGTTGTTCTGGAACATCATGTAGCCCGTAAAGAGCAGGAGGATGGCCATGAACAGCCAGCCGTAGACGTTATTCATGTAGGCGCGCAGCTCGCGCTTATAGACGGCGGACATCAGTCGTGTACCTCCTCACTCTTGGATTTTTTGGCGGTCAGGGAGAGGAAGATCTCCTCCAGGGACTGCTCCACGGTCTCGGTGGAGAGGACGGCGTAGCGGCGCTCGGCCATGGCGAAGAAGATCTCGTCCCGCAGATCGGTATCGGGAGCGGTGGTGACCTGCAGGGTGACGGTGCCGTCGGCCTCGCTCTCGGAGAGCTTGGTCACGGTGTTGACCCCCTCGATGGACTTCAGCACCGCTCCGGCACCCGCCTCGTCGGCCTTGACCGTCATGCGGAGGGTGGTCTCGGGGTTCATGCGGGCCTCCAGCTCGGCCATATCGTCGTCGGCCACCACGTGACCCTCCGAGAGGATGATAACGTGGTCGCAGAGCTCGGCGATCTCGGACAGGATGTGGCTGGAGATGATGACGGTAAGCTTCTCTCCCAGCTTACGGACCAGAGCGCGGATCTCGGTGAGCTGCTGGGGGTCCAGGCCTACCGTAGGCTCGTCCAGAATGATGATGTCGGGGGATCCCAGCACCGCCTGGGCGATGCCCACGCGCTGGCGGTAGCCCTTGGAGAGGTTGCGGATGAGGCGGTCCTTCACCGACAGGATGTCGGTGACCTGCATGGCCTCCTTGACCTGGCGGTCAATGAGGTCGTCCGACACCCCCTTGGCCTCGGCCACGAAGGTGAGGTACTCGGCGGGGGTCATATCGATGAACAGGGGGGGCTGCTCGGGGAGGTAGCCGATCTGGCGCTTGGCCTCGATGGGCTGGTCACAGATGTCGTAGCCGTTGATGAGGACGGTGCCCTCGGTGGGGGAGAGGCATCCCGTCATGATGTTCATGGTGGTGGATTTCCCCGCGCCGTTGGGGCCCAGAAGCCCGTAGATACGGCCGTTGCGGATCTTGAAGCTGACGTTCTCCACGGCGGTCTTTTGGCCGTAGACCTTGGTCAGATTTTGTACTTCGATCAAGTGCTTGTCCTCCGTTTGGATGGATTTTGAGCCGCCGCGTATAGCGATGGCTACAGTTACTTATATTATATAACAGAAACACGGGAGTGTCAAGGGGATGGGACTCTTTTCGTCACCCTGCGAAAAAAGTTTACAGGCTATGACCGTTTGGGGAGCATCAGGCGCACTCAAAATTTCGTAAACTTTTGTTAAATCCCTGTTCACGCATTGACAAAACCGTTAATTTGTGATATAATCACAATGTACAGTTATATTTACTGAAAGGATTCGGGACAAATGCCAACAAAATCGGTCAAAATCACCGAAACGTCTACCTCCATCCGCGAAGCCCTCAGCACCGAGGCGGCTCCCGACACCCTCCGCGAGACCCCTCTCTCCCCCGAGGCCGAGGCCCTGCTTCCCCACCGCCGCGAGCTGGACGAGTTCCTCTTCCACGAGGGTACCGCCCGCCACGCCTACACCTATCTGGGCGCTCACGCCGAGGTGGGCGAGGACGGGGCAGAGCGGGTGATCTTCCGCGTCTGGGCTCCCCATGCCAAGGGGGTATCGGTCGTGGGCTCCTTCACCGACTGGGATCAGGGCATCCCCATGACCCGCGCCACCCAAAGCGGCATCTTCATGCTGGTTCTTGAGGGAGACAAGGTGCCCGACGGCTCTGTCTATAAGTACCGCGTCACCGCCGCCGACGGGCGGGTGCTCCTCCACGCCGACCCCTACGGCCGTGCCATGGAGTGTCCCCCCGAGACCGCCACCCGTTTCTTCCGCGAGAAGCCCTTCAAGTGGCACGACCGCGGTTGGCTCCGTCAACGCGCCAAGCGCAAGAAGGACGGCCGCAAGTACCCCATGAACATCTACGAGGTCCACGCGGGCTCCTGGAAATACGGAGCCGACGGCAAGCCTCTTTCCTACCGCCGGCTGGCGGACGAGCTGGCCCCCTACCTCAAGCAGATGGGCTTTACCCACGTGGAGCTGCTCCCCGTCATGGAGCATCCCTTCGGAGGCTCCTGGGGCTACCAGGTCTGCGGCTACTACGCCCCCACCGCCCGCTACGGCGACCCCGACGATTTCCGCGCCTTCGTGGACATCATGCACAACGCGGGGCTGGGTGTCATTCTGGACTGGGTCCCCGCCCACTTCCCCAAGGATGCCCACGGCCTGTACCGCTTTGACGGACAACCTCTTTATGAGTATGAGGACCCCACCAGGCAGGAGAACCGCGGCTGGGGCACCTGCTGCTTCGATGTGGGCAAGAAGGAGGTCATCTCCTTCCTCATGTCCAACGCCTACTACTGGGTGGAGGAGTTCCACGCCGACGGTCTCCGTGTGGATGCCGTGGCCTCCATGCTCTACCTCAACTACGACCGCCAGCCCGGAGAGTGGCACCCCAACAAGAACGGCGGCTATCAGAACCTGGAGGCGGTGGCCTTCTTCCGCACCCTCAACGAGGGCCTGCGCGAGGATCACCCCGACATCATGACCATCGCCGAGGAGTCCACCATGTGGCCCCACATCACCGACTTTTCCGAGGAGGGCCTGGGCTTCACCTACAAGTGGAACATGGGCTGGATGAACGACACCCTGCGCTACGTCAAGGAGGATCCCATCTTCCGCAAGCACCACCACGGCCATCTGACCCACATCCCCTCCTACGCCTTCATCGAGAACTACGTCCTCCCCATCTCCCACGACGAGGTGGTGCATCTGAAAAAGTCCTTTTTGGACAAGATGCCCGGGGACTACTGGCGGAAGTTCGCGGGGGACCGCGTCTTCGCCGCCTGGATGATGACCCACCCCGGAGCCAAGCTCTGGTTCATGGGCTGTGAGATCGGCCAGTTCGCCGAGTGGAGCGAGATGCGCCAGCTGGACTGGCATCTTTTGGACTACGAATACCACGCCAAGCTCCAGCACTACTATGCCGCTCTGAATAATCTCTACCTCTCCACCCCCGCCCTGTGGGACGAGTTCACCGACACCCCCGAAAAGTCCTTTGAGTGGCTGGAGAAGCACGATGCCGACCGCTCTCTCATCGCCTTCCGACGGGTCTCCCGTGAGGGCAAGGACGTCACCGTCGTATTGAACTTCACCCCCATGACCCATGTGGATCATCGCATGAACGTCCCCCTGCCCGGAAAGTACCGCGAGATCTTCAACTCCGATGCGCAGGAGTTCGGCGGTAGCGGGGTCCTCAACACGGGTGTGCTGGAGGCCTTCCCCGTGGAGGGCAACTTCCTGCACATGGTGCGGATGAACGTACCGCCCTTGGGATGCGTGATACTGGAAAGAATTGACGAGGACGGCGAGTAACCTTCAGATACAAGTTACAAGATACAAAGATACAAGATAGACAGAAGCCATAGCATATCTTGTATCTTGTATCTGCCGAGCCTGCTCGGCCGTATCTTGTATCTCAAAAGTCCCCAAGGGGTTGAAAATATGTAAAATTATGCGGTTTATCCGCGATCATAAAAGGAGGCACCAACATGATCTTCAGAAAGAAAGAGTGCGTGGCGATGCTGCTGGCCGGCGGTCAGGGCTCCCGTCTTTACGCTCTCACCAAGAAAGTCGCCAAGCCCGCCGTGCGCTTTGGCGGCAAGTACCGCATCATCGATTTCCCGCTGTCCAACTGCGTGAACTCGGGCATCGACACCGTGGGCGTGCTGACCCAGTACCAGCCCCTTGTGCTCAACGAGTACATCGGTAACGGACTCCCCTGGGATCTGGACCGCTCCTTTGGCGGAGTCAAGATCCTGCCCCCCTACCAGGGTCAGAAGAGCGCCGACTGGTACAAGGGTACCGCCAACGCCATCTACCAGAACCTGGCCTTCATCAACCGCTACGACGCCGACTACGTCTTGATCCTCTCGGGCGACCACATCTACAAGATGGACTACGACAAGATGCTGGACTTCCACAAGGCCAAGGGCGCCGACTGCACCATCGCCGTCATCGACGTGCCCATCGAGGAGGCCAGCCGCTTCGGTATCATGAGCACCAATCCCGACGGCTCCATCTACAAGTTCTCCGAGAAGCCCAAGAACCCCGACAGCACCAACGCGTCCATGGGTATCTACATCTTCAACCGCAAGAAGCTCTGCGACTACCTCATCGCCGACGAGGCGGATCCCAACTCCTCCAACGACTTCGGTAAGAACATCATCCCCAATATGCTGGCCGCAGGCGAGAAGATGTTCGCTTACCCCTTCGAGGGATACTGGAAGGACGTCGGAACCATCTCCTCTCTGTGGGAGGCCAACATGGATCTGCTGGGAGATCAGCCCGTTCTGGATCTGTCGGGCAACGACTGGCGCATCTTCGCCCGTCACTCCGCCTCGGCTCCCCAGTTCGTGGGAGCTCGCGCGTCCATTGAGAACTGCTACATAACCGAGGGCTGTGAGATCTACGGCACCGTCAAGAATTCGGTGATCGGTCCCGGCGTCAAGGTCATGGCAGGCGCGCACGTAGAGGACTGCGTCCTCATGGGTGACTGCGTGATCGAGGCGGGCGCTACAGTCCAGTACGCCATCATTGACTCCGACGTCACCGTCGGCGCGGGCGCCACCGTGGGCGCTCCCAGAAGCACGGGTGCCGAGATCGCCGTGGTCGGCGAGGGCATTACCATCGCGGCAGGCGCTACGGTTGAGCCCGGCGCCATGCTGTCTGAGTAAAGGAGGACACGAACATGACCGCAGCAGGATTGATTTTCGCCAATATCCACGACCAGAGCATCCCCGAGCTGACTCGTGTACGCTCCATGGCCTCTGTGCCCTTCGGTTGCCGCTACCGCCTCATTGACTTCACCCTGTCCAACATGGTGAATTCCGGCATCAACCGCATCGGCCTCATCACCCACCACAACTATCAGTCCCTTCTCGACCACATCGGTACGGGTAAGGACTGGGATCTGGCCCGCCGCTCGGGCGGTATCAAGCTGATCCCCCCCTACATCACCGCCTACGATCAGGGCACCCGCATCAAGTCCCCCAGCCACCGTCTGGAGGCTCTCTTTGGTGCCAAGGACTTCATCGCCCGCTGCAACGAGGACTACTTCGTGCTGTCCGACTGCGACATCATCTGCAACATTGATCTGTCCGAGGTCATCGAGGCTCACGCCGCGTCGGGTGCCGACATCACCTTCGTCACCAAGCGGATGGACGCCGCCGCCATGCATCTGGCCGAGCAGGTCTCCATCATCGCCGCTGACGAGGACGGTAAGGTCACCGACTTTACCCGCGCCCAGCCCACCGAGGGTATGGTGAACCTCTACACCAACATCATGGTGGTCAGCCGCGAGTACCTGCTCACCATCCTGGCCGCCGCCTCCGCCCACGGCTACCGCTCCTTCTTCGCCGACGTCATCGTTCCCTCCCTGGGCACCGCCAACTTCCGCGCCTACGAGTACGACGGCTGGTACGCCTACATCGGCTCCCTGGAGGGCTACTTCGCCTCCTCCATGGATATGCTGACCCAGGAGGCCCGCGAGGGTCTGTTCGCCGTCAAGAACCGCCCCGTGCTGACCAAGGTCCGCAACTCGGCTCCCACCAAGTACAAGGAGGGCGCCGACGTCAAGAACTCCTTCATCGCCGACGGCTGTGTCATCGAGGGCACGGTGGAGAACTCCATCCTGTTCCGCGGCGTTAAGGTGGGTAAGGGCACCGTGGTCAAGAACTCCATCCTCATGCAGGACACCTACACCGGCTCTGACGTCACCCTGAACTGCGTCATCACCGACAAGGACGTCACCATCCGCGACGGCCGCCACCTGTCGGGTCACAAGACCATGCCCTTCTACGTGGGCAAGGGCGGCAGCGTCTGATAGCTCGCCATTCCCCGCGCAAACTGCGCGGGGAATGGCTAAATGCAAAATGCAAAGTGCAAAATGCAAAATCAAGGAACGAGAGAACAACTGCGCAGGGCTTAACGGAAACCATGTTATTCTTTTGGGGAACAATACTTTTTGGGATATTATCCCACAAAATATTACCATAAAATCGGCTTTCGCGTCAGCGAAAGGCTTCCACAATTTTGCATTTTGCATTTTGCCTTTTGCAGTTTCATACCATTTCATTTTTCGGAGGATACATATATGTCTGAACAGCTTTCCCCCAAGAAGATCCTCTTCGTCGGCGCCGAGGTCATGCCCTTCGCCGCTACGGGCGGTCTTGGCGACGTCATGGGCTCCTTGCCCGCCGCTCTCCGCGCCAAGTACGGTGAGGACGCCGACGTCCGCGTGATCTGCCCTCTGTACGACAAGATCCCCGCCGCCACCGTGGAGGCCATGAAGACCGAGGCCGTCTTCAACCTTCAGCTTTCGTGGCGCAACCAGTACTGCGGTATCCGCTCGCTGGTGAAGGACAACGTCACCTTCTACTTCGTGGACAACGAGTACTACTTCAAGAGAGGTGCTCTGTACGGTCACTTTGACGACGGCGAGCGCTACGCCTACTTCTGCCGCGCCGTGTTGGAGATGATGGAGAAGCTGGATTACTACCCCGACATTCTCCACGCCAACGACTGGCAGTCGGCTCTGTCAGTGGTCTACCTCAAGACCGAGTTCGGCTACCGCAACGAGAAGTACGCCGCCATCAAGACGGTGTTCACCATCCACAACATTGAGTATCAGGGTCAGTACGACTTCGCCGCCCTGCAGGACGTCTTCGGCATCGGTGCCGAGCACTACACCCTCATGGCCTACGACGGCTGTATCAACCTGGCCAAGGCCGCCGTGGAGTGCGCCGACCGCGTCACCACCGTGTCGCCCACCTACGCCCAGGAGATCATGACCCCCACCTACTCCCACCGCCTCCACTTCATCCTGGCCCGCCACAGCCGCAAGGTCAGCGGTATCCTGAACGGCATTGACCAGGTCTACTACAACCCCGCCGCCGACAAGGAGATCCCCTTTGAGTTCACCGCCGAGGACACCACGGGCAAGACCCGTGACAAGCTGGCCTTCCAGAAGGAGTACGGTCTTCCCGAGGACGCCGACGCCCCCATCATGGCGGTCATCTCCCGCCTCGCCGCCCACAAGGGCGTGGACATCATCGCGGGTATGCTCCGTCACGTGCTGGAGATCCACCCCAAGGCACAGTTCGTGGTGCTGGGTACGGGCGAGGGACAGTACGAGAGCTACTTCCGTCAGCTGGAGCGTGACTTCCCCGAGAGAGTCCGCGCCTTCATCACCTACAACCGCGCCCTGTCCAAGAAGATCTACGCCGCCGCTGACATCTTCCTCATGCCCTCCAAGTCCGAGCCCTGCGGTCTGTCCCAGATGATTGCCTGCCGCTACGGTACTGTCCCCGTGGTGCGTGAGACGGGCGGTCTGTACGACTCCATCAAGCCCTACTACGAGGACTGCAACGGTGCCCACGGCAACGGCTTCACCTTCGCCAACTACGAGGCCTCCGAGCTGGAGGAGCGCACCTGCGCCGCGCTGGAGCTGTATGAGCGCGAGCCCGAGAAGTTCGCCGCTCTGCGGTATCGCGCCCTGACCTCTGATTTCTCTTGGGATGCTTCGGCTGAGAAGTATATGGAGATGTATCAGAATATGTAAAGGAGATCCGACATGGATGTTCCATATGAGATCCGCAGGTTTCTTGCAGGTGAGACCGATATCGTCACCTTCCGCGAGTTGTACGACACCGATCCCGCCATCAATGATTTCCTGCAAGATCTGGTGGATGAGATCATCCGCTCGGGAGCGGAGTTTCCCGTCGTCAGGTACTACAACGAAGCGGGCGAGCTGAAGCATCAGAACCCGAACCTGCACTATTTCGCCCACCCCGTGGATGATCCGAGCTACCGGTACGGCAGCCGTTTGTACGAATCCGTGCGCACGTATCTGACCGAGGAATTCCGTATGCTGACCCACAACGTCCGCACCGCCTCCGGGGCTTGGGAATTCTATCAGGGCATCTATGACCTGTTCGCCCTCTACGATACCACCGTCCCCTACCGCGATGAGGCTTACGAGGCCGCATTTGTCTTCGCGCTGGACGCCATTCCCGAATATTTGTCGGGCGGGGAATCCGAGATGTACATTCAGGAGCATATCATTCCCCGCTTCCCCGACACCATGCCCAAGGGCAAGCGGATCAAAGCCATCCGAGCCGCCATCAAGGAGGAATTCAAGTCTGAAAAGGGGTATCCCTGCTGGCTTCAGTCCTCCGAGTGGCCGTTGGGCAAGGACGGCAAGCCCGCCACCTACATCGGCAAGAAAAAGCTCCACGGCGGCGAGGCCGCTCGCTTCTCCTTCCGCGACGAAAGTGACGGAAGCATCATAGAAGTGGAGCAGTTCTATTAAACCAAGGAAACGAAGCGCTCAGCGGATAGTTGGGCGCTTTCTTTCATATATGCCCCGATCCGTGGCGGGAATGCGCCGATCGGGTGGTAGCATTCCACCGTTTTTTCATGTATAATCAATGCAAAGTCTATAGGCGATTGCAAAATGCTTCAAATTTGGGTTTGTCGGGCTGTTTATTGGAGTGTCTTTTACCCCTCATCCGTCGCCCGCCGCACTTGCTGGGCGACGGATGAGGGGGCGGGTGCGGTTCTCATCCTGCTACACCGATAAATCGCAATTCTCCGCAATTATGCAATCACCCAAATGCAAGATCTTTCAAAGGAGAACCCACACCATGCTGATCTCACACAATATCGCCGTTTACCGCAAGAGGGCCGGTATGTCCCAGGAAGACCTGGCCGAGCGGCTCCACGTCTCCCGCCAGACCGTTTCCAAATGGGAAACGGGGCAGTCCGCGCCCGACCCCGAGACCGTCGTACAGCTTTCCCGCCTTTTCGGGATCACCACCGACCGTCTGCTCACGGAAGAGGCCCCCGCGCCGTTCCCCGAAGCACCGCCCTCCCCCGCGGAGGCTCCGCCCGTGACCAAAGCTCCCCTTTTGGACGCCCACGTGTTAGGGCGGTACGTCTTTTTGGGCATCCTGTTTCTGGGAGGCGTTCTCCTGCTGTTCATCCAACTGCTGTGCGCGCGTTGGGGGCTTTGGTTCGCAGACTGGTTCGATCTTCTGGTCTCGCTACTGATCGTACTGCTGTTGGTGGTTCCCCCGCTGGCGGTGGGGATCGGGTACGTTACGGCCAAGTGCCGCGGGGCGGTCTTACGGAGGAGGAACAGGCGGAAGGATAAAAACGAGCGGTAAAGAAAAACCTACCGACGAAAAATCGGTAGGTTTTCTGTATTCAGAAACAAATTCAGCGCAAAACGCAGAAGCTATCCTCCCCCAGCGTCAGCACGCCGTCGGCGTAGGATACCTCGCCGCAGGAGTAGGCGATCTTCCCTGCCGTTTGGACGGGGACGGTCACCTCGCCCTCGCCGCGGTGGACGGCGATCACCACGCGGTCGCTTCCGTCTTGGGCTGCTCTCTCATAGGCGATATGGGTCTCGCCGTGGTGGAGGATCTTAAAGTCGCCGCCGTGGAAGGCTTTGGACTTGCGGAGGTCACCCAGGGCGCGGTAGTGGGTCAGCAGATCGGCGCGGGTGGGGTTATTCAGATCGTGCCAGGGGAAGGGGAAGCGGCAGAAGGGGTCGTGGTAGCCCTCCATGCCCACCTCGTCGCCGTAGTAGACCGAGGGGATGCCGAAGACGGTGAACTGCAAAGTGGAAGCCAGCTTCAAAAGGCGGGCGGCCTTCTCTCGCTTTGCGGGGGAGAGGCGGGCGGTGGCTAATTCTTCGTTGGGGCGGTCGTAGTCCTCCCAATCGGAGCCGAGGACGGTCAGGATACGCTCGGTATCGTGGGTGCCGATGAGGTTCATGAGGGAATCCGACACGCTCCTGGGGTAGGAGGCGTAGAGCTCGGTGAGGGTGTGGTAGAGCATCTCGGCGTCACCGTCGCGGATGAAGGCCAGGATGCCGGATCGGACGGGGTAGTTCATGACGCTGTCCAGCTGCTTACCCTGAAGGTAACGGCGGCGGTTGCCGTAGGCCACCTTATCGGCGGCGTTCTCCCAGACCTCTCCGATAATGACGGCGGGGCCGTCCTTGCGGTCTGCCGAAGCGTTCTTCACCGACACCCGCAGCTCGTCCAGAAACTCGTCGCATAGCTCGTCGGCCACGTCCAGACGCCAACCGCCGATGCCCTTTTTCACATAGTGGGCGCAGACGCCGTTCTCCCCTGTGAAGTAGCGGCGGCAGGCCTCGGTGCTATGGTTGAGCTTGGGGAGGATGGGGATGCCCCACCAGGATTCGTACTCGTCGGGGAATTTTCGGAAGCAGAACCACTTGTTGTAGGGAGAGTCCTCGGCCTGCACCGCGCCGACGGTGGGGTAGAGGCCGTAGCGGTTGAAGTAGCGGCTATCGTCGCCCGTGTGGTTGAAGACGCCGTCCAGGACGATCTTCATGCCGTATTCGTTCGCCTTGGCGATGAGGTGATCCAGCGCGGGCTCGCCGCCAAATCCCCCGTCCACGGTCATATAATCACCCGTGTCGTATTTATGGTTGGAGTAGGCCTCGAAGATGGGGCTGAGGTAGATGACCTTGACACCGAGGGTGGCCAGGTAGTCCAGCTTTTCCGCCACGCCCCAGAGGTTGCCGCCGAAGTGGATATGGTTGGTGAGGTGGGCACCGGGGTAGGCGGGGTACTGGGGGATGCCTCCCTCCCAGTCGGGGTTGATCTCGGGGGCGCGAATGCCTGTACGGCGGTGGGTCTCGCCCTCACCGCGGCAGAAGCGATCCACGAAAACGTGGTACATGACCCCCTCCCCGAACCAGGCGGGGGCGGTATAGTCGGCCTCGTAGACCAGCATACGGAAGGCCGCGCCGTCCCGCTGAACGAGGTCGAAGTCCACGTTGTTGATGCTGTCGGTGAAGAGGGTATCGGCGTTGCGGACGAAAAGCAGACGGTAGTAGAACAGGCCCGAGGGAGCTTTCCCGCAGAGGGCAGAGGTGTTCAGGGTCAGCTCGTAAGTGTCGGTGAGGGTATCCATGTCCTCGAAGACGAACTCAAAGGGAGTATCCTTGGCGGTACAACCGTCGCGGTTGAGGCGCAGGACCACAGCGGAGGCACCGAGGGTGCGGGGGCAGGTGACCACAAGGCGGACGGTCTCGCCCAAGGGGTGCGCCCCGAGGTGGGTGACGTCGCGGCCGTCGGCGGTGTATTTGCGGAAGGTGACGGTAGCGGGGGCGTCGAGGGGGAGTCTGGGAAGCATATCGAAAGGTTCCTTTCGGTGGAGTGGGAGATTCAAATTTGGGTTTATCGAAGAGATACAAGATACGGAGATACAAGATACAAGATATAGAACGGCTGTTGCCGTAAGGATATTTCATATCTTGTATCGGCCGAGCTTGCTCGGCGTGTATCTTGTAACTTGTATCTCGCAGTAAAACTGCAATTTCCAGTTATTCCAATGCCGATATTATACCACAAAACCCATATTCTGTCAACAAAATCCCCGAAAATCACGCAAGGGTGGCGCACCTGTACGGTGAACCACCCTTTTGTATGGGATTTAGTGAATGGGCTTGATGTGCCAGAAGCGGTCGGCGTACTCACGGATGGAGCGGTCGGCGGCGAAATGGCCGGATGCGGCGGTGTTGAGCAGGGCCATGCGGGTCCACTTGGCGCGGTCGCTGTAGGCCTTGATGCAGGCCTCGTGAGCCAGGCGGTAGGACTCGAAGTCAGCCAGGCACATATAGGGGTCGGCCACGCCCTGACCGTTCAGGAGGTAGGTGGTGATGTCCGCGAAGGACTCGCCGCCAAAGCCGATGTTCAGAGCGGCCATGATGCGGCCCAGACGGTTGTTGTTGCTGTAGAACTCGGCAGAACGGTAGCCGCGGAGCCAGAGCTGCTCCACCTCGGCGGCGGTGAGGCCGAAGATGAACATATTCTCCTCGCCCACGGCGGCCTGCATCTCCACGTTGGCACCGTCCAAAGTACCGAGAGTGATGGCACCGTTCATCATGAGCTTCATACAGCCCGTACCGCTGGCCTCCTTGCCCGCCAGAGAGATCTGCTCCGAGATGTCGGCGGAGGGAACCAGGATCTCGGCGGTGGAGACGTCGTAGTTCTCTAAGAACACCACGTTCAGCTTCTCGCGGATGCGGGGAGAGGCGTTGATCTCCTTCTGGAGCATACACAGAAGCTGGATGATGCGCTTGGCCATCTGGTAGCCGGGAGCGGCCTTGGCACCGAAGATGAAGGTCTGGGGACGGATATCCAGATCGGGGTTATCCTTGAGATCCAGATACATACCGATGATGTTCAGGGCGTTCAGCAGCTGGCGCTTGTACTCGTGGAGGCGCTTGATCTGGACGTCGAAGACGGCGTGGGTATCCAGACGGATGCCTGCCTTGCGGTAGAGGTGGTTGGAGAAGTTCTCCTTGTTCTCATGCTTGATGGCACGGAAGCGCTCCAGCACCTCGGGGTCGTCGGCGAACTTGGCGAACTCGGCAAGCTCCACGGGGTTCTTGCGGTAGCCCGTGCCGATGGTCTCGTCCAGAAGACCTGCCAGCTCGGGGTTGGAGTAGCACAGCCAGCGGCGGTGGGCGATACCGTTGGTGACGTTATCGAAGCGGCCGGGGTACATACGGTAGAAGTCCTTGAAGACGCTGTCCTTCAGGATGGTGGAGTGGAGCTTGGACACGCCGTTGACCGAATGGGAGCCGATGACCGCCAGGTTGGCCATGCGGACCTGGCCGTAGCCGATGATGGCCATCTTGGAGAGACGGGGCCAGTTGCCGGGGAAGACCTGCCATGCCTCACGGCTGAAGCGCTCGTTGATCTCCTTGATGATGGCATAGATGCGGGGGAGCTTCAGGCGGAAGAGGTCCTCGTTCCAGGTCTCCAGAGCCTCGGGCATGACGGTGTGGTTGGTGTAGGAGCAGATCTCCTTGACCATATCCCAGGCGCGGTCCCAGGGATAGAAGTACTCGTCCACCAGGATACGCATGAGCTCGGGGATGCAGAGGGTGGGGTGGGTGTCGTTGAGGTGGATAGCCACCTTATCGGCCAGATTGTCCAGGGTACCGTAGACCGCCATGTGGTCGCGGATGATGGACTGGACCGAGGCGGAGCAGAGGAAGTACTGCTGGGTCAGGCGCAAAAGCTTACCCTCGGTGTGGTTGTCGGCGGGGTAGAGCACCTTGGAGATGGCGTCGGCGTTGGTGGCCTCCTCCATGGCGCGGGCGTACTGGCCCTGGGAGAACAGGCCCATGTTGAAGTTCTGGATGCTTCTGGCCTTCCAGAGACGGAGACGGGACACGCCCTCGGAATCGGCGCCCGAGATCATCATGTCGTAGGGCACGGCCTCCAGCTCCTCGGCGTCCTCGTAGATGACCTCCATGCGGCCATCGGGCTTCCACTCCTCGCGGATGCGGCCGCCGAAGCGGACCTTGAAGACGCGGTCGGTACGGGGCACCAGCCAGACGTCACCGCCGGGGAGCCAGACGTCGGGGAGCTCCACCTGGATGCCGTCCACGATCTTCTGCTTGAAAAGACCGTACTCGTAGCAGAGGGAGAAGCCGGTGGCGGGGTAGTCCAGGGAGGACAGGGAGTCCATGAAGCAGGCGGCGAGACGGCCCAGACCGCCGTTGCCCAGACCCGCGTCGGGCTCGCACTCGTAGAGGTCGTCCAGGGTATAGCCCATGGCGGACAGGGCCTCGGTGTACTCCTTGTCAAGGCCCAGGTTGCAGACGTTGGTCTTCAGGGAGCGGCCCAGCAAAAACTCCATGCACATATAGTAGACGCGCTTGCCCCCTGCCTGGTTGACCTTCTTCTTGAAGGAGCCGCGCTTCTCGGTGAGAATGTCGCGGATGGTCATGGCGGTAGCCTTGTACATCTGGTCCTTGGAGGCCTCGGCGGCGGTGCAGCCGAAGAAACGGGAGAGCTTGATCTCAAGATTTTCCTTGATTTCGGCCGCGGTAGGTTTGCAGTTGGTCATATCAGTATTCTCTTTCTTTGTTTGGTTTCGGGGATACGGTTAGTATTTGTATGCGGGGGGAATATTAAACATGAATGAGGAAAAGGCTTCAAATGGGAGGTTAGAAGTAATAGTGAAAAGTGAAGAAGTGAGGTGCAAAACCTTCGGTTTTGTCCATTTTATATGATTTAATGCAGGAAACCGAAGGTTTCCAACCACACCTATACACTCTTCATTTTTGCCTATTACTTGAATTGCAGTTTGCCGGTCGCAGACCGAAAATGCAATTTACAGCACCTTGGCTAAGAAGGTCTTGAGGCGGTCGCTCTTGGGGTTGTCGAACAGCTCGTCGGGCGTCCCCTCCTCGATGATGCGGCCGTCGGCCATGAAGATGACGCGGGAGCCGACCTCGCGGGCAAAGCCCATCTCGTGGGTGACCACGATCATGGTCATGCCGTCGTGGGCCAGGGACTTCATGACCTCCAGGACCTCGCCCACCATCTCGGGGTCGAGGGCGGAGGTAGGCTCGTCGAAGAGCATGACGTCGGGCTGCATACACAGGGCGCGGACGATGGCCACGCGCTGCTTCTGACCACCCGAGAGCTGGCTGGGATAGGCACCCGCTCTGTCGGCCAGGCCTACCTTCTCCAGAAGCTCCATGGCCAGGGACTCGGCCTCCTCGCGGGACTTCTTCAGAAGCTTCATGGGAGCGATGGTCATGTTGCGGAGGATGGTCATGTGGGGGAAGAGGTTGAAGTGCTGGAAGACCATGCCCATCTTTTGGCGATGAAGGTCCACGTTGGCACCCTTGGCCAGGATGTTATGGCCGTCCACATAGATCTCGCCGCCCGTGGGGATCTCCAAGAGGTTCAGGGAGCGGAGGAAGGTGGACTTACCGCTGCCCGAGGGGCCGATGACCACCACTACCTCGCCGTGATTGATGACGGCATCCACGCCGTCCAGGGCCTTGATCTTGTCGCCCTTGTAATACTTCTTGAGTCCGCTGACGCGGATGATCTCATTAGCGCTCATTCTTTCGCAGACTCCTTTCCAGAACTCCCACCAGGGCAGTCAGCACCACGACCAACACAAGGTAGATCAGGGCCACCGCAATGAGGGGCATGAAGGCCGAGAAGGTACGGCCGCGGATGAGGTCGCCCGCCTTGGTCAGATCCATGACGCCCACGTAGCCCGCGATGGAGGTCTCCTTGAGGAGGACGATGAACTCGTTACACAGGGTGGGGAGCACGCTCTTGAAGACCTGGGGGATGATGATGTAGATCATGGTCCGGACGTAGTTGAAGCCCAGGGAGCGTCCCGCCTCGAACTGGCCGTTGTCGATGGACATGATACCGCCGCGCAAAATCTCGGCCACGTAGGCACCCGAGTTGATACCGAAGGCGATGGTGGCGATGAGGATGTCGTTGCGGGAGGAGGCGAAGATGATGAAGTACATGATGAGCAGCTGGACCATGACGGGGGTACCGCGGATGACGGTGAGGTACAGCTTGCAGATGCCGTTGATAAAGGTGAAGAGGTAGTAGCCGAAGCCCTTGTGGAGGGCCATGGCCTCGCGGTTCTTGTCGTAGGAGGAGCGGACCGCCGCCACCACGACGCCCAGCACCACGCCCAGAAGCAGGGCAAAGAGGGTGATGACCAGGGTATTGCGCAGACCCTGCACCAGCCACTTCCACATGGCACCGTCAATGAAATTCAATCGGAAGTCTGCCGCCAGATCGGCAAACCATGCTTGTATGCTTTCCAAAGCTTGTTCCCCTTTCGTATTTTGGGTGTGCAAGAAAACAGAGGGAGGAGAGGGAGTACGAGACCCCTCTCCTCTCGGTTACGGTTGCAAGCAGTGGCGATTACTGTGCGCCGCCGTCCTTGGGGATGTACTTGTTGATGATACCGTCGATGGTACCGTCAGCCTTCAGCTCGTCCAGAGCCTTGTTGATCTTGTCCAGCAGCTCGGTGTTGCCCTTGTCCACGCAGATGGCGTAGTCCTCAACGGCGTACTCGTTGTCGCCGGCCAGGATGTGGATGCCCTCATTGGCGGCCACGAAGGACTTGGCGGGCTCGTTGTCGATGATGACGCAGTCGACCTTACCGCTCTTCAGGGCGGCGACGGCCTCGGCACCGGTCTTGTAGCGGATGACACGGTCGGTCTTGATGGACTCGTCCTCGTTGAGGTCGTTGAAGCCCCAATCCTTAATGGCGGAGGAGGAGTAGATGTCACCGGTGGTGTCCTGCTGGACGCCGATCTTGATGTCGGGGTTCTTCAGGGAGACGGGGTCACCGTTCTCGTCGAAGTTCCAGAGGTCGTCCAGGGTGGCGATGGGGGAACCGTCGTTGACGATGATGACCTGGATACCGGTGGCGTAGGTGTTGGAGAAGTCCATGGACTCCTTACGCTTATCGGTGACGGTGATACCGGCCATACCCATGTCGTACTTGCCCTCGGCCACACCGGTCAGGACGGCACCGAAGTCCACGTCCACGATCTCCAGCTTCATACCCAGCTTGTCGGCGATGGCGGCGGCGATCTCGGCGTCGATACCGACGATCTTGTCACCGTCCTTGTACTCGTAGGGAGGGAATGCGGCGTTGGTAGCCATAACCAGAGTGTTCTCGTCCTTCTTGTCGCAGGAAGCGAACAGGCAGACGGCACTCACCAGCATACAAAGAGCCATGAGAACCGCAATCAGCTTTTTCATGATAAGAATCTCCTTCATAATGAATATTGTGCATAAAAATGCGTGGTACTATTATAGCACAAACCCTCTTTTTTTGCAATTGTCAATATAAACCAAAGGAGCGAAAACTTTTTCGCCCCTTTTGTGTCATATGTTACAAATATTCAATTATGCACACGGATATGCAAAAATCAGTTTTTTGCGTTATCCATCAAGGCTTCTTGAAGCACAGGGGATTGACCGAGCCGTAGTGGGTGATGTGGGTGGCGCAGGTGGCTCCCTCGGAGAAGATGAGGTTGTATTTGGCATCGGCGTTGACCCTTGTGAGACGGAGAACCACGGTATTGACACCCTCGCGGATGTGAATATTCTGCACGTGGACGTTCTCGGCGTCCCAGGTGTCGCAGGTGTCCCGCTCGCAGACCAGCTGGCCGTTGATATACAGGGCGAAGGGGGACGAGTGACCCATCTGGACGCAGACCGTCTCCTCTGCGGGGGAGATCAGCTGACGGACGAGATAGCAGACCGAGGGGGCGGAGAAGCCGTAGATATCGTCAAGGCGGAAGCTGTCCTCTCGTTGGGAGAAGATGGTCTCCTCGTACTTGGTATCGGCGGCGGGGTCCAGGGGGGCGTACAGCTCCTCGGCGGAGAGGTAGGGGGTAGTGGTATCCGCCGCCATATTGAGGTGGAAGCGGCGGACGATGTCGGTGGAGTCCCCCTTGTAGCGGTAGCCCGCGGTCATGAGGTGCCAGTAGTTGGGGACCTTTTGGAGCTTTTCGGTGGTGCAAACGGGGTCGGTGCGCCAGATGGGGCCGATGGCCTTCCAGGGGGTGGCTCCGCAGAGACCGAAGGTGTAGGTGTAGGCTTTCCCGTTCAGGGTATATTCGACGGTATAGAGATTGGTTTCGGGCAGCACGGGCAGATCGGCGGGAAGAGTCACGGTCAGGGAAAGCTCGGCCATCTCGGTTCGATCCAGCGCGGTCTCCCCGCAGACGTCCAGACAGAGACCCTTGACACGGTAGGCAAGGCGGTAGTCCTCGGTCGTGGAATTGCCGAAGCAGAGGGCAAGGGTCTTGGTCTCACCCAGGGCGATGGAGCAGTCGGGGCGGCCGTCGGAGAAGGCGGGGTACTCCACCCACACCGCCACGGGGTCGGGGGTCTCATAGCTGTAGGTCTTGACCTCACCGCCCTCGATGAGGTCGGGGTTCCAGCTCTTGCCCAGGAGGGCGATATCCTCGGAGAAATCGAAGACGCTGTCGCTGCGGCGGTCGGACTTGACCCCCAGCACGAACTTGATGTCCCCCCAGCCGTACTCGGCCTGCAGAGACTTCGCGCCGCGGATAATGCCGATGACCGCTCCCGCGGTGGCGCAGGTGCAGTCGGTGTCAAAGCCGCAATTGAGGGCGTCCATGCCCGTCTTGATCTCGTCCAGGTTGCCCTTTAGGAGGGCGGTCAGGGTGATGCCGATGTTCTGGAAGAGGTTGGTGCAGTCGGGGTGGCCGTACTTGTGGAGGATCTTGCGGAGGATGCGCTTGACGTCGTCGTACTGACGGCACCAGGCCACGGTGTCGGTGACCAGTCGGTAGAACTTACTGTCGGGCTTGACCACCGACAGGCCTACGTTGATGAGATCGTAGAGGTCGCAGGTGGTCTCGTCCACCCCGAAGGCGGCGGATTCCAGAGCGGCGAAGAACCGCTCGCCCTGCACCGAGTCGCCCCAGTGATCCAGCACGCCGTCGCGGGTGGCGAATTCGGCGGCCTTCCACGGATCGAGGGGGGCGAGGCAGGCCCAGATCTCGGAGCGGATGGGACAGCCCATGCCGCTGATGTAGAAGTCATTGGAGAACGCACCCGAGGCGGGGGCGTGGATGCCGCGGGTCCAGTTCTTGCGCATGACGGCGTACTCGCCGGGGGAGTAGTCGCAGTAGTTTACGAAGCGGTGGAGGAGCTGATCCGAGGTGAAGTCGGGGCCGTACTGCTCGGCCACGTCCAGCCACAGGACTTGCAGGTCGAGATCATCGTTGGGGAGCATGGTATTGACCATCTCGGGCTTGAAGGGCAGCTCCAGGGGCATCTTGATGCCCTCGTAGGGCGCGCCCAGGGTACCGATGACGGTCTTGCCGAGGAAGCAACCGTAGATCTTGTCGAGGTAGGTGGAATAGGACAGCTTTCGTTGATTCATGATCGTATCCTTTCAGGTGTTCTTTTTGGGTTTCAGGAAATCCAAGAAGGATCTTTTTTGGGGCTTCTCCTCCGCTCTCGCCAGGGTGATGGCCTCGATGAGGGAGGTGTCCGCATTGGAGTTGGGAACATTGACCGAGAAGAAGATGCTGCTGTTGCACCGGCGGGGGACCATGATCGGTCTTCGGTCGCGGCCGATGATCTGAAAATCCCGCTTTTTGAAGTAGAACAAGCTGCTCTCGCAAAAGAAGAAGCCGTTTCCGTCCTCGCTATGGGCCCAGCCCACCGAGGAAAGCTCCTCCATGGTGGGGCACTCGTCAAAGATCTTGCCGTACAGCTGGAAAATGATCCAATGGTCGGCCACCTCGGGGACCACCTTGGACCGGTAGGAGATGTCGTCCTTGGCCTTCCGCATCACGACGTATTTGCCGTCGCAGGCCTTGAAGAAGGCCTCGTCGAAGTGGGTCTTTTTTCCGTACATTTCGGGGATATAGGGCTTGTCGGCAGTTTTCAGCCGAAAGGCCACCACGTCCCCCACCTCGAAGACCGACTCCAGGTTCAGCTTGATCCGGATCTTCTTTTTCTCCCCTTGGGGGGACAGGAGCTTTTCGCGGAACTCGGCCAGCGCCTTTTTTCGTTTCTGTAGGGTCTTTTCATCCTCCGCCCACAGCTCCAGGCCGAAGTCCTCGTCGATCATTTGGACGGCGCGGTCGCGGACGTCGTCGGTGAGGATGCCCTTGCGCCACATGAAATCCGCCAGAGAGTAGTAGTAGTTGCACCACTCCTCCTCGTCGGACTCGCGGCAGATGTGGGTGCGGACGTAGGCGTCCAGCTTCTCCAGGGCGGTCTCCACGTCGTAGTAGTAGAAGGCGGCCTGGTATTCGTATTTCAGGTCTTGGGCGGTATCGTTGCCCGTGATGCTGACGTTCCATGCGCCCATGGGAGGCTCCTTTCGGGAATGCAAAATTTAAAATGCAAAATGCAAGATCAAGAAACGGGGGTTAAATTTGGGTTTATCGGTGGGTTTGCTACCCGTAGCGAATCGCGAATTACTATGTACGCGTTCTCCCTCACCCGCCTGCGGGTGGGAGCTCCCTCCCGGAGGGAGCCTTGGGGCGCGGGGCAAAATCACTTATCGGGCAACAGATTTCCGCGGGGCAAGGTATGAGGCCCCCTCCGGGAGGGGTAGCGAAGCGGCAACGCGGTAGTGAATGGCCGCCTGTGGCGGGCAGAGCCGCGTTGTGACCGACCCGCAGGGAGACCTCCCGCGAAGCGGTGGGGGAGCCTGCGTACATCGGGACCATGATATTCTTTCGGTTTTTCAAACCAACCGCTAAATGGCAATTTACAGGTTTCTCACTCGTACATCGCCAGCATCTTATCCAAGTGCTTGAGGAACTGGGCGGGTCTGGCCTTGATGAAGGTCTCGATGCGCTGGGCGGCCTTGCGCCAGCTGCGGGCGTCCGAGATCATGCTGTGGCTGTAACCCGACCAGCGGTCGATGTGGTCGCCCATGATGGGGTAGGCTTGATCGTAGGCGGTTTGGTAGAGGTCCATCAGGTAGGCGTTGGCCTCCTCGGAGGCGAGGGTGCGGCAGAGCTCGGCGAAGTCGGCGCGGAAGGCGTCGTCCCGCATGAGGAAGGCGAAAAGGCCCTGGAGGTAGAGGGCGTCGTTGTACTGCTGTCGGTCGCCGTAGCCCTCCACGTAGTTGGAGAGCACCCACTCGAACATATCCACCGTGGGGGTTGTCTCGATCTCGGGGAGGGGCGCGCCCTTATCGTAGCGGTTCATGGTGAAGTCCATGTCGCGGGTGGCGAAGCGCCATTTGCCATCAGTGATGGCGATACCGTCCATGGGAGCACCCGTATACCGCCAGACACGGATGTTGTTGTGGGGCCAGTCGGTGTTCACGAGGTAGCAGGCGGCGGCCATGTATTCCAGGGCGTTGCGGAGATCCAGCTTGGATTCCACCTCGGCGAAGATCTTGCGGTACTCGGCCTCCGAGGCGTTCACAGCCCCCGCGGCCTTCTTGCAGAGGGCGATCCAGTCCTTCATCTCCTTCTGGGCGGCGGCCTCGGAGTCGGTCTCGTAGAAGAACCAGGAGCCGCAGAAGCGGCATTCTCCCGCGTTTCTGTGATCTCCGCAGGCGCGGGTGGTATCCAGCTCGGACTTCACCACCACCACGTCGTTGTCGTCCACGCCGTAGAGCCGCTTGATGTAGTCCTCGTTCTGGTTCTCGCGGAGCTCCAGGATGCCGTAGTACTCGCCGTTGAGGTAGACCACGGCGAAGTGTGCGTAGGACATCTGGACGTTCGGGGCGTACTTGGCGATGAATTCGTTGGCGATGCCGTCGCGGAGGAGGGTGGGGCGGTCGGGGTCGGCGGCGGTGGAAAGGAGGGCGTCGTTACCGCCGTTGCGGAGGATGAGGCCGTCGTACTTGTCCAGCACCTTCCCCGCGTTCTTACCCGCGATGACGGTGCGCTCGGGGAAGAAGGGGTAGGTGAAGGTGCCCAGACCCACGTAGGGCTCCTCACCGAAGTAGCCGTCTTTGCGGGCGATGATCTTGAAGGATTTCTGGGACAGGGCGCGGGAGGAGCCGCCGAAGAGGCGAAGACCCACGTCCTGGGAGATGATACGGGTGCCGTCGGGGGCCAGGATCTCGGCGTGGGCGGCCCGCTCCACCTTGGCGTGGACGTCGCGGTACATGGCCTTGAGATCGTCCTCGTCGCAGGTGAGCATGACGGTGTAGTGGAGGCCCGCCTCGGCTTTGGCGGAGATATAGGTGTGGGTGATGACCTGGCCCGTCAGCTTGCCGTCGGCGTCAAAGCAGGCGGCGCGGATGGTCATGCCCTCCCCCTTGTCGGCGGCGATCTTAATGGCTTCCTTATACTCGGTGGAGCGCTTGGTGGGGACGGATCCGTCGGTGGTGTAGCGGACGGTATAGCCCTCGGGGGCGGTGATCTCCACGGTCTTGGCGCGGGCGGTGTAGAGACCGCCTACCTCCGAGAAGGTGGGGTAGACCTCCGCCAGAGGGGAGCCGTCACCGATGAGGGAATCGGGGGCCTCGGGGGTGGAGGGCTTGTCGGTCTCGGCAGGATCGGTGGGAGCCTCGGGATCGGCGGGAGTGGTACCGTCGGGGAGGGTCAGATCGCCGCCGTTTTCGGGGGCTTGGGTCGTTGCGTCGGCGGGGTCTGTATCGGAGGGGCCATGGGTCTTGTCACAGGCGGTCAGCCCCGCTGTACCCAAAAGAAGGAGCGCCAGCAGGAGGGCGGCGGCGCGGGTAGTAAGATTTCTCGGATGATTCATGGTGGAGTCTTACCTTTCCACATAGATTTTCAGTTTATTATACCACATATACGCGGTCATTTTGGTGACGGAATTGAAAACATTTAGAAAACATGATAAAAAATAGGGCATTTTGATTGACTTTTTTGGAAAAATATCTTATAATGATGGTGGCAGACCATGCCAATACTGAAAAAGGACGGACACCATCATGACTGTAAGCCGTGTTATCGCGATCATCGCGACCGCCGATACCATCCGTATTCTTGTTGATTCCCCCATCCCCGCCGACGCCGAGGTGAAGGTCTTTGCCTTCTCCCCCATTCTGGCCGAGGAGGTGGAGCCTCTGACCGCCCTGACCCCCGCTGTGGAGGGCGATACCCTGACCGTCCCCCGCTTCGCCTGCGGCCGTGACGGCGTGTGCCTGTCCTACGGCGTGCAAATCGACGACGAGCTGCTGGAGGGCAAGCAGTACGTGGAAGCCATCACCGCATCCCGGCGGGATTTCCCCTACCCTGTGGTGGACACCAAGAAGGGCCTGCAGGTGGTGGACTACAAGGACGCCAAGGAGCTGGGGGTGCGCCATTCCGCCATCAACGTCAACGAGGGCGATTTCCTCATGCCCGCCTACGAGGAGGGCAACACCATTGAGTTCGAGCACGACGGGCGGGTGTTCTACTTCCGCAAGTCCCACGTGGAGAGGATGGACGAGACCTTCGTGGGCCTGACCGAGATCGGCTGTGTGATCTCCTTCATCCTGCTCAATTCCCCCCACTGGCGGTGCGACATTGACCCCGCCTTCTGGGAGGTCATCAAGCACCCCGCCTACACGGGGAAGCGTGAGGACGGCACGGGTCTGATCTCGGCCTTCAACCTGGTCACCGAGGAGGGTCTGGCGTACTACCGCGCCTTCATCGCCTTCCTCACCGACCGCTACACCCGTGAGGACAAGGCATACGGTCGGGTCGTGGGCATGATCGTGAGCAACGAGGTAGACGCGGGCTACATCTGGGCCAACTCGGGCGAGATGACCCTGGAGGAGTACGTGACCGAGTACGCCACGGCTCTCCGCGTCACCTGGCAGACCGCCGCCTCCATCTACGCCCATATGCGGGTCTTCGTCTCCATCGACCACTTCTGGACCGCCGCCATGGACGAAAGCCAGCCTCTGCGCTACTACAAGACCCGTGATATGCTGGTCTTCCTCAACCAGCTGGCCACCGAGCAGGGACAGATCCCCTGGCACATCGCCCACCATCCCTACCCCGAGGATCTCAACTACCCCGACTTCTGGAACGACAAGCTGGCCACTCCCGACGACGACGCCCCCATCATCACCTTCAAGAACCTGGAGGTACTGGCGCGGTTCATCCACCGTCCCGAGTTCCTGCTGAACGGTGAGCGCCGCCGCATCATCCTGTCGGAGCAGGGCTTTAACTCCCATTGGACCCCCGAGAGCGAGATCCTCCAGGCCTGTGCCTACGGAAGAGCCTACCGCAAGATCATGGAGATCCCCGAAATTGACTCCTTCATTCTTCACTCCCACCATGACAACGCCTTCGAGTTCGGTCTGAACCTGGGTCTGTGGCGGAGAAAGAAGGAGGGTCACGGCATGGAGGCTCCCAAGCCCATGTACTACGTGTTCAAGGCCATTGATCAAAAGGATGAGAAGGGCGTGTATCACTGGGAGAGATACTGACAAAGATACAAGATACAAAGATACAAGATAACGCACGCCGCCGCTCTCTATCTTGTATCTTGTATCTCGTATCTTGTAACTCATACTTCCCCCTCCCCCCGCATAGGATATACCAATTATCCACACGGAGGTCACGGGTATGTTCATTTACTCCTTCAAAGCCAGCAGTATCAAGTTCTTCGGCATCCTCTGCGTTGCCATGGCCGCCCTCATCACCCTCATCGCCTTTGTCCCCGCCTACGCGGGGGGAGACACCCAAAAGCCCAACGCAAACGGCGGGCTGGCGGTGGACGCTCCCGAGGCCGAGTCGGGGGTGACGGTGTCGGTGCGCTACGACAAGGTCAAGACCGCTGACGACGCGGCGAGATTCCTCTCCCAGTTCGGCTGGGTGGTGGACGCGGGGTCGGTGGAGACCCGCGAGGTCACGATTCCCGCCCAGTTTGACAAGGTCTTCGCGGGCTACAACGAGCTGCAGAAGGCCCAGGGGCTGGATCTGTCCAAGTACAAGAAGAAGACGGTGACCCGCTACACCTTCACGGTGACCGATTATCCCGACTACGAGGGGACGGTCTACGCCAACGTCTTGGTCTACCGCGGCCGTGTCATCGGCGGGGACATCTGCTCGGCGGACGTAAATGGGTTCATCCACGGGTTTGAGAAGCCCGCGGAGGAGTGATTTTCTACCCATCGTTTACTTTTCAACGATTCGTTTATATTCCAAGACTGGAGAAAGCACATGACTGATCAGAAAGAGCTGTACGCCTCCCTCATGGCCTCGGCCGTGGCCGCGCGGGAATATTCCTACTCCCCCTACTCGGGCTACCGCGTAGGGGCGGCTCTCTTGGGGGCCGACGGGAAGGTCTACACGGGCTGTAACATTGAGAACGCGGGCTACACCCCCACCAACTGCGCCGAGCGGACGGCGGTCTTCAAGGCGGTCAGCGAGGGAGTGCGGGAGTTTACCGCCATCGCCGTGGTGGGTGGCTCGGGGGAGACTCTGGACGCCGCCTGTACCCCCTGCGGGGTATGCCGTCAGGTGCTGGCGGAGTTCTGCGAGCCCGGGATGCCCGTGATTTTGGGGACACCCGAGGAGATGCGGGTGATGACCTTGGGGGAGCTATTGCCCTTTGCGTTTACCAAGAAGAATTTGTAAAAGAAAGGAACCACCATGCGCCCATACGACGTAATCAAGAAAAAGCGGGACGGTCAGGCCCTGACCGACACCGAGATACGGGAGTTCATCGCGGGCTACGTGTCGGGGGAGATCCCCGACTACCAGGCCGCCGCCTTTTGCATGGCGGTCTATTTCCGGGGCATGACCCCCGAAGAGACCGCCTCCCTCACCATGGCCATCCGTGACTCGGGGGACACCCTCCACTTCGAGGGCATCCGGGGCCTGCGGGTGGACAAGCACTCCACCGGCGGCGTGGGGGACAAGACCAGCCTGGCGGTGGCCCCCATCGTGGCCGCTCTGGGGGTCAAGGTGGCCAAAATGAGCGGGCGCGGGTTGGGTCATACCGGCGGTACCGTGGACAAGCTGGAGGCCATCGAGGGCTTCCGTACGAATCTGACCACCGCCGAGTTTGAGGCCATCGTCAATGAGGTGGGCATCGCCATCGTGGGGCAGAGCGCGGATCTGGCTCCCGCGGACAAGCTCCTCTACGCCCTCCGCGACGTGACCGCTACCGTGGATTCTCTGCCCCTCATCGCCTCCTCCATCATGGGCAAGAAGCTGGCCGCCGACGATGACTGCATTCTTTTGGACGTCAAGACGGGCAGCGGGGCGTTCATGAAGTCCGAGGAAGACAGCCGCGCTCTGGCCGAGGCCATGGTGGACATTGGCAAGCGGGCGGGCAAGCGGGTCCGCGCTCTGATCACGGATATGGACAGGCCCCTGGGTAACGCCATCGGCAATTCCCTGGAGGTCATCGAGGCCATCGAGACCCTGAACGGCCGAGGTCCCGCAGACTTCACCGAGTTGTGCGTGGCGTTGGCTACCCATATGCTGGTGATCTCGGATCGGGGTACGGTGGAGGAGTGCGAGGCAAACGTCCGCCGCGTCATGGCCGACGGGTCGGCTCTGGATACCTTCGCCGCTATGGTGAAGGCCCAGGGCGGCGATCCCGCGTGGATCTACCATCCCGAGAAGTTCCCCTCCGCGCCCTATTCCCGTGAGGTTCTCGCCCCCGCCGACGGCTACATCGTCTCGGTGGATTGCGAGGGCTACGGCACCGCCGCCCTGCTTCTGGGGGCAGGGCGCAACCGCAAGGAGGACGTCATTGACCCTGCGGCGGGGATCCTGCTCCACGCGAAAACGGGGGACGCGGTCAAGTCTGGTCAGCCCATCGCCACCCTGTACGCCTCCCGCGAGGAGCTTTTGGACGGAGCCGAAGCCAAGCTGTTGACCTCCACGGTGATCGGTGAGACCAAGCCCACGGCGCGGCCCTTGATCGTCGGAGTGGTGGAGTAACCCACAAACACACATAGTTTACGGGCGGTTTTTCTGCTACGGTGGGGGACCGCCCCTGTTTTTCAAGAGAAAGGATGTTACATGGCTTCTTGGATGATCCATTTCCGCGTGGCCCAGACCATGCTGGACAGGGGGGCTTTAGGGGAGTGTCCCGAGAGGGCACCAGCCGAGGCCTTCGTCATGGGGAACATTGCCCCCGACAGCGGAGTGCCCACTCCCGAGGGCGGGTACAGCCCCGACAAGAACACCTCCCACTTCATGCGCCGCTTTGAGGGTGTGCCCGCGGGGCAGAATCCCGAGCGGTGCGATCCCCATCTCTTCGCGCGGGAGTGGCTGATCCCCGCTCCGGATCGGGGAGACGAGGTGGCGGCGGCCTTCTATCTGGGGTATCTCTGCCATCTGGTCACCGACAACGGCTGGGTGCGGGACTTCATCTACCCCGCCAAGGTGCGCTTCGCCCATCTGCGCTTGGTGGACGGGGCGGAGACCCCCGAGGGGGTGGCGCGGTTCTACGCCTTCCTCAAAAGGGATTGGTATGATATGGATTTTCTGTACCTGCGCCGTCGGCCCGATCTGCCCGCGTACCGCCTGTTTCTGGACGCGCCGCGATTTGACAATGATTTTCTTCCCTTCTTTCCCGCCGATGCCTTCGAGGTCAGAAGGAGTGAGATCGAGGCCTTCTACCGCAAGGGAGTTGCCGCGGTGGAGGAGAGATCGGTCTACATCAGCGAGGATGAGGCCGAGGCCTTCATTGAGCGGGTCGCCGACGAGGTACTGGGAGATTTCGGGGATCTTTTCGGTGACTTTTGTTCAAAATTAACATCCTATTCACAGATTTAGGTCGGTTTCATGGTACAATTAGGACAATCCGCCACCCCTCCCATGGGGTGGATAAAAAACGAAAAGGACTTGACGATTATGAAAAAGCTTTTGATCGCTCTTCTGCTGGTGCTGTCCTGCGTGCTCCTGTTCGCCTGCGTTCAGGATGATCCCGCTACCGACACCACCGCCCCCTCTGACGGGGCCACCGACGCGCCCACCGACGCTCCCACCGATACCCCCACCGAGGCTCCTACCGAGCCCGATGCCGAGGAGACCACCCCCGAGGTCAGCGAGGATACCACCGCCGAAGCAGAGGTGCCCGCCGAGCCCTCCCCCGTGGTGCTCTACCAGCTGGTCCCCGAGAAGAACAGCCTGATGCAGTCCTACGTCATCAAGACCTCGGGTGGCAAGCTCATCGTCATTGACGGCGGTATTGACGGCGAGGGCCGCGACCGTGATCCCTACATGCCCGCCGCTCTCCGCGCCATCGCGGGTGTGGACGAGGGCGAGTACTTTGAGGTGGAGGCCTGGTTCCTCTCCCACGGCCACAAGGACCATATCTACGAGCTGTCCAAGATGCTGAAGGAGTACTCCGCCGAGTCCAACTACAAGATCAACAACATCTACTTCGACTTCCCCGAGTTCGGCAGTGAGGAGTACCCCACCGCCAACGCCGACATGGAGTTCTCCCAGATCAAGGAGAACCTCAACAAGTACGGTGAGGTCATCGGGGCTACGGTCAAGGACGGCTCCACCTACTACGACGACATCAACGGCGCCGTCATCAACAGCGAGTCGGTGGCCAAGGGCCTGTCCTTTGAGATCGACGGCGTGAAGATCGACGTCCTCCAGACCTGGGATCCCGCCGACGGCTTCAGCAACATCAACGACACCTCTCTGGTTCTTCGCTTCCACATCGGTGAGCAGACCGTCCTGTTCCTGAACGACCTGGGCGTCAACGGCGGCCGCCGTCTGCTGGCTACCTACGGGGATCAGCTGAAGTGCGACATGGTTCAGATGGCCCACCACGGCCAGGCGGGCGTGAATAAGGACGTGTACGACGCCATCGACGCTGACGTCCACCTGTGGCCCACCCCCATCTGGGTGTGGAACAACTCCAATGGTATCTACCAGATCGACGACGTCCGCCAGTGGCTGTACGGTGAGACCTTCCTCACCTCCAGCGAGTACGATATCGTCTCCTGTCTGTACAAGAAGTACCCCGCCAGAAGCACCCAGGTCGCCGCTTGGGACAGGGTGTTGGACTACATGAAGATCGAGTTCCCCTATATCGTCCCCGAGCGTCCCGAGCCCGAAACCGAGCCTGAGACCGAGCCCGAGACCGAGATCATCGAGCCCGTGGATCACGATTACGTGAGCGACGGCCTGGTGGCCTACTACAGCGGTACCCAGTCCACCCGCGGCGGCCACGACAAGGATTCCGCTGTCTGGCAGGATCTGGTGGGCGGTCACGACATGGCCATCACCAAGAATGACGACAACTACTTCTCCGACACGGGCCTGCGAGCCAAGGGCGTCAAGCACAACTTCCCCGCCGCCATCGTGGACACCGTCAACGGCCAGGCCTTCACCATTGAGATCCTGCTGGGTGATTTCGTGTCGGTGGGCAACGAGTTCAACACCTTCATCAACGGCTCGGGTGACGAGATCGCCCTGTTCCGCCGCAATTCCGTGGACGAGCTGGAGCTGAAGTTCCAGATCAATGCGGGTGTGCGCATCAAGGTCAAGGACTGCCTGAACCTGCTGCAGAACAGTCTGATCACCATCACCTACACCCAGAACGACGTGGTCCGCCTGTACGTCAACGGCGAGCAGGTGGGTGAGACCCCCACCATCAACGGCTCCCTGGGCGCGTCGGATCTCTTCATCGGACACAACGCCCAGAACAAGATGTTCGACACCACCTACCGTGCCGTCCGATTCTACGATCGCGCGCTGACTCCTGAGGAGGTCGCGGCGAATGCGGCAGTGGATGGGTACGGAGCTGACGCGGAGTGAGGCTTCGCGCCGTAGCGGAATATACCCGTATATAAGGATCGCCCCCGACGCTGGGTTTGCGTTGGGGGCGGTTTTTGTCATGAAAAATCTTATGACTGTGCCATGTATTCCGTGTCGGTCTGATCCTTGACTTTTCTCTCGGGGTATGCTATACTATTAACAGAATCCAACGAAAGGGAATACGACAGCATGAAAACCGTTTTTGAAACTCACTTACATTTTTCGCCCAATTGGATCATGATGATCGTTTCCATCGTATACATTCTATTCGGAATAAGATTATTGAAAAAAAGATTGGAGAAATACCGGTCCCGGGCACAATTGATTTGCCCGATCCTGTTTATAAGTATTGGCGGCATCGGCTTGATCCTGTTTATTTTCCTGTTTATCCGTCAAATGCCCACCCCTTTGTTCTTTTCTGCGGTGCCTTTCCTGCTGCTCCTTCCGCTCATTGGTTTTTTGAACTTTGATAAGGCTGAACCCATATCGGAATTTGTAAAGCCGATCGGTCTATTCATTTTTGTCACCATATTCTGTATGATAACCTCTTTGGCCGCCTGCTTCCTTATGAGCGACCTGATTCAAAAAGCACAAATTGAACGGTTCGTCTATGACACGTATCAAGAAGGTAACGCTCTTGCAGTCGAAGGTGCGATTCAGGATTTTCATCCAATGCCGGAAACGCTACACGATACCGAATCCTTCACAGTAGATGGTATTACATTCTACTATAGTAACCATAAAGAGTCCTTTTATTACAGTACATGCGCATTTGACGGCGGATACATCACACGGAATGGCCAGATGGTGAAAATTTGGTACGTCGAAGTGGATGGATACAACTATATCGTGCGTATCGACTTATTATAGAAAATGAAAAGCACCACAGGGAGTCCAATACTCTCTGTGATGCTTTCTTGTTTTACTGAATATCCTTCACATCATAAGGCGTAGTCTGATAAACATAATAATTCAGCCAATTGGAATAGAACAGATTCGCGCAGGACCTCCACCGCACGATAGGCTCCCTCTCGGGATCATCGTCGGGGAAATAGTGGGCGGGGGGCTCGATGGGGAGTCCCGCTTTCTTGTCGCGGAGGTACTCGTTCTTCAGGGTGTCGGCGTCGTACTCCGAGTGGCCCATGACGTAGACCTGCTTGCCTCTTGCGGTCATGGCGCAGAAGACCCCTGCCTCCTTGGAGCTGGCGACGATGCGCAGCTCGGGGATGGCCTCCATGTCCTCGCGCTTGGTGGTGGTGTGGCGGGAATGGGGGACGTTGAAGACGTCGTCGTAGCCGCGGAAGAGCATGGAGCGGTTGTAGTCCAGCTTATGCTCGTAGACACCGAAGAGCTTCTTTTCCAGGGGGTACTTGGGGATGCCGTAGTGGTAGTAGAGTCCCGCCTGGGCGCCCCAGCAGATGTGGAGGGTGGAGGTGACGTGGGTCTTGCTCCACTCCATGATCTCGCAGAGCTCGGGCCAGTAGTCCACCTCCTCAAAGGGGATCTGCTCCACGGGGGCTCCCGTGATGATCATGCCGTCGTACTTTCTGTCCCTCACCTCGTCAAAGGTCTTGTAGAAGGCCAGCATATGCTCCTGGGAGGTGTGGCTGGACTTATGGGTGGCGGTCTGGAGCAGCTCCAGCTCCACCTGGAGGGGGGTATTGCCGATGAGACGGGCGATCTGGGTCTCGGTCTCGATCTTCTTGGGCATGAGGTTGAGCATGAGGATATTCAGGGGGCGGATATCCTGGGTGATGGCGCGGGTCTCGGTCATGACGAAGATGTTCTCGTTGAGAAGGGTATCCGTCGCGGGGAGAAGATTGGGAATTTTGATGGGCATGGTGACAGTCCTTTTCGTTTCGTATTCTGGGGAAAAGGCTAATGTATATTGCCTTTATGAAAAGTTTTTGGAGATTCTTAAGAACCTTTTTGTAAAAAGGTTCTTAAGCGGGGGTCAGGGGCAGAGCCCCTCGTTCTCCCGCTCTTATGCTCGCAGAGCCTGATCCAGATCGGCCAGGATGTCCTCGATGTTCTCGATGCCGATGGAGAGGCGGACCTGCTCGGGCTTGACTCCGCAGGCGTTGAGCTGCTCCTCGGTGAGCTGGCGGTGGGTGGTGGAGGCGGGATGGAGGGCGCAGGAGCGGGCGTCGGCCACGTGGACCACGATGTTCAGGAGCTTGAGGTTATCCAGGAACTTGGTGGCGGCGGCGCGGCCTCCCTTGATACCCACGGAAATGACGCCGCAGGCACCCTTGGGCAGGTACTTCTTGGCCAGGTCGTACTGGGAGTTGCCGGGGAGCAGGGGGTAGTCCACCCAATCCACGCACTCGTGGTTCTGGAGGAACTCGGCCACGGCCAGGGCGTTGGCGCAGTGGCGCTCCATGCGGAGGGCCAGGGTCTCCAGGCCGAGGTTGAGCAGGAAGGCGGCCATGGGGGACATGGTGTTGCCCATGTCGCGGAGCATCTGGACTCTTGCCTTGGTGACGTAGGCGGCGGGGCCGAAGGACTCGGTGTAGACCACGCCGTGGTAGGAGTCGTCGGGGGTGGTCAGCTCGGGGTAGCGACCGCCTACAGACCAGTCGAACTTACCGCTGTCCACGATACAGCCGCCCACCACGGTGGCGTGGCCGTCCATGTACTTGGTGGTGGAGTGGGTGACGATGTCACAGCCGTACTCAAAGGGACGGCAGAGGACGGGGGTGGCGAAGGTGTTGTCCACCACCAGGGGCATATTATGCTTGTGCGCCAGCTTGGCGTATCTTTCGATATCAAAGACCACCAGGGCGGGGTTGGCCACGGTCTCGCCGAAGAGCAGGCGGGTGTTCTCGTCCATCATGGCCTCGATTTCCTCGTCGGTCATGTCGGGGGTGGCGAAGCGCACCTCAATGCCCATCTTCTTCAGGGTGACGGCGAAGAGGTTGACGGTGCCGCCGTAGATGGAGGCCAGGGAGATGATGTTCTGGCCCGCGGAGGTGATGTTCAGCACGGCGGTGAGGTTAGCGGCCTGGCCCGAGGAGACCAGCATGGCACCCACGCCGCCCTCCATCTCGGCGATCTTGGCTTCGACACAGGCGAGGGTGGGGTTGGAGATGCGGGAGTACATATGGCCGTCAGCCTTCAGGTCGAAGAGGTCGCCCAGATGATCGGCGGAGTCGTACTTGTAGGTGGTGCTCTGGTAGATGGGCAGGGTGCGGGGCTCGCTGTTGCCGGGCTTGTAGCCGCCCTGTACGCAGATGGTATCAAGCTTGTAGTTGGACATGGTATTTATCTCCTATTTTTGATGGAATTCGGTTTTGGGGTATCAATCGTCCCAGCCGCGGAGCTTACCGCACTTGTGGAACACGCGGTCGCCTTGGGTCTTGACCCCCTCGGCGGTGAGGGTGGTGAGGGAAAGGCAACCCGCGAAGCAGGAATTGGGAAGGTGGTGCACGGTATCGGGGAGGGTGACGGTGGCCAGGGAGAGGCAGTTCATGAAGGTCTGCATTCCCAGCTTGGTCAGGCTCTTACCCCCCGTGAAGCTCCGCATACGGATGCAACCGTGGAAGGCATCGTCACCGATCTCGGTCACGCTGTCGGGGAGGGTCATGGCGGTCAGCCGCTCACAGCCGTAGAAGGCGCGGCGGCCAATGGTGATCACCCCCTCGGGGAGGTGGATCTCACGGATCGAGGCGCACTCAAAGAAGGCGTTGGCGGGGATGGCGGTACAGCCCTCGGCAACCGTCACGGTGATGAGGGTGGCGGGGAGGTAACCCGCGGTGAAGGTGTAGTGGGACGCGCCGAAAAGGTAGCCCAAATAGGCGGTGGACTCGGCGGGGTGGGTGGCATCGCCGTTTTCAATGGCTTCCTTCTCCTCCTCGGTGAGGGGATAGTCAGGGGTACAGCCTCCCACGAAGGGGATGGTCAGGCTCTCCAGCTTACCGCAGCCTTCCAGCATACCCGCGCCCATATAGGTGACGGTGGCGGGGAGGGTGAGGCTCAACAGCTTGGCACAGCCCGCGAGGGCCCGCTCTCCCACGGTGGTGAGAGCCGTATGGACGGTGGGGATATAGGTCAGATTCTGACAGCCGTAGAAGGCGAAGTCACCGATCTCGGTGAGGGTCTCGGGGAGGGCGACGGCCTCCAGGCCTCGGCAGGCGTAGAAGGCGTAGTCGGGGACGGTCTCCCCTGCGGTGAGCACCAGGGTGGAGAGGGTGGCGGGGACGAAGCCGCCGTTGGTCTCGTGGGAGGTGGCACCGAAAAGGGCACCGAAGTAGGGGGCCTCCTCGCAGATGTAGACGGGAGTCTTCATGGAGGTGAGGCTTTGACAGCCCTCGAAGGCGGACTTACCGATGGACTTGACGCTGTCGGGGATCAG
This sequence comes from Clostridia bacterium, assembly GCA_017483125.1. GTDB lineage: Bacteria > Bacillota > Clostridia > Oscillospirales > CAG-272 > CAMEON01. The sequence goes on from JAFULU010000283.1 coordinate 37,231, forward strand.
GATGGCCTTGAGGTTACCCTTGCCCTTGAAGGCGTTCTCGGCAATGGCGGTGACGGGCTTGTCCTCAATGGTATCGGGGATGACCAGGATCAGCTCGCCGCCGTTGTAGCCCGTGACGGTGACGCCGTCCTCGGTGACCTCGTAGGTGAAGTCCGAGGCGGGGGCGGGGGAATTGTCCTCGGCAAGCTTATCCAGACGCTCGGCGTACTCGGCCGTATCGGTAGGGGTACGGTCATCGGTGAGGTCGGGGATGGTGACGGGGGGGAGGGTGACGGCCTCCTGGGTGTCGCTGTCCTCGGGGGTGTCCACCGAGGGGGTGTTGAAGCAGGCGGTGAGACTCAGAAGCAGGGTCAGGGCCAGCATGGCGGCCACCGCCGAGCCGAAGCGGAAGGCGGCTTGGGGATGCTTTTTCATGGTTTTTCCTCCTTTTGGAGTGTATGGGTGATACGGATCCGCCACCCTTGGAGGTGGGTTTCCGTCGAATGACTATTCCTTATTAGTATAGCACAAAATCGGTTGAAATGCAAGGGGTTTTCGGTTCTTGAACGAAATTTCGTGCAAAAAACCGCCACCCTTTCGGATGGCGGTCGGGTCGTATGGGGGTGATCAGTCAAACTCCACCTTGGGAAGCTCAATGGTGCCACCCTCGGCGGTATCTTCATCGGCAGACTCGGCCGTGGACTCCTCGGGACGGTCCTGCGGGGTGTCGGCTGTGGTTTCGGTCACATCGATCTCTCCATCGGCAGGTGCGGAGGTCTCGGTATCCGCTCCGTCATGGGTAGCCGTCGAGGCATCCGACTCCACAGAGGTTGTGACCGCCTCATCTACCGAGGGGACGTCTTGACGGTCGCAAGCGCAGAGAAACGTCAGAAGCAGGCATAGAATCGCCGCTCCGAGCAAGACCTTACGCATTATCGAAGTTGTCGTCTTCTCCATCGAATTCATCCCCGCTGTATGCAATATTCTCGTTCACACGAAGAGCAAGAAGATCGGCTTCGGGCTTCACGTAGGGGCGACGTTCGGTTTGATTCAGATTCTTTTCCATGATATACTCCTTTACTGTTCTTGTTTGTAGGCAATGGCAGAGCGGCCGTAGGCGTAGAGGGCTCTGACCAGCGCGGCCATTTCGGTATTCTCGCTGTTCTGCTTGGCGTAGACGTAGGACCTCACGCTATAGGTCAGGGTCTGGATCACCTCACCATCCACCGAAAGCTCGGCGGTGAATACCTTGTCGAACTCGGTGGCGTAGATGGGATCGGTGTAGAGGATGTAGGTGTCCGTCGTATCCTCCACGAGAGTCAGAGCCGCGGCGGTATAGGTTTTACCGTTCACGGTCAGAGTTACGCCCGTAAGGTCAGCGGCCTTGACCTTGAAGTAGAGGCGGTTAACGTGGCCGAAGCGTACGCCCGCGGAGGTGAAGCGAATGTCATCGCGGGTCTTGTCCGACAGGGTAAAGTCGGTGTCGGTCACGGCCTCCCACTCGGAGGGAGCGGCCGCGAAGCCCTCGCTGACGGGGGTGTCCACGTTGAAGCCGGTGTAGTCCTGGGCGGCGTCGCCGTAGACCAGGAGGTCGGCCAGGAGGGTGGCCAGGGCCTTGTTATCGGGGTTGGCGGCCAGGGCGTCGTCGCAGTACTGACGGACGGAGTAGGACGCCTTGGCATCCACCACCAGCTCGGTGCCATCCTCCAAGGTCAGAATCAGCTCGGCCTTGATATTCTCACCCATGCACTGGGGAGCGATGCCCGTCAGGGAGAAGACGTACTCGCCCTCGGTCTCGGCGGGCACACCCGTGACGTACTCGGTCTTGCCGCGATAGGTGAAGCGCATGGCGGGAGTGCCGTAGGAGGGGTCGGCCTTGGCGTAGTAGTTCATGGTAAGGGAGGTGCCCAGGGTGAGGGAGGCGGAGGTGAGGTCGAAGTAGTCATCCAAAAAGTGGAATGTAGCGCAAAGCAGTTCGTCATTTTCTTCGGATATAGTCACTCTTCGCCACTCGTTTTTAGTGGCACCAAAATGAACATCAGTAAGGCTTTCACATCCCGCAAAAGCATAGGGTTCAATACTCGTCACGCTATGAGGAATCGTAATGCTAGTCAAACTACTGCAATTGTTGAACGTGTAATGGTTAATACTTTTTAGTCCTTTAGGTATGGTAACGCTTGCCAAACTACTACAATTTCTAAATGCACTAATCCCGATATACTTTACCCCATCAGGAATCACAATATCTGTCAAACTCTCACAATCACAGAACGCAGAATCGCCAATACTGGTCACACTTTTCGGAATAGTGATGGTTTCTAAGCTTCCGCAACCGTTGAATGTGGACTCTCCAATGTTTGTCACTCCTTCGGGAATAGTAAAACTCTTCAGATTTACGCAACCGCTGAAAGCAGTATCACCAATACTCTTCACGCCTGCAGGAATGACGATGCTCGTCAATTCCTTACAAGCCAAAAAAGCCTTGCTTCCGATACTTATCACACTTTCGGGAATGACAATACTCGTCATTTTTTCACGAGCATAGAATGCATAATCACCAATGTTTGTTACGCTTCCATCCACCGGAATAGTACTGTTATAGCAACCGGCAACTAGCGTTTTGCTTGCTGTCTCAATCAAGCAATTGCCAGCACTGTGGTAGACTGGATTTCCTTCCGCAACTGTAATTTGACTCAAATTAGAACAACCCAAAGCATAACTGCTAATGTACACCACTTCTTTGGGAATATGGATTTTTGTTAGATTACGGCAAGCCTGAAATGCATAATCACCTATGCTTATCACGCACTCGGGAATAGATATACTCGATAAATAATAACACCCGTAAAAAGCATAGTCACCGATATGTATCACGCTCCCATCCTTAGGAATGATACTATTTCTACAACCTGCAATTATTGTTTTGGAAGTTGTATCAATCAGACAATTTCCACGACTGTAATATCTAATATTACCATCCGCAACCGTAATCTGTCTTAAGTTGTAACAAAAACCAAACGCAGAATTACCGATGCTATTGACATTTTGGGGAATATATATGCTTGTGACTTTCACACAACTCTCAAATGCGCCTTCTCCAATGCTCGTCACATTTTCAGGAATATTAATGCTTGTTAAACCACGGCAGCAGTTGAATGCGTAATCACCAATGCTCGTCACATTTTCGGGAATGGTAAAACTCGTTAAGCCATAGCAATCAGCAAGTAAATGATCTTCAATTCTCGTTAAGCCAGTTGGAAGATGGACGGTGCGGAGACTCTTGCACCCCGAAAATGCGGAACTGCCAATTTTTGTCACACTTTCAGGAATACCAATATACGTCAAACTTTCGCAACTTGAGAATGCACCCGCACCAATGCTCGTCACTCCTTCGGGAATATGAATGCTTTTCAGATTTCTGCATATCCAAAATGTGCAATCATCAATCTTCGTTACATTTTCGGGAATAACAACACTCACCAAACTGCTGCAATTGTAGAATGCATACATTCCAATATTCGTAACGCTTTGAGGGATCGAAATATTCGTTAGGCTATCACAATCGAAGAATGCCCAATCAGCTATGCCAACCGTATCCTGACGAAATACCGCTTCAGTAATACCCGACACATAACCGACTACCCATTTATCCACATATTTTAACCCATTGTAAGTTTCAATCACCTTTGAACATCCCTTAAACGCATCCTTCCCCATACTTATCACGCTATCTGGAATAACAACGCATATCAAATTATTGCAATCAGAGAATACTCCTGCACCGATACTTGTCACACCTTCTGGAATCGTGATGCTCGTGAGGCTACTGCAATTGTAGATTGCATAATTGCTAATGCTCGTTACGCTGTTGGGAATCGTGATGCTCGTGAGGCTACTGCGGTAAGAGAATGCAGCATAACCAATGCTCGTCACCGCATCCCCCTCCGGGCTCGTCGGCGGGATATTCACCACGGTATCGGTACAGCTCCCGATCCCGCTAACATAGCAAGTCCCGTCGCCGTTGGAGGTGAATTCCAACCCCTCCGAATAAACAGGCTCCTCCGCGCTCGCCATCACCGCGCCGATCAATGCGATCAACGCGATCAACGCCCCACAGATGCCCAGCCGCAAAAGCTGTTTCAATCGGACGTCTTTACTCTTTTTCGTCATTACTGTCAACCTCCTATGATAAAATTTGACAATCTTATTATAGTACACTTTTACACTAAAGTCAATAGGAATAGTAAATATTTGATATAATGAATTATAACCAAATTTTCGTAGGAGTTTTTATGCACTACACCAAACGCCTCCGCGACCTCCGCGAGGATCACGACAAAACCCAACAGCAGATCGCCGACGTCCTCGGCACCTCCCAGACCATGTACGCCCGCTACGAACGCGGGGCCAACGAGCTGCCCATCCGCCATCTGCTGACCCTCTGCGGCTACTACGGTGTCTCCGCCGATTACATACTCGGCCGCACCGACAACCCCAAGACGAACAGATAACCGCCCGTGTCACGGTCACGCAGGCGGTTTTTGTTTTGCCCAATATCAAAAAAGCACGCAGACTCTCCTTTCGGAAAACCTGCGTGCTTTTCAGTTCGCTTTATACCAAACCGCTTTTGGGGTACTTGTGTGGAGTACTGCCTTAGCGGCGATCATGGACAGGGGGGTTTTATGTTCACTGTATGGAAACCGCATTTGGCTGTGCGGACAACAGCACCCGTATCTGTAATACGATAAAGCTGGTCCCTCCGGGGGACTGGGTGATTCCGTGGGCCGCTTTGATTACTTGGCGTAATCGGTGGCGCGGCTCTCGCGGATAAGGTTGATCTTGATCTGGCCGGGGTACTTGACCTCTTCCTGGATCTTCTGGGCCATCTGACGGGCGATGAGGGGCATATCCTCGTCGTGGACCGTATCGGGCTTGACCATCACGCGCAGCTCGCGGCCGGCCTGAATGGCAAATGCTTTCTCGATGCCTGTGAAGCCCTCGGCGATCTCCTCCAGCTTCTCCAGACGCTTGATGTAGTTCTCCATGTCCTCGCGGCGTGCACCGGGACGGGCGGCCGAAATGGCGTCGGCGGCCTGAACCAGAACGGCAATGACGGTCTGGGGCTCTACGTCTCCGTGGTGGGCCTCGATGGCGTGCACCACGTCACGGCCCTCCTTGTACTTCTTGGCGGCATTGACGCCGATCTGCACGTGAGAGCCCTCCACGTCGTAGGGGAAAGCCTTACCGATGTCGTGCAGAAGTCCTGCTCTGCGAGCAAGGACGGGATCCACGCCCAGCTCCTCCGCCATGATACCGGCCAGGATGGCCACCTCGATGGAGTGCTGGAGTACGTTCTGACCGTAGCTCGTGCGGTAGCGCAGACGGCCCAAGAGACGAACCAGATCAGGGTTAATGCCATGGATGTTGACTTCAAAGGTTGCGCGCTCGCCCGCCTGCTTGATGGCGGCGTCCACGTCCTTCTTGGCCTTCTCCACCATCTCCTCAATGCGGGTAGGATGGATACGGCCGTCCGAAATGAGCTTCTCCAGAGCCAGTCTCGCCACCTCGCGGCGGATGGGGTCGAAGCCCGAAATGGTGATGACCTCGGGGGTATCGTCAATGATGAGCTCCACGCCCGTCAGGGTCTCCAGCTTCTGGATGTTGCGTCCCTCGCGGCCGATGATGCGGCCCTTCATCTCCTCGCTGGGCAGTGCCACAGAGGAAATGGTGGACTCGGCAACGAAATCACCCGCGCAACGCTGAATGGCCAGAGCCATGATGCGGCAGGCCTTATCGTCGGCCTCCTCACGGTACTGCTCCTCCAGCTCGGCAATGCGCTGTGCCTGCTCGTGGCGGATCTCCTCCTCCAGCTCGGACACCAGCTCTGCCTTGGCCTGCTCGGCGGTATAGCCCGAAACCTTCTCCAGCATGAGCTTCTGCTCCTCCAGAGCGGCGTCGATCTGCTCTCTGACTACGTCGCAGTCCTTGAGCTTCTTGTCCAGCTGCTCGTTCTTCTTGTCCAGTTGCTCGCTCTTCTTGTCCAGATTCTCTTCCTTCTTGGAGAGGCGGGACTCGGTGCGGGACACCTCGGCGCGGCGCTCCTTGATCTCCTGCTCCATGTCGTTCTTCTGGCGCATGATCTCTTCCTTGGCAGAGAGAAGAGCTTCCTTCTTCAGGGTCTCGGCCTGCTTGGTGCCTTCCTCGACCAGCTCCTTCGCCTTCTGCTCGGCGGTGCCGATCTTGGCCTCGGCCACGTGCTTGCGGTAGAGAATACCCACCAGAGCACCCACAGCCAGACAGACGATACCGACGATCACCACGATCAGAATTTCAATCGGTTCCATGTTTATACACCTCCTTTTCCTAAAAAATAAAATCAGAAGCCCCGCCCGTTCCGTAAAAGGCAGGCAGGGCCACATAATATTATACACAAAATTCGTTAAATTGTCAAGGGATTTTATGGTCTTACGGTACTAAACCGAGACAAATTTATGAAATTTTATGCAAAGATTGGGAACAGAACCGTGATTTTCATCAAGCCAGCGCGCGAAGGGTCTCGCAAACCAACCTGTAGGTGCGCTCCACCGAGGGGATGGAGAGCATCTCGCGGGGGGTATGGATGTCCCGCATATCGGGGCCCACCGAAATGATGTCCATCTCCCCCAGCTTATCGCAGAGGATGCCGCACTCCAGACCTGCGTGAATGACCTCGATGCGGGGGGTTACGCCATAGATACCCTCGCTGACGCGGGTCCAGAGGTCGCGGAGGGGAGAGACGGGGGCGTAGTCCCAGCCGGGATAGCGGGCGCGGTGGGTAGCCTCACCACCCAAAACGGCGGCCAGAGCCGTCAGCTCCCGCTGGGAGTCGTCCAGATGGCCGTTCGAGGCGGAGCGGGTGGACATGGAGAATTTGACCGCGGTGGGCTTCCCCTCCCCGTCGGTGAGGGTCTTGATAATACCCAGGTTGCGGGAGTGCGCCACCAGGCCCTTTACGTGGGCGGACATGGACAGGACGCCGTCGCGGACGAGGGTCAAAAGGGACAGGACGGCGTGGGTTGTCTTGTCGTCCATGGACAGGACGGGGGGATCGGGCAGGATCTCGGCGGTACAGGTGAAGGACTTATCGGCGGGGATCATGTTGGGCTCGGAGCGGAGCTTTTCGGCCTCGGCGGTCACAGCGCGGGCGAAATCCTCGGCGTGGGCGGTGTCGCGGAGGTCCACCGTCACGGTGCAGTCGCGGGGAATGGCGTTGTCCTTACCGCCGCCGCTCACCGAGATCAAGGAGAAATCGTAGGGCTCGGTCAGGGCGGAGAGGATGCGGCCCATAGCCTTGATGGCGTTGGTGTGTCCCTCGTGGATCTCCACCCCGGAATGCCCTCCCGTAAAGCCGTCCAGAGTCACCCTCACGGCCACGCCTTCAGCACTCTCGCAGGTCACAGGGAGGGTAATATCGGTGCGCATACCGCCCGAGCAGCCCGCGGTGAGGACACCCTCGGCCTCGCTGTCCAGGTTGATCATGGTATGTGCGGTAGCTTCCATAGCCACAGGATCAAAGGCCCACGCGCCCTCCAGGCCCGTCTCCTCGGAGACGGTGAAGAGGCACTCAATGGCGGGATGAGGCTGGGGGGGATTATCCAGGATGGCCAGCATCATGGCCACGGCGATGCCGTCGTCACCGCCCAGGGTGGTGTCGGTGGCGGAGATCCAGCCCTCGGCATCGACCTTGAGCTTCAGACCGTCGGTGGCGAAGTTATGGGTGGAGTCGGCGGTCTTCTCACCTACCATATCGGTGTGGCCCTGGAGTATGACGGCGGGAGCGGACTCATGACCTTCACTGGCGGGGAGCTTGATGAAGACGTTGTGGACGGCGTCGCGGTAGCAGGACAGACCGCGGGCCTTGGCGAAGGCCTCGATATAGTCGGCGATGGCGCGCTCGTCTCCCGATACGTGGGGGATGGCACAGATGTCCTCGAAGAAGGAGAGGACGGACGCGGGCTCGTAGCCCGAGAGGATGCGGGTGGTGGTTGACATAGGGTTACTCCTTTATGATGTATGGGGTGGGAGAAATTTCAAATTTGGGTTTATCGGGTAGTTTGAGAATGCAAAATGCAAAATGTAAAATGCAAAATGAATGAAGCCTTTTGCTTACGCAAAAGCCAATCTTTATGGTAAAGTTTGTAATTCAAAAACCGAAAAGTCAGTGTCCCCTATAGGATAATCATTTCTGTGTAGGACACGTCACCCCGTCTCTCGTTCTCTGATTTTGCATTTTGAATTTTGCATTTTGCATTTCGGGCGCAGCCCGACAGACCCCAATTTGAAAAATTCAATCAAAAACACAAAGAGGAAAGAAACTCCCATAGCTCCTTTCCTCTCCTTGTTTGGTTTAAGAATTGACTCTGGACGGCAGAGTGATCACGCCCTCGGGCATACCGCCGAGGTAGGGCAGAAGGCTTCCCGCGCCCAGGACGGTACTGCTGATGGGCTTCTTGGCCACATAGGCGGGAATGCCCGTGACCCGCTCAATGAGCTTATCCAGTCCGCGGAGGAGGCTTCCGCCGCCCGTCAGGACCATGCCCTTCTGCAGGATGTCACCCACCAGCTCGGGGGGCGTCTGCTCCACAACCGAGCAGATGGAGTCCAGGATGGCGGTGATGGGCTCGTACAGGGCTTCGATCATCTCGCGGGAGCTGATGAGGACCTCTCGCTGGGTTCCCTCGGTGAGGGAGCGGCCCGTGACCTTCATGTAGCCCGTCTTTTTATGCTCGTACACGTCGCCGATGTTGATCTTGATGTCCTCGGCGGTGCGCTCCCCGATGAGGATGTTGTAGCGGCGGCGGAGGTAGCTTTGAATGGCCTCGTCAAACTTGTCGCCGCCCACGGGGATGGAGTCCGCCACCACCACGCCGCCCATGGAGAGCACCGCGATGTCGCTGACGCCGCCGCCGATGTTGACCACCATACTGCCCACGGGGGACTTGATGTCCAGTCCCGCGCCGATGGCTGCGGCCTTGGGCTCCTCGATGAGGTAGGTCCGTCTGGCCCCCGCCTCACGGGAGGCTTCCATGATCGCCCGCATCTCCACCTCGGTAATGCCCGTGGGTACGCAGATGAGCACGCGGGGAGGGATCCACACCTTACCGCAGGCGCGGCGGATGAAGTAGCGCAGCATCTGGAGGGTGACCTCGTACTGGCTGACGGTGCCGTTCTTCATGGGGCGCAGGGCGTCGATGTGGTCGGGGGTACGCCCCAGCATCTCCATGGCGTCCTGACCCACCTTGACCACGCGGTCGGTGGAAACGTCAATGGCCACCACAGAGGGCTCCTTGAGGACGATGCCCTGTCCTTGGACGTAGACCAGCACAGAGGCTGTTCCGAAATCTATGGCGATATCCCGCGTAAATTTCTCGAACACCGTACTCACCTCGCTTTCTGTGTTCGGGGATACCGAAACAGTATCCCAACGTATATCTTGTGATAGTATAGCACAAAACAGCCTGTCTGTCAAGGGGTTTTGCGATTTTTGGGGTTCGCGGAGGGAAAGCAGCCGAAAGAAGTGGCCATCTCCGCGCAAAAGGAGTCACGCCCGCCTCAGCCGCGCGGCCAGTCCCGTATATCGCAGGGTCTGGCGATTATTGTCCACCATGGTACGGATGACGTCCTCTCTCCCCACAAGGATCACCATGCGGCGGGCACGGGTGACCGCGGTGTAGAGGAGGTTGCGGATGAGGAGCAGGGGGGGCGCGTTGTACATGGGGACAATGACAAAGGGGTACTCCGAGCCCTGGCTCTTATGGACGGTGACCGCCCAGGCGTGCTCCAGCTCGTCCAGCATATCTCCCGTATAGGTGGCCTCCTTGTCGTCGAAGGACACCACCATTTCCTCCTCGGCGGGGTCGATGAAGATCACGGTGCCGATGTCGCCGTTGAAGACACCGCTCCCCGCGGTCTGATCCATGCCGTTGCCGCTCTCCCATTGAATGTCGTAGTTATTCTTGGTCTGCATGACCCGATCCCCCACACGGAAGGTGGTCTCGCGGAACTTCAGCTCCTTTTTGCCCTTGGCAGGGGGATTCAGCTCACTCTGAAGACGGCGGTTGAGGTTTTCGGTGCCCGCCTCACCCTTGCGGGAGGGGGTGATGATCTGGATGCCCCCCTCGGTGGCCTTGCCGTAGGCGCGGGGCAGGCGGGTCGAGCAGAGCTCCACCACGGTATCCGCGATCTCACGGTCGTAGCGGCGGGGGAGGAAGAAGAAATCGTTGTTCTTGACGGTCAGGTCGGGGTAGGTGCCCTCGTTGATGGCGTGGGCGTTGGTGACGATGAGGGACTCGCGAGCCTGGCGGAAGATCTCGGTGAGGCGCACCGTGGCGAAGCGGCCGCTGTCGATGAGGTCGTTGAGCACCCGTCCCGCCCCCACCGAGGGAAGCTGGTCGGCATCCCCGATGAGGATGAGCCGCGCCCCGGGCTTGACCGCCTTGCAGAGGGAGCACATGAGGGCGTTGTCCACCATAGAAGCCTCGTCCACGATGACCACGGCCTCCTCCAGAAGCTCCTGCTCGTTACGGCGGAAGTGGCCGTGACCCGATCCCTCCTCGAACTCCATTTCCAGGAGGCGGTGGATGGTCTTGGCCTCGGTGGAGGTGGACTCGGAGAGCCGCTTGGCCGCCCGTCCCGTGGGGGCGCAGAGGGCCACCGACATATCCATGGAGCGGAAGATATGGAGCAGAGCGTGGACCACGGTGGTCTTACCCGTACCCGGGCCGCCCGTCAGCAGCATAACGCCGTGGGACAGGGCGTCGATAATGGCCTGCTTCTGGCCGCGGGCGTAGGACACCCCCTGATCCCGCTCCTCGCGGTCAATGAAGGCGTTGACATCCCCCGCGTCCACGGCGGGGCAGAGCTTGTCCAACAGCACCAGCTTATCGGCGATATACTTTTCCTGCCCGTCGGCGGCCTTATCGTAGATCAGCTCGCTCCCCTCGAAGCGGTGGGAGATCAGGGCACCGCTGTCCAGCAGGATGTTCATGGCCTCCTTCACCCGCTCGGGGTCGGCGCGGAGGAGCTGGGCGGCGGCCTCGGTGAGCTTTTCGCGGGGGAGGCAGACGTGGCCGTTGCGGGAGGCGTTGGAGGTGAGAAGGTACTTGACACCGCTCATGACCCGCTCCTCGCTCCGGGGATCCAGCCCCAGGGACATGGCCATCTGGTCGGCCCGCTCAAAGCCGACGCCCTCCACCTCGTCGCAGAGGCGGTAGGGGTTCTCCTTGGCCACGTCCACGGCCGAGGAGCCGAACTGCTTGTAGATCTTCACCGTCATGGCCGCGCCGAAGTAGTCGCGGAAGAACATCATGGCCGAGCGGATGCCCGACTTGGCCCGAAAATCCTCCGAGATCTCGTTTGCCTTCTTGCGGGAGATGCCGGGGACATCGGCCAGCCACTCGGGGTGGTTCTCCATGACGTCCAGGGTCTCGTCCCCGAAGCAGGAGACGATGCGCTCGGCCAGCTTGGGGCCCACTCCCTTGACGGTGCGGGAGGAAAGGTAGCGGAGGATGGCGGTGGAGTCGGCGGGCAGGTCCCGTTCGTACTGCTCCACCTTGAACTGGCGGCCGTACTTGGGGTTATGGACCCAGTTGCCCCACAGAATGAGGCTGTCTCCGTCCCCGATGTAGGGCATGGTGCCGCAGGCGGTGACGATATCGTCCTCCAGACCGAAGTCCAGAACCGTATAGCCGTTGTCCTCGTTGGCGTAGATGATATGCTCCACGGTGCCCTTGAGCTTGGTCAGGCCGTCCTTGGAGGGGGTCGCGTCGGGGAGATCCATGGTGAGGTTGGGGGTGTAGGGGGTATCGGACATGGCGGTGCCTCCTTTCTGTGAAATGGGGGATCGGGGGATCAAGGGGTGGGTGGTTGGTCGGACAAGCAGACCGCCACGCCGTATTTCTCAATGACCTCGGCATACTCGTCGGAGTCCCTCATGCCCCCCTCCCACAGGGGACGGGGCACAGCCAGTACCACCCGCTTACCCCGACCCAGCAGGGCACGGCGGGCCTCGCAGAGGAGGATATCCAGCTCGGCGGGGGAGATGGGGTGGGTGAGGATGACAGCGGTGCCCAGCTCACGGGGGGTGAGGAGGCACTCAAAAAGGGCGTGGAGGATGCCGTAAAAGCCGATGACCGACAGGGCGGCCACGGTGACTTGGAGTAGGGTTTCTTTCGCGCTCATAGCTGACCTCCGAGGATGGTTTCGGTAATCAGTATATGAGGGGGATGGGGGCGGGGTGAGAGGGGTTCAAATTTGGGTTTATCGGTCTGTGACCGAAATGCAAAATGCAAAAT